>NZ_JAFCXH010000016.1:0-158357 GCF_049898225.1 Pseudomonas sp. DSP3-2-3 | reverse complement strand
TTGGTGAAGGGGTGGGACGAAGTCTCCAACGGTCTGTACTGGTATGAGTCAGAAGCTAGGCTTTTAGTCCCACCCACCCCTTCAAGTCTAAACATACAAGCGAGGCTTGCCCGCGAAGGCGTTGGGATTCGTCAGCAAAATCGCTTTCGCGGGCAAGCCTCCAACACGTTATTTCCCTACGAACTTGAACACCGTGGTCTGCGTATAGGTTTTGCCCGGATCAAGCCGCGTGCTCGGGAATTTCGGCTGGTTCGGTGCATCCGGGTAGTGCTGGGTTTCCAGGGTGAACGCGCCCCAGTGTGGATAGACCTTGCCAGCCTTGCCATGGATGCTGCCGTCGAGGAAGTTGCCGGTGTACAGCTGCACGCCGGGCTCGCTGGTGAACAATTGCAGGCGACGCCCGGATTGCGGATCGCTGACCTCGGCGGCGAGTTTGCTCACGTCGCCTTTGGTGTCCAGCACCCAGTTGAAATCGAAGCCGCCTTGCTTGGCTTCGGCGTATTTCAACTGCTGATGGTCGGCCTTGATGTTCTTGCCGATTGCCGTGGGCTTGAGGAAGTCCATGGGCGTACCGCTGACAGCGGGCAACTCACCCGTGGGGATCAACTTTTCATTCACCGGCGTGTAATGCGAGGCGTGCAACGTCGCGACCTGCTTGAGCACATCGCCGTTGCCAGCGCCGGCCAGGTTGAAGTAACTGTGGTTGGTCAGGTTCAACACTGTAGGTTTATCGGTAGTGGCGCGGTACTGGATACGCAGCTCGTTTTTCTCGTTCAGGCTGTAGGTGACTTCGGTGTTGAGTGCGCCGGGAAAGCCCATTTCCCCATCGGCGGACAGATAAGTCAGTTTCACACCCACCCAGCCATTGCCGTTGCTCGGTTCGGCTTTCCAGACCCGCTTGTCAAATCCCTGAGGGCCGCCGTGCAAGGCGTTGGTCTTGTCGTTCTGCGGAACTTGATAGGTCTTGCCGTCGAGGCTGAACTGGCCGCCCGCAAGGCGGTTACCAAAACGACCGATGGTCGCGCCGAAATACACCGTGCCGTTGTTCTGATAACCCTGCACATCGTCGAAGCCCAACACCACATCGTCGACCTTACCGTTCTTGTCCGGCACCAGCAGCGACTGCAGCGTCGCGCCATACGTAATGACGGTGGCTTGAATTCCCTTGCTGTTGCGCAAGGTGTACTTCTCGACGGCAGTGCCATCGCTGGTGGCACCGAAGGCGCTGTGTTCACTGGAAAGCCCGGCCGCGTTGGCCGTCAGGGTTGCGATCATCAGAGACAGTCCAAAGCTGCTGAGCAGAGAAGAGGGTTTCATGGGTTGTTCTACCTTTTTTTGTTGTTTTGCGCAGTGCCGATGGTTCGGTCTGCAGTGGGGGAGTACGTGAACCTCATTTGATTGGTAAGACTATTCATCCGTGATTTTCGCGATAAATGGATTTATAGACGAAAAAAGCGTGCTTGAAAATTTAATCGTAATACTATTTAGTAGCTGGACGAGATTATTGGTTCTCATCAGCACCTGGAAAAGTCGATTGCAGGGCTGTTGAGCTGACTTGACGCTCAATCATGTGATGATTAGCCTCGATCTGCGGAAAAACCGCATAGCGAGGCGTACGCATCATGAGCAGTAATTTCCACGCGTCGACGGTGGATCGGTTGGGAACCTGGATCGCGGCGGGCAATGTGTCGCCCGGACAGGTGCTGAAGGTTGAAGCGCTGTTGGCCGAAGAGTTGGGCGTCAGCCGCACGGTGATTCGTGAGGCGATCAAAACGCTGGTCGCCAAAGGGTTGCTGGAAGTCGGACCCAAGGTCGGGACACGCGTCATGCCGATGCGCAGCTGGAATCTGTTCGATCCGCAGGTTGTGGGTTGGCTGGCACGCAAGGGTTTGTCGCAAGGGTTTGTGATGGATCTGCTCGACCTGCGCCGCACCATCGAACCGATGGCGGTGCGCTGGGCTTGTGACAGGGCGACTCCGGAGCAGATTGCGGAGATCCAGACGGCCTACGAGGCCCTGGCGATATCCGTTGCGGACAAGGGCGATTACAACCTGGCTGATCGGCGCTTTCATGAGGCGGTGCTGGCGGCCAGTCACAACCAGTTCATCGAGCAGATGTTGCCGGCGCTGGGCGCATTGCTGGCGGTGTCGTTCGAAGTGACCTCGGCAGTGCCGGGTGAGTTGGGCAAGACGCTGCCGCTGCACAAGGACCTCGCCGACGCGATTGCAACACGGGATGCCGCGCGCGGTGTATGGGCGTGCATGACCCTGATCGAGCAGGCGGCAGTGGTGATTGCCGGGTTTTTCTCCAGTCAGGCCACCGCGCAATCGGCAGAGTAAACGCAGTACCGATTAACCAAAAAAAATAATAACAAGGGTGATTTTATGCACTGGCAGCCCGTAACCGAGCACCGTTTCATGCTGGCCGAAGGGCCGTTCTGGGACCGTGAAACGCTGGCGTTGTATTGGGTGGATATCGCCGCGCGGCTCGCCTGCCGCCTGGCTGATGGCCACTTTCGTAAATGGCGGATGCCCGAAGCGGTATCGGCATTCATCCCCACGCATGCTGGCGATGCCCTGGTGACCCTGGCCAGCGGCGTGTACCGCCTGGATCTTGATTCCCCCGCCGATGAGCCGGACCTGCGCCTGTTGTGTGTGGCCGATCCGGTCAGCGGCAATCGCGCCAATGAAGCGCGCTGCGATGCCCAGGGCCGTCTATGGCTGGGCAGCATGCAGAACAATCTTGATGAAGAGGGCGGCGACTTGCCGTTGAAGCGCCGTTCGGGCGGTCTGTTCCGCATCGATCACGACGCAAGCGTCACGCCGTTGCTCGCCGGGCAAGGCATCGTCAACACGCTGTTGTGGAGCGCCGCCGGCGACGAGGTGTACAGCGCCGACAGCCTGGACGGTGTGATCTATCGTTATCCGATTCGCGCTGATGGCCGCCTGGGTTCGCGTGATGTCTGGGCGGCCGAGCATGCTCGTGGCACGCCGGACGGTTCAGCCATGGACGCCGAAGGCTTTATCTGGAACGCCCGCTGGGACGGTCATTGTCTGATCCGCTTCGCCCCGGACGGCAGTGTCGACCGGCTGGTGGAGTTGCCGGTCAGTCATCCCACCAGCTGCGTATTCGGCGGCGCGGATCTTTCCACGTTGTATGTCACCAGCGCTGCGCCCGCCGATGCCAGCGGTCAGTTCGACGGCGCGTTATTGATGGCAGATGTGGGTGTGCGGGGCCTGGCTTGTCACCGTTTTGCAGGATGAATTCGCTGTCGCCAGGGTGCCGTGACACTAGGTTACATAGTCGGCATTCATAATATGATATGACTGTTTTCTGTTGTTTTGACGTCCTTGCGGTGTCCCAACAACCCACCGCTGGACGCTGTAGCTATTCAATAAAAATAAGGAGTTAGCTATGTTGAGTCGCCACGGGATTCGCTCCCTGTGCTGTGTTGCCGTCGCCACTGCCGTTCTGGGCATGAGCGGCATTTCCTCCGCTGCCGATAAAATCAAGATCGGCTTCCTGGTCAAGCAAGCTGAAGAACCCTGGTTTCAGACCGAATGGGCCTTTGCCGAGAAAGCCGGCAAGGATCATGGTTTCGAGGTCATAAAAATCGCCGTGCCAGACGGTGAAAAAACCCTTTCCGCTATCGACAGCCTTGCCGCCAACGGTGCCAAAGGCTTCGTCATCTGCCCGCCGGATGTTTCCCTGGGCCCAGCCATTGTCGCCAAGGCCAAGGCCAATGGCATGAAAGTCATGGCCGTGGATGATCGCTTCGTCGATGCCAAAGGCAAGTTCATGGAAGATGTGCCGTATCTGGGCATGGCTGCTTTCGAAGTGGGCCAGCAACAGGGCGCCGAAATGGCTAAGGAAGCGAAGAACCGCAATTGGGACTGGAAAGAAACCTACGCGATCATCAACACCTATAACGAGCTGGATACCGGCAAAAAACGCACTGACGGCTCCGTCGATGCACTAACCAAAGCCGGTCTGCCGCTGGATCACATCATCTATGCGCCGCAGAAAACCCTCGACGTGCCCGGCAGCATGGATTCCACCGGCTCGGCACTGCCTAAACTTCCTTCCACGGCTAAAAACCTGATCGTTGGCGGCATGAACGACAACACGGTCCTGGGCGGTGTGCGCGCAGCAAGTTCTGCATTCAAACCGACCAATCTCATCGGGATTGGTATCAACGGTACCGACGCCATCGACGAATTGAAGAAAAAGGAAAGTGGCTTCTTCGGTTCGATGCTGCCGAGCCCGGACAAGGAAGGCTACAACACCGCGCTACAGATGTATGAGTGGGTCAAGGATGGTAAGGAACCACCTAAATACACCGCGATGGAAGACGTGACATTGATCACCCGTGCCAACTTTCAGGAAGTGCTGACCAAAATCGGCCTCTGGAAATAACGGGCGTACCACGTCGCTGGCCCGAAATTTCGAGCCGACATCTGCAAGTCCTCGCTCCATCGACCGATGGAGCGAGGAGGAGGTTTTCATGCAACAACTGGCCACTGAACAGCATCTCTCCGGCGGCAGTCTGCGTTTCAACGGGATCGGCAAGACTTTTCCCGGTGTACGTGCGCTGTCGGACATCAACTTTGAAGCGCGTCCGGGCAGCGTCCATGCCTTGATGGGCGAAAACGGCGCGGGCAAGTCCACGCTGTTGAAGATCCTTGGCGGCTCATACCAGCCCAACAGCGGCAGCTTGTTCATTGGCGGGCAGGAGCAGGTCTTCAAGTCCACGGCCGACAGCATTGCCGCCGGTGTCGCGGTAATTCACCAGGAACTGCAACTGGTTCCGGAAATGTCCGTCGCCGAAAACCTGTTGCTCGGCCACATGCCCAACCGCTGGGGCATGGTCAATCGGCGGGCCATGGTACGTCGCGCCCGGGAACTGCTCAAAGGCCTGGCCGACGAAATCGACCCGAACACTCGCCTGGGCGATTTGTCTCTCGGCCAGCGCCAGTTGGTGGAAATCGCCAAGGCCATGTCCCGTAACGCCCATGTCATTGCCTTCGATGAACCCACCAGCAGTCTGTCGGCGCGGGAAATCGACCGACTGATGGCGATCATCGTCAAGTTGCGCGACGAAGGCCGGGTGATTCTCTACGTGTCGCACCGCATGGAAGAAATCTTCCGGGTCTGCGATGCGGTGACGGTGTTCAAGGATGGTCGCTTCGTGCGCACCTTCGAGGACATGGCCGATCTGGATCACGACCGGCTTGTGACCTGCATGGTGGGTCGCGATATTCAGGACATCTACAACTATCGCCCGCGTCAGCATCAGGGGCCAAGCCTGCGGGTGACGGGCCTGATGGGGCCGGGGCTGCAGGAACCGGTCAGTTTCGCAGTGGAGAAGGGCGAAGTGCTGGGCTTCTTCGGCCTGGTGGGCGCTGGCCGTACTGAACTGTTCCGCATGCTTTCGGGACTGACCCGCTGCAAGGCGGGCGTCTTGCAGATCGAGGGCAAGGCGCTGGAGCTCAAGTCCCCGCGTGATGCCATTGCCGCCGGGATTCTGCTGTGCCCCGAGGATCGCAAGAAAGAGGGCATCGTGCCGCTCTCCAGCGTGCAGGAAAATATCAATATCGGCGCGCGACCCCGTCACGTCAGCCTGGGCTGCCTGATTCAGGGTCGCTGGGAGCGCGATAACGCCAAGGCGCAGATCAAGTCGATGAACGTCAAGACGCCTTCGGCCGATCAGCAAATGCTGTTCCTCTCCGGCGGCAATCAACAGAAGGCGATCCTCGGGCGTTGGCTGTCCATGCCCATGAAAGTGCTGCTGCTGGATGAGCCAACACGCGGGATAGACATCGGCGCGAAATCCGAGATTTATCAGATCATTCATAACCTCGCCGCCGACGGCATTGCCGTCATTGTGGTGTCCAGCGATCTGATGGAAGTCATGGGCATTGCCGACCGAATCCTGGTCATGAGCGAGGGCGCCATCACTGGCGAGCTTGCCCGCGACGAGGCCAATGAAGCACGACTGCTGCAACTGGCACTGCCGCGAACCCGCGTCTGAACCTGGCCAAAACACCGTGAAAAATAAAAAAGAGGTGCGTATGTCTACCGAAACCAGCCTGACGGCTCCACGCCAGGGTCTCAATTTGCGTCGGTTCATCGACGACTGGGCAATGTTGATGGCCGCCGTGGGCATTTTCGTGCTCTGCGCGCTGCTGATCGACAACTTCATGTCGCCGCTGAACATGCGTGGCCTGGGCCTGGCGATTTCCACGGTGGGCATCGCCGCCTGCACCATGCTGTTCTGCCTGGCTTCCGGGCACTTCGATTTGTCCGTGGGCTCGGTACTGGCCTGCTCCGGGGTCATCGCCGGGATCGTCATGCGCGACACCGACAGCCTGTTCCTCGGAATTTCGGCAGCCTTGGCCATGGGCCTCGTCGTAGGACTGATCAACGGCATCGTCATTGCCAAGCTGCGCATCAACGCGCTGATTGCAACGCTGGCGACCATGCAGATCGTCCGCGGCCTGGCCTATATCTTCTCCAACGGCAAGGCCGTCGGGGTGATGAACGAAGACTTCTTCGTGTTCGGCAACGGCCAGCTGTACGGCGTCCCGGTGCCAATCCTGATTACCATTGCCTGCTTCGCTTTCTTTGGCTGGTTGCTCAACTACACGACGTACGGACGCAACACCCTGGCCATTGGTGGTAACCAGGAAGCGGCGTTGCTGGCGGGCGTGCATGTGGATCGCACCAAGATCATCATCTTCGCCGTGCATGGCCTGATCGGCGCATTGGCCGGTGTGGTGCTGGCTTCGCGGATGACCTCGGGGCAACCGATGATCGGTCAGGGCTTTGAGCTGACCGTGATCTCGGCCTGCGTGCTGGGCGGGGTGTCCCTGAGCGGCGGCATCGGCATGATTCGCCATGTAATCGCCGGGGTGTTGATTCTGGCGATCATCGAAAACGCCATGAACCTGAAGAACATCGACACCTTCTACCAATACGTGATTCGCGGCTCGATCCTGCTGCTGGCGGTGATCATTGACAGGATGAAGCGTCGGTAAAAAAACAGGCGTATTGCACTGACAAGTCTTTCGACGATCTGTTGGAGATTCTATGTCTGAGGGCAACCGCCAGGCGCCGCAGATGTATTGTCTGAACCGACGCCTTCCCGGCTAAAGCCGGTCCCACTAGATCGCGCTGGTTTTGTGGGACCGGATTTATCCGGGAAGACGGCATTCCAGTAGACGCAAATGCATCGGCTTTATGTCCTATCGCGAACGTTGCGTAGATCCGTTGGAGCGAGGCTTGCCCGCGAATCAGGCGACGCGGTAAGGCAGACATACCGCGCTCCATTGTGGGACCGGATTCATCCGGGAAGGGGTCAGGCCAACTGCATTTTCATCGGCTGACACAACGCCTTCGCGAATAAATTCGCTCCCACACAGCCTGCACAAGTTGAATTGAGCGCTGAGCCTGCTGGAGCGAGGCTTAAATAACTTGGCTCGCACCCTGTAACTAATTAGAATGATTCTCATTTTAATTAGCGACATGCGCAGTGGGCCGTTCAGCATGAGGCAAACAGCAGGGCCGTCAGAGGCCACTCTGGAAAATTTCTACCGTGAGCACCGCAGCTGGCTGGAAAACTGGCTGCGCGCGCGGCTGGGTAATGCGTGGGATGCGGCCGACCTTAGCCAGGATACCTTTGTCCGGGTTCTGGCCAGCCAACCCAGCGAGCCGCTGACCCAACTGCGTGAACCTCGCGCGTATTTGCTGACGGTCGGCAAGCGTTTGCTGGTCAATCACTATCAGCGTCGCAGCCTTGAACAGGCTTATCTGCAGGCCTTGGCGACTTTGCCCGAGAGCGTCATCCCGTCCCCCGAACAACGCTGGATTCTGCTGGAAACCCTGCAAGCACTGGATGAATTGCTCGACGCGTTGCCTTTGGCGGTGCGCCGGGCATTTTTATGGGCGCAGCTGGAAGGCTTGGGCTATGCGCAGATTGCGCAACGGCTGGACGTTTCCGAGCGCACAGTGAAACGTTACATGGCTCAGGCGTATACCCATTGCTTGATGGCCGAGCTGTGAGCAGTCTCGCGCCGTCACGCCGCGTGGCTGAAGATGCGGCGTACTGGCTGGTGCTGCTGGAATCCGGCAGCGCCAGTGACGAAGACCGTGCGCAACTGCAACGCTGGCGCGAGCAATGCCCCAGTCACGAACAGACCTGGCAAAAAGCCCAGGGTCTGCGCGGCAGATTTTCCGCGCTGCCCGGCGAACTGGCACTGGCCAGCCTCGATCGTCCGGCGCTGAGCCGTCGCACCGTCCTCAAGCGAAGCTTGATCGTCGCCGCGTTACTGCCTGCCGGCTGGCTACTCAGCCAGCATGCCCCGGTGGCGGCATGGCGCGCTGATTTGCGCACGGTGGCCGGCGAGCGCAAGGAGTTGCGTCTGCCCGATGGCAGTCTGTTGCAACTGGATACCGCCAGCGCGGTGAATATCGATGCGCCGACACGCAGCCTGGCCCTGATCGAAGGTGAGCTGGCCTTGAACATGGCGGCGAACACGGCCGCCATCGCCATCGAAACTCCGGCAGGGCGCATTCTGGCCAATGACGCCGAGCTATGCGTGCGGCTGGACGGGCAGGGTTGTCGGATTTCAGTCTGGCGCGGCAGCGTCGATCTTTTCCCGCCAAACGGCTTGAGCGTGCGCTTACACGGCGGCCAGCAAACCACCATGAACTCATCCACCGTGGCGCCGCTGCACAGCTTCGACACCCGACAGCCGGGCTGGCGCGAAGGTGTGCTCAGCGTCGAAAACCAGCCTCTGGGGCTGTTCCTTGCCGAACTGAGTCGGTATCGGCCTGGCGTCCTGCGCTGGGAACCGGCGCTGGATGCCTTGAAAGTCACCGGTACCTTCCGCCTCGACGATACCGACAAGATCCTGTTTCTACTGGCCGCCAGCCTGCCCTTGCAGGTGCAGACGCGCACCCGCTATTGGGTCACGCTGGCGCCGCGAAAAATTTCTTCCTGAGCCGTGTCCCTTTTTTTGACCTCGCCTGTCATTGCTCTCAAGTGAACGAAATAAGAGAGTGTTCCGATGCCCGCAGTTTTTCTTCGACGTCTGCGCCTGACCCATCTGGGCATGCGTCCTTTGCTTCAAATGAGTTGCCACGCCAGCGTTCTGGTCGGGCTGGGTGCGGGTTCGGTGCTGGTCGCGCCGGCATGGGCCGAAGAGGGCGCCAGACACAATTATCAGATCCCCGCCGGAAACCTGAGCACGGCATTGACCCGCTTTGCTGCGCAGGCTGGCGTCAGTCTTTCGGTTGATCCGGCCTTGGTCGCCGGTCGCAACACGGCCGGGCTCACGGGCGACTATGCGCCCCAGGAAGGCTTTGCCCGCTTGCTGCAAGGCACTGGCCTGCAATTGCAGCCGGTCGCCGATCAGTCGTACACGTTGATTGCGGCACCGACCAGTGAAAATGGCTCGATGGTGTTGCCGCAAACCTCCATCGACGGCAGCCGCTTTGATCAGCAGGGCGATGTGTATTCCGGCGGGCAAGTCACGCGGCGCGGCAATCAAGGCATGCTCGGCGATCATGACTTCATGGAAACGCCATTCAACCTGACGTCCTACACCAGCACCACGGTAAAAAACCAGCAGGCTCGCACCTTGGGCGACGTGGTGGCCAACGATCCTTCGGTGCGTACCACCAATCCGGCCGGTGGTCGTTTCGAGCAGTTCTCCATTCGCGGTTTGAGCCTGTACAACAGCGACGTGTCGTTCGGCGGTCTGTACGGCGTGCTGCCGACGTATTCCATCGACATGGAGATGGTCGAACGCATTGATATCCTCAAAGGCCCCGGCGCACTGCTCGGCGGCATTGCGCCCCGTGGCAGCGTGGGTGGCGGGATCAATATCGAACCCAAGCGCGCCGGCAAGGATCCACTCACGGAATTTACCGGCAGCTATGCGTCGGCGGGCCAGTTCGGCGGCAGCATGGACATTGGTCGACGCTTTGGCGATGAGCAGGAATACGGCGTGCGCTTCAATGGCGTACGTCAGTCCGGCGACACCGAGTGGGACCATCAATCGGTGGAGCGCGAAGCAGCGGTGATCGGTCTGGATTTCAAGAAGGAGCGGGTGCGTTTGTCGCTGGACTTCGGCCGTTCCGAGCGCCACGGCGATGCGCCCATCGAACGGGTGGAAGTCGCCGCCGGGATAAAGATGCCCAAGGCCGAGGACATCCATCACAACTTCGCCCAGCCCTGGACCTATGCCGACTCCAAGGACACCTTCGGCGCGGTGCGTGGCGAGTATGACGTCAGCGATTCATTGATGGTTTATGCCGCAGCCGGCGCGCGCAGTGGCGAGTACGACTTCCTGCGTCACGCGGTACAGGTCACCAATAGCAACGGCAATTTCAACATGACGCCCCGATCGTTCCAGCGTGACGAAGAGGTCAAGACCTTTACCGTCGGCGCCCGCAGCTGGTTCAACACCGGGCCGGTCGGGCATACGGTCAACCTGAGCCTGAACCGCTTTGACATGGAATTCGACAACAGCGGCGAGCGTTACCTGACCCGCGTCAGCAACCTCTACAATTCGGTGTTGCAGCCGTATCCCGGCGTGCCGAACCGCTTTGACACCTCGACCCACACTGAAGATGTGTTCTCCAGTGCAGCGCTGGCCGATACCTTGAGCTTCTTTGATGATCGAGTGCTGTTGACCCTCGGTGCGCGGCTGCAACGGGTCGAAGTGGACGCCTATGCCAATGGCGTGCTCGGCCAGCAATATGACGAGCAAGCCACCTCACCGGCGGCGGGCCTGGTGATCAAGGCCACGGACAATATTTCCCTGTACGCCAACTACATAGAAGGTCTGAGCCAGGGCGAAACCGCGCCGACCACGGCGACCAACCGTGACGAAGTATTTGCCCCGTACAAGTCGAAACAGACCGAAGTCGGCGTCAAGCTCGACATGGGCGGCTTCGCCACCACGTTGAGTGTGTTCCGTATCGAACAACCGAGCTATATCACCGACGCAGGCGGTAACTTCAAGCCTGATGGCGAACTGCGCAATCAGGGCGTCGAGCTGAACCTGTTTGGCGAACTGGCCAGCGATCTGCGCTTGCTGGGTGGGGTGATGGTGCTGGACAGCGAGCAGACCAAAACCGCTTTGGGCCAGTACGACGGCAAGCGCGGCACCGGTTCGCCGATCCTCAACGCCAACATGGGGCTGGAATACGACATCAACCGATTGCCGGGTTTGACCTTGACCGCGCGGGCCATCCACACCGGCTCGCAATACCTGGATCAAGCCAACGAGCAGAAAATCGACGCCTGGCAGCGCTACGATCTGGGCGGGCGTTACGCTTTCAAACTGGGCAGCAATCCGATCACCTTACGGGCGGCTGTAGAGAACGTGCTCGACAAGACTTACTGGGCCTCTGCCGCCACGTCGTCGGATGCTGCGGCCGGCTTGACCTTGTCAACGCCGCGTACCTGGCTGGTGTCGGCAACCGTCGGTTTCTAGTCACTTCAGGATGAGCAAAGACTGCTGGCACGCACCTTCAGCAGCGCCGGAAAACGGTGGGATTGTACCGGCTCGCCGGCAATGCGCTTGAGCAGGGTTTCCACAGCATGTACGCCTTGGGCATGCATGCTGGTGCTGATGCTGGTCAGTTGCAGATGCGCGGCCAGCGGCGTGTCGTTGTAGCCAACCACGGCAATATCGCGGCCGACCACCAGCCCGCGATTGCGCAGGGCACCGAACAGGCCGATAGCCAGGAAGTCGTTGACGGCGAAAATCGCCGTTGGCGGCTGCGGATGAGCCAGCAGGATTTCGCCGGTGTTGAAACCGGTCTGGGTGTCGAAATGGCCGGGAATAATCCGTTCGGCTTCGATTTCGATACCTTGTCCCCGGTAATACTCGACAAAGCTGGCGGTGCGCTCCCGCGCGTTGCTGCTGTGCGGTTCGCCAGCAATCACCGCCACCCGAGTGTGACCCTGGGCGAATAAATGTTCGGCGACCAGCCTGCCTCCCATTTCGTCGTCAGAGGTGATGGAGCAATGTTGCCCGCGTCGTCGGCTGACCAGCACGAACGGCACTTGCCGCTCTTGCAGCTCCTCAAGAAACCCCGCTTCATTCGTGCAATGCACATCACTGATGATCAGCCCGGCGACATTGCGCGCCAGTGCTCGCTCGGCCCGTTCACGCTGGCGCTCGGGGAGATCCAGAGTATTGGCGACAAATGACGTATAGCCCCTGGCGCTGGCGGCTTCGTCGATGCCTTCGTAGACCGTTGCCAGCACAATGTCGGACAGCCTCGGCACCAGCACGCCAATCTCGCGGCTATTACGGGTTTTCAGGGTCCGGGCATGGGTGTTGGGCTGGTAATCCAGGCTGGCCGCCAGCGCACGAATACGCTCGATGGTTTCTTTGGACGCCGCTCGATCCGCGTGATCCAGCGTGCCATTCAAGACGCGGGAAACCGTTGAAACATGAATGTTGAGCTGCTGGGCAATACCGCGAAGCGTGGCTGGACGTCTGTTCATTAGGTACGCCTGAAAGTGCAGATGAGCAGGGCGCCATGCTCGCATCACGGCGGGTCGCTGCACAGACTCAGCCGATGCTTTAGCCTTAAACCGAGCCGTTGCGCCACGATGGAGCGTTGCGTACCAAAAGATTGCACGATCCGTTGCGCAACACTACCCAAACGTTTGGGTAAAAATTTCACAGCGTTTATCTATCACCATAAATTATTGAAAAATAAGCAATTTTATAATTTCAGAAGGAGCTGTGAAGCGGGTAACTAAAAAGTTGGTATGAGCATTGCGTTGAGCCTGTCAGCTCTCCTTACCTGACTGATGGGAAACTCGCCATGACGCATGCTTCAGAAACCCACGCACGAAGTCTTACCCGGCTGGCCCTGGCCTGCTCGATCGCTGTTGGCGCTTTGTCGCCCCTGGCCGCCATGGCCGAAAGCACGTTGCGTATCGCCATGACTGCTGCGGACATTCCGCTGACTCACGGTCAGCCAGATCAAGGGTATGAGGGCAACCGTTTCACCGGGATCACTATGTTTGATTCCCTGGTGGAGTGGGATCTGTCGCAAGCCGAGAAGCCGAGCACGTTGATTCCGGGGCTGGCCACTGAATGGGCAGTCAAACCGGACGATCACACCAAGTGGATTTTCAAGCTGCGTCCCGGCGTCAAGTTTCATGATGGCTCGGCGTTCAATGCCGACTCCGTGGTGTGGAACGTCAACAAGGTCCTCGACAAGCAGGCGCCGCAATATGCGCCGGGGCAAATCGGCATGACCGTCTCGCGTATGCCGACGCTGCGCAGCGCGCAAAAAATCGATGACCTGACCGTCGAATTGACCACCAGCGAACCCGATGCGGTGCTGCCGTATAACCTGACTAACCTGTTCATGGCCTCGCCGACGGCCTGGCAGAAGGATTTTGCCGCAGTTCCGGCGGCCACTACCGATCCGGCGGAACGCTCGAAACTGGCCTGGACGGCATTCGCCAGCCACTCCGTGGGCACCGGTCCGTTCAAGATGGATCGCATGGTGCCGCGCCAGGAACTGGTGCTGGACAAAAATCCGGGTTATTGGGACCCCAAGCGCATTCCCAAAGTCGACCATGTGGTGCTGATTCCATTGCCGGAAGCCAACGCGCGTACTGCGGCGCTGTTGTCCGGTCAGGTGGACTGGATCGAAGCCCCTGCGCCAGACGCCATCGAGCAAATCAAGAGCAAGAAATTCAAGATCTACGCCAACGGCCAGCCGCATTTGTGGCCATGGCAGTTCTCGTTCGCACCGGGTTCGCCGTGGCTCGACAAGCGCGTGCGTCAGGCCGCGAACCTGTGTCTGGATCGCAGCGAACTGAAAGCCTACCTGGGCGGTTTCATGCAGGAAGCGACGGGCATCTATGAGAAAGATTCGCCGTGGTATGGCAACCCGGATTTCAAGATCAAGTATGACCAGGCCGCTGCGCAGAAACTCATGGCCGATGCTGGCTTCAGCAAGGATCACCCGGTCAAGGTCAAGGTCCTGACTTCGGCGTCCGGCTCCGGGCAGATGCAGCCGTTGCCGATGAACGAGTACATCCAGCAAAGCCTCAAGGGCTGCTATTTCGACGTGGACATTGCCGTCACCGAATGGAACACGCTGTTCAGCGGCTGGCGTCTGGGTGCCAAGGACCCGGCAGCTCAGGGCGCCAACGCGATCAACGTCAGTGCGGCGGTCATGGACCCGTATTTCGGCATGGTGCGTTTCTCCAGTGAAAAGGCTTTCCCGCCGGTTTCCAACAACTGGGGATTCTTCGCTTCGCCACAGGTCGAGAAGTTGATTACCACGGTGCGTAACTCCTTCGATCCGAAGGCGCTGGACGAAGCTTCCGGCAAGCTGCATGCGGCGATTGTCGATGAAGTGCCGTTCCTGTTTGTTGCCCACGACGTGGGTCCACGGGCCATTTCGCCGAAAGTCACCGGCGTGGTACAGCCGCAAAGCTGGTTCATCGACTTGTCGCTGGTCTCCAAGCAGGACTGAGAAGCCTGCTGAGCCACAACCTGTTGGCGCGAGGGCTTGCCCGCGAAGAGGCCGATACATGCGGCCTGTCTCCTGACCCGGGATAACGCCTTCGCGGGCAAGCCTCTCTCCAACGGGCCCCGTTTCCGTGATTGATCCAAGCGAGGAAACCTATGCTTGCCTATATCTTGCGCCGCGTACTGCTGGCGACCCCGATTTTATTGGGCGTAGCACTGGTGTGTTTCATGCTCGTGCACATGGCCCCCGGCGATCCGCTGGTGTCGGTGATGCCCCCGGATGCCTCCGAAGCCCTTCGCGAACAACTGGTTCAGGCGTATGGCTTCGACAAACCGTTGCCGGTGCAATTTGGCCTTTGGGTCTGGCATGCGGTGCATGGCGACCTTGGCATGTCCATCGCCAGCGGCCGTTCGGTGACCAGCGAAGTGCTCAACGCGGTGAGTTATTCATTGCGGCTGGCGGTGCTGGCGACCTTTTTCGGTTTCGTCCTCGGCAGCCTGTTCGGCTTCGTCGGCGGTTACTTCCAGGACAGCTGGCTGGACAAGATCGCTTCGGCGATTTCGGCCATTGGCGTCAGCGTGCCGCATTACTGGCTGGGCATGCTGATGGTTATCGTCTTTTCCTCGCAATTGGGCTGGCTGCCGGCTACCGGTGGCGGACCCATGGGCCAGTCGGCCTGGGCGTGGGACTGGGCGCATTTTCAATTCATGATTCTGCCGGCCATTACCTTGTCGGTGATTCCTACCGGGATCATCGCCCGCACGGTGCGGGCTCAGGTGGCGGAAACCCTGTCCCAGGAGTTCATCATCGGCCTGCGCGCCAAGGGCTTGGGCGAGTGGGGGTTGTTCCTGCACGTGGTCAAAAACGCCGCGCCGACCGCCATGGCGGTGATGGGCTTGCAGATCGGCTACCTGATGGGTGGCTCGATTCTGGTGGAAACCGTGTTCGCCTGGCCCGGCACCGGCTTGCTGCTCAATTCGGCGATTTTCCAGCGTGACCTGCCTTTGCTGCAGGGCACTATCTGGGTGCTGGCCTTGTTCTTCGTCACGCTGAATCTGTTGGTGGATATTCTGCAGACGCTGCTTGATCCACGTATCAAAAGGGGCTGAGCATGAACCTGTCGATTTTGCGACCGGCCGCGCCGGTCATCACCCCGGTTGAAAGCTCGCCGGGTTACTGGAGTGAAGTGTTCGGTCGGGTGCGTCGTGACCCGGTCGCCCTGGGGGTGGCAGCCGTCATCCTCGTGTTGCTGATCCTCGCGGTGTTCGGCCCGTGGATCGTGCCGGGCGATCCGTTTACCACCTCCATGTTCAAACGTCTCAAGCCCATCGGCACCGAAGGCTTCCCGCTGGGCACCGACGAGCTGGGTCGCGACTTGCTGTCGCGCTTGATGCTGGGCGCGCGCCTGTCGTTGTTCATGGGCATTACGCCGGTGATTTTCGCGTTCTTCATTGGCGGGGCGATTGGCGTAATCGCCGGTTATTTTGGCGGCTGGCTGAACAGCCTGATCATGCGCACCGTAGACGTGTTTTATGCGTTCCCGTCGGTGCTGCTGGCCATCGCGTTTTCCGGGGCGTTGGGCGCCGGAGTGAACAACGCACTGATCTCGCTGACCCTGGTGTTCGTGCCGCAAGTGGCGCGGATTGCCGAGAGCGTGACCACTCAAGTGCGCAACCGCGACTACATCGAAGCGGCGCGGGCTTCGGGCGCCGGGTCGTTCACCATCATTCGCACCCAGGTGCTGGGCAACGTGCTGGGGCCGATCTTTGTCTTCACCACCGGTTTGATTTCGGTATCGATGATTCTCGCCTCGGGCCTGTCATTCCTCGGGTTGGGCGTTACCCCGCCCGAGCCGGAGTGGGGTCTGATGCTCAACACCCTGCGCACCGCGATCTACACCCAGCCGCTGGTATCGGCGCTGCCGGGCGCGATGATCTTCATCACCTCGATCTCTTTCAACGTGCTCGCCGACCGCTTGCGGGCGGCCATGGCGATTCGGAGCTGACTATGACCAAGCGCGATATTGGCGGTCCAGCGCAGCCACTGCTGAAAGTGGAAAAACTGGTCAAACACTTCCCGGTCAAAGGCGGGTTGGGCAAACGCAGCGTGGTCCGCGCCGTCGACGGTATCGATTTCGTGGTGCACAAGGGCGAGACCCTCGGTGTGGTCGGCGAATCGGGCTGCGGCAAATCCACTACGGCGCGGCTGTTGATGCAGCTGATCGAACACGACAGCGGCGAGCTGGTGTTCGATGCCATGAGCGTGGGCGGGCATCAATTGCCGCTGCGTGATTATCGGCGCCAGGTGCAAATGGTGTTTCAGGACAGCTATTCATCACTGAATCCGCGCCTGACCATGGAGCAGTCCGTCGCATTCGGGCCTTCGGTGCATGGCGTCAGCCAGCGCGAATCCTTGCAACGAGCGCGGGATCTGCTGGGCCGCGTGGGCCTGGAGCCGACGCGTTTCGCCGGGCGCTACGCCCACGAGCTGTCCGGCGGGCAGCGTCAGCGGGTGAACATTGCCCGCGCCCTGGCGGTGGACCCGCGCCTGGTGATTCTCGACGAAGCGGTGTCGGCGCTGGACAAATCCGTGGAGGCCCAGGTGTTGAATCTGTTGCTCGACCTCAAGGACAGCCTGCAACTGACGTACGTGTTCATCAGCCATGATTTGCACGTGGTGCGCTATTTGTCCGACCGGATCATGGTCATGTACCTGGGGGAGATCGTCGAAGTCGGGCCCGCCGAGTCGCTGTTTTCCGAGGCGCAGCATCCTTACACCCAGGCGCTGCTGACCTCCATGCCATCCATGGACCCGGCCAGACGCACGCTGGTTTCGCCGTTGTCCGGTGACCCGCCGAGCCCTATCGATCCGCCCTCCGGCTGTCGTTTCCATACGCGCTGCCCCCATGCCGAAACCATCTGCGGGCAAACCGCGCCGCAGCTCACCCTGACCGGCAGCGAGCATTACGCCGCATGCCTGATGGTCCAGCCGGGGGCGGGGCACAGCCAAAGTCCATCGGCGGAGTTGATCTACACAGGAGCCCTGGCATGAACGAACAACCCATGGTTGCCGTGCGCGACCTCAAGGTACGTTTCAAGCGCGGCGGGCAGACCTTGTCAGCGGTCAACGGCGTCAGCCTGTCTGTAGCGCGAGGCGAAGTATTGGCGCTGATCGGTGAATCCGGCTCCGGCAAAAGCGTGACCTTGCGCGCCTTGATGCGCCTGCATTCCGAGCGTTCCACCAGCATCGAAGGCCAGATCGAGATTGCCGGGCAAAACCTCATGGCTTTGTCCCGCAGCCAGTTGCAGGCGCTGCGCGGGCCGGTGGCGGCAATGATTTTCCAGGAGCCGCTGCTGGCCCTGGACCCGGTCTACACCATTGGCCAGCAGATCGTCGAAGCGTTGCGTCGGCATAGACCGATGTCCAGGGCTGACGCCCGTGCGGCGGCGTTGGAAGCCTTGCGCAGTGTGCGCATTCCCAGCCCGGAGCAACGGCTGGATGCCTATCCCCACGAGATGTCCGGCGGCATGCGCCAACGGGCAATGATTGCCCTGGCGCTGGCCTGTCAGCCACAGATTCTGCTCGCCGATGAACCCACCACCGCGCTGGACGCCACGGTCCAGATCCAGATTCTGATCCTGCTGCGCGAGCTGCAGCAGGCGCTCGGTCTGTCGATCATTTTCGTCACCCACGACATTGGCGCGGCCGTGGAAGTCGCTGATCGGGTCGCGGTGATGTACGGCGGTCGCATCGTTGAGCAAGCGCCTTTAGCCGAACTGCTGGACAACCCGCAGCACCCGTATACGCAAGTGTTGCTGGGCACGCGGCCCAAGGACGGCCTGCGCAAGGGCGAGCGGTTGATCAGTATTCCCGGTGCGCCGCCGGACCTGGCCAACCTGCCGGCCGGCTGTGCATTCGCGCCCCGTTGCCCGCGCGCCAGCGACCTGTGCCGCAGCGTCGTGCCGGCCATCGAAGACGTCATTCCCGACCACTCAGTGAGTTGCCATCACTGGAGTCAGGTCCCCGTTCAACCTCTTTGCGAGTCCCTGTCATGACTGATTCTGCGTTTGCCTTGATGCCATACCCGGCCGTCGAAGTGCCCCATGCGTCCAGCGGCCCATTGGCCGGATTGACCTTCGTCGCCAAGGACCTGTTCGACGTCGCCGGTTACCCAACGGGCGGCGGCAACCCGCATGTATTGGCAATGTCCGGGATCAAAACCGCGACCGCACCGACCATTCAACGCTTGCTGGATGCGGGAGCCGAGTTGATCGGCAAGGCGCACACCAACGAGATGGCGTTCTCCATGAGCGGCAAGAACGCGCATTACGGCACGCCGCGCAACGGCGCGGCCCACGACCGCATTCCCGGCGGTTCGTCATCGGGGTCGGCTTCGGCGGTTTCCAACGGCTTGTGTGACTTCGCCATGGGCAGCGACACCGGCGGTTCGGTGCGCACCCCCGCCAGTTATTGCGGGTTGTTCGGCTTGCGGCCGAGTCATGGCCACGTCTCGCTGGAAAATACCCAGGCGTTGTGCGAAAGCATGGACACCGCCGGTTATTTCACCCGCGACGCCAAGGTATTCGGTCTGGTTGGCGAGTGCCTGCTGGGCGAGGATTCAGCACCGTTGCCGGAGCAGCCGCAGTGGGTGATCAGCGACGCGTTGTTCGCCATGTTGCCGGACGCGTCCCTTGCTGCGCTGGCACCGGCTTTGGCGCAGATCGAAGCCGCTTGCGGGCCGCTTCAAAAACTGCAAGGCGAGCTGCCTTCGCTGACTGATGCCTATTGGGCATTTCGCTACATTCAAGGCCGCGAAGCATGGCTGGCGCAGGGCGATTTCATCGAGCAAAACGGCCTGTGTCTTGGCCCCGATGTCGCGGCGCGTTTCGCCTGGTCGAAAGCCGTGACCGATGCTCAATACAACGACGCCTGCGCGTTGCGTGAGCGCTTTGCGGCAAGCTGGAAAACGCTGTTGGGTGATCGCGTTCTGGTCCTGCCGACGGTGCCGGATATCGCGCCGCTGCTTAGCGCCAAAGACGAAGAAATCGAGCAGACCCGGCAGATTTCTCATCACCTGCTGGCCATTTCCGTGCTGTGCCGCACACCGCAGTTGAGCATGCCGTTAGTAAACAAGGATGGGGTGCCGCTGGGCATCTCGCTGATGGGACCACGCGGCAGCGATTTGAGCCTGGTCAAACTGGCAGTGCGGATTGCCGGGCAAGAAAATTCCTGAAGCGCACGTGGCCTCAAACGGAGAACACCCATGAACACCCAAATCAGTCCTGATCCATTCACCACCAGCGCGCCCTTGATCAACAGCCAGCGTCTCTGGCAATCACTGATGGACCTCGCGCAATTGGGCGCGACGGCCAAAGGCGGTGTTTGTCGCCTGGCCCTGACCGATCTGGATCGTCAGGCCCGTGATCTGTTCGTGAAGTGGTGCGAAGAGGCCGGCTGCACGGTGACCGTCGATGCAATCGGCAATATTTTCGCGCGCCGGCCTGGCAGCGATCCGCAGCGCGCACCGGTCATGACCGGCAGCCACATCGACACGCAACCCACCGGTGGCAAGTTTGACGGCTGTTTTGGCGTCATGGCCGGACTGGAAGTCATCCGCACCTTGAACGACCTTGGCCTGCAAACCAGAGCGCCGGTCGAGGTCGTGGTCTGGACCAATGAAGAAGGCTCGCGCTTCCCGCCCTGCATGATGGGTTCCGGGGTGTTCGCCGGGAAGCTCGATCTGGCTGAGACACTGGCCAAGCAGGACGAACAGGGCCTGGTGGTCGGTGAAGAACTGCAACGTATCGGTTATGCCGGTAACCGCGCCGTGCTGGGTCATCCCGTGGGGGCGTACTTCGAAGCACACATCGAGCAGGGCCCGATTCTGGAAGACCAGCGCAAGACCATCGGCGTGGTCATGGGGTGTCTGGGCCAGAAATGGTTCGACCTGACCTTGAGTGGCGTTGAGGCTCACGCCGGTCCGACGCCCATGTCCTTGCGCAAGGACGCGCTGGTCGGCGCGGCGCATGTGGTCACCGCCGTCAACCGCATCGCCAACGCCAGCCAGCCTCATGCCTGCGGGACGGTAGGCTGCCTGAACCTTTATCCGGGCTCGCGCAACGTGATTCCCGGCGAGGTGAAGATGACCATCGATTTCCGGCATCTGCACAGCGACAGATTGCAGACCATGGTTGATGACTTGCAACAGGCCATCGAAAAGACCTGCGCTGACAATGGCCTGACTTATGAGCTGACGCCAACGGCCGACTTTCCGCCGCTGGACTTCGCCAGCCTCTGCGTCAATGCCGTGCGTGACGGCGCGCAGCAGTTAGGCTTGAGCCACATGGATATCGTCAGTGGTGCCGGACATGACGCAATTTTCATCGCCGAACTGGGGCCCGCCGGGATGATTTTTGTGCCGTGCGAAGGCGGCATCAGCCATAACGAAATCGAAAACGCCACACCCGAGGATCTAGCTGCCGGTTGTGCGGTGCTGCTTCGCGCGATGGCCAGTGCTGCGATGTAAGAGCGCGCGGGCAACCCCGTTGGAGGCTTGCCCGCGAAGAGGCCGGTACAGACCATCACTTTTCTGAACCTGAAACAATGCCTTCGCGGGCAGGCCTCGCCTCCAACGGGCGCCGACTTGGCTTCACCGCCGGGTAATCACCACCTCCAGGTATTCGCTGGGCACGACCAAAGATGACTCACCGGCACGGTTCAGGCGCGTCAGCAATTCGGTGAGGTCGCGCTCCAATGCCACGGCACCTTCGGGCGGGAGTG
Source organism: Pseudomonas sp. DSP3-2-3 (assembly GCF_049898225.1). Lineage (NCBI taxonomy): Bacteria > Pseudomonadati > Pseudomonadota > Gammaproteobacteria > Pseudomonadales > Pseudomonadaceae > Pseudomonas > Pseudomonas sp. DSP3-2-3. The sequence goes on along the minus strand of NZ_JAFCXH010000016.1, from coordinate 137,054 downwards.
CGGCAAAGGCTTTGTGAACCGGGCCATACCAGGTGCGGAAGACTTCAATGAAATGCGCTGGCGAGCGGTAACGAAAGTTGAACTCTCGCCGTGTCACCTTGATATCTGCTGCCTTATCGCCAAACAGTTCCTTCAAGTGATCTTCCACACCCCACAGCGAAGGCGGTTTCACACCCGCTGGCGGTGGCAGGTGTTTGCCAAGAGTTTTGAACATTTGCCCGATGAAGCCTTCCGGTGTCCAGTTGGCCAGGCCGATGCGTCCGCCCGAACGACAGACCCGGGCCAGTTCAGCGGCGGCTCGCGGCTGGTCGGGGGTGAACATCACGCCGAAGGTTGACAGGACCGCATCAAACGATCCGTCTTCAAAGGGTAGCGCTTCGGCGTCGGCTTCCAGGAAGCTGACGTCGAAATGCTCGGCACGGCTGCGCTCGCGGCCGCGTTCGAGCAGGCCGCTGACGTAGTCGGTGGAGGTCACAACGCAACCACGGCGCGCTGCGGCGAGGGTGGCGTTGCCATTGCCGGCCGCGACGTCGAGGACGCGTTCGTCGTAATGCAGGTCGCAGGCTTCGGCCAGCAGTTCGCCGACCAGTTGCAGCGTGGTACCGATCACGGCGTAGTCGCCGCTGGCCCACGTAGTCATCTGGCGGTTTTTCAATGCTTGTAGATCGAGTGGTTCACTCATGATCGCGCTCCCTGTCTTCTCAACGCAGGTTTGGCAGATGGATATGCCATGCCGAGAAAACCAGGTAGCTGTGCAACATCTGAAAAGTCTGCAACACCTGCGACGATGGCAATGCTTGCTGCCGGAAGCTATGAACATAGCTGCATGTACCCGGCTGTACGCAAGCGTCGCCAGCCGTGCGGATAGATCCGTTGGTTTTAAACTTATAACTAACAGCGTCGGCGTTAGAGCAGCCCGGTGCAGACCTACTCAGTTCAAGCGGGAAGTAACGAAGATCAAGCGGATGGTGGCTAGTGCAATGGCTTCCGCATCGCCTTTGATAATATCGATCTGGGTTTGCAAGGTGTCGGACTTGCCAGGTTCTACCCTCGCGTCAGCCAGGCGGGTCATCTGGTAAAGATGGTCAGAGATGTCGTGCAAGCTGCCTTGCAGACGTTCCACCAGGGTCGCCAGTGGATCTTCGACAGGCAGTTTTTCAGCTACGTCCTCATGGGCAGGCGTCAATTGCAATCCGTCGTTGCCGGTCAGGGCTGGCAGTCTCAGACCGGTCACCACATAGGCAACGTCGATACCCGCCTGAGCAATACGTGACAGATAGTCCGCCCTGGGTGAGCGTACCCCGTTTTCGTAGTTGCCTTGAGCATTGGTTTCCACGCCGCCGATTGCACCGAGCGCACTTTGTGACAGCTTGAGTTTCAATCGTTCTTGTTTAAGCCGCTGACCAATCCCAGGCATATGGATATTTCCTTCCAGACGGTAGCTCCCCAGGTTGACCCGGTGAAGCGATAAAAAGCCTTGTTCATTGAGCGTACAGGCATTGTATCGAAGTCGCGCTCAGACCCGCGATGCTGATTGTCGCGTACGCTTCGCCGTTCGGCTCGGTTTGAACCGAGTCGAACGATACGCCTAAAATCCACTCAAGTGGATCGTTAGTTGGTACGAGAGTGTAGGAAATATACAACCGAGGTCATTCGGATTGTCTACGGGGCCGAATCAGCCTATCAGAGGCAGCGCGATTGCTGGTTTTGCGCCCAGTTTCCAGCGGTTTTGGCGATTGTGTCGGCCAGACGCGAAACCGCACGTTGGTGAGCGAGCACCAGATTTTCCATACCCAGACCGGCAGGTTCGCGAATCACGCTGCTGCAGGTCAGGTTTTGTGCTTTGGTACCGGCATTGCGCAAGCCCAGGTTCCACACCACGTCGATCATTGCATAGCTGCCCGGCACCGACTCGAAGCGGCGTACGTCGGTACGCAGCGACAGCACCGGCTGGCCGCTGTCTTTCGGTAAGCCTGCCATGTCCCGGCTGCCAAAGCGCCGCTCCAGTTGGCCGGTCAGTGCGTCGTGAAACTCATCACCCAGTGGCGACCCCCAGCGTTCCGCATCAAGAATGGCCAGGCTGCCATCGCCCTGGCGAATCACCAGCGGCGGTTGATCCACCTGTACCGGCATCAACACCGGCAGCATTTCGAACTGGAAAGGCGCGACCGCAACCGGCTTCTGTGCCGTGGTCGTGGCTGGCGCAATCAGCGTGTAGTAATGGGTCACGGTGGACGTGCAGGCAGTGGTCCCCAGCAACGCGGCCAAGGCGAGGAATTTCAGGCGCAGGGTCATTGCTGTGGCTCCAGATCGATTGCACGGGAAGAGGCGGGGGCTTTGTACGAGCCTGGCGCGGCATCGCCGGTGCGGCCACGTATCAAGGCTTCCGGATGACGGCTGAGGAAATCGGTCAACACGCGAACCGAACGGGCGGTGCGCTGCACTTCGTCCATGGCCTGGCCGAGTTGCACGCGAGCCGGGGAATCTTCACCCAGGCTGTCGTTGGCGGTATGCAGGGTTTTTTGCGCCTGTTGCAGGGTGCCGCGCATTTCCGGCAGGACCGTGCCGTTGACCTGCTTCAGGGTTTTCTGCAGTTCGCTCAAGCTGCCGTTGAGATTGTTCGCCAGTTCGTCGATAGGCAGTTTGCCCAGTTTGTCGACAAAGGCCTGCAGCTGTTCCTGCAACTTGTCGAAGCTGCCCGGTACGGTGGGAATTTCAAGCGGGCGGGCTTTTGGATCGAACACCACTTTGGGAGCCTTGGGATCGAAGTCCATTGCAATGTAGAGCTGGCCGGTCAGCAAGTTGCCGGTGCGCGCCTGGGCCCGCAATCCTCGGGACACGAAGCCGCCAAGGATGCGCGCCGATTGCTCGTCCTCGTCACCGGTGCCGCCCATTTTCTCGAGTTTGGCTTGCGCGGCGCCCAGTCGCTTGGGATAGATAACCGCACCGACGATGCCCGGGAAGGTTTGCGTCTGTGGATCGTAATCCAGGTCCACGGACACCACGCGACCGACGTTCACCCCGAGGAAATCCACCGGCGCGTTGACCACCAGGCCGCGCAGGGACTGATCAAAGCGCATGCGGATGTAGCGCGGCTCGCCATCGGGTGGCGCCAGCGCAGTCGCCTGATCGTCAAAAATCCTGAACTCGGCGTTTTCCGCCGCCGGTTTGGCGTCCGGGCTCCAGTTCGGTTCACGGAAGGCAATGCCACCGGCGACGATCGAGGTCAGCGACTGGGTGGCAATCTTCAGCCCGGCTGCGCCTAGCGTGACGTCGACGCCGCTGGCATTCCAGAAACGCGTGTCGGTGCTGACGTACTGGTCATTGGGGGTGTTGATGAAAATCTCGATATCGACGCCTTTGCCGTCCTTTGACAGGTCATAGGAAACCACCTGGCCCACCTGGATGCGTCGGTAATAGATCGGCGAGCCAATGTCCAGGGAGCCCAGGTCATCGGTGTGCAACTTGAAGCGCTTGCCTTTTTCACCGAAGGTTACCGGCGGCGGGGTTTCCAGGCCGAGGAAGTCGCCCTTGGTGTTTTCCGAACTGCCTGCATCGGCGCCAATGAACGCGCCGGACAGCAGGGTATCGACGCCGGAAACACCGTGGGCGCCGATTCGCGGACGCACTACCCAATACTGGCTGTCTTCCCGGGTGAACGGGCTGGCACTGCTGTTGAGTTCGATAGTGGCCAGGATGTGGGTACGGTCATCGCTGAGGGCGATGTCGCTGACGATGCCAATCACCACGTTCTTGTACTTGACCTGGGTTTTCTTGGCTTCCAGGCCTTCAGCGGTGAGAAAGCTGACGGTGATTTTCGGGCCGACGTTCATCCAGTCATGCAGCGCCATGGACAAGCCGATCAGACCGGCAACGATAGGCACCAGCCAGACCAGCGAAACACGCACCCGGCGTCGTTTGACCTCAGGCCGAAGCGGCGCGGAGGGGGAAGGGGGTAGGGCATTGTCAGACATCTTCAACCTCTGCGTCCCAGATAAGCCGGGGATCGAAACTCATGGCGGCGAACATCGTCATCACCACAACCAGACCAAAAAACAGAATACCGATGCGTGGCTCGATGGTGCTGAGCTCTCGGAACTGCACAAGCGCCGCCACCAGGGCGACGACCAATACATCGAGCATCGACCAGTAGCCGATCAACTCGATAAAACGATAGAGCCGCGACCGTTCCTGCATGGCCCAGGTACTGCGGCGCTGACAGGTGACGAGCAACATGCCCAGCACCACGAACTTGATGCACGGCACGACGACGCTGGCGATGAAAATCAGCAGGGCAATATCCCATGAGCCGCCTTCGAAAAATTCGATGACACCACTCATGATGGTGTTCTGGCTGCTGTTGCCGAACAGCGTGGTGTACATCACTGGCAGCAGGTTGGCGGGTATATAGAAAATCAGCCCGGCGATCAGAAAAGCCCAGGTCCGGGTCAGGCTGTTGGGCTTGCGGGCGTGTACCGCCGAGTCACAGCGTGGACACATGCGGGTATCGGCCGGGCAGACATAACCGCAGATATGACACAGGCACACATTGTGTTCGCTGGCATAAGGAATCCCGTTCATGACGGCTCGACTCCCAGCTCTTTCCACAGGCGACGAATGTCTTTGCCGGCGATCAGAATGATCAGCACCATCAACATTGCCATCGCCCACAAGCCAAGCCCCGGATGCACATCGAGCATTCCCGACAGCTTGACGATGGCCACCAGAATGCCCAGCAGACACACTTCCAGCATGCTCCATGGCCGCAAGTGCTCCAGGGCGCGCATGCAAGTCTTGAAACCCGGAGCGATCACCCCTTTGTGCGCATGCACCAGGACCCAGAACAGCAGACTTATTTGCAGCAGCGGGGCGAAAATGATTGCCAGCCCGGCCACCAGGGCAATCAGCGTGATGCGACCCTGAGCCAGCGCCTCGACCGATTGCCAGAGGGTCACTTGATTGCTCAGGCCCTGCATGCTGATGCTGATCACCGGAAAGTAATTGGCAAAGGCAAACAACACCGCCGCGCCGATGGTGAGGGCCAGTAATTGTTCGATGGTCAGGCGATGGCCACGGCCCAGTACCGCGCCGCAGCGCAGGCACAGAGCGGTTTCGCCATGCGCAAGCGGATGTGACTCATATAGCGAGTCGCAGTGCTCGCAAATGATCAGGTCCGAGGGCTGTTTCGTATCAGGCAAAGTGGGCTCATCTGCGTAAAAGTGACTGGGTGGAAAATTAATCAAACGCGGGGCTGGAAGATACCTTGTCGGCACCGATTCAGCCGAATTAAATCAAGACTGGTGCGGCGGTCGGTTTGCGTTATTGCATTGACCCCGGTTGGCGACCGACGTTCACATGTCACTACGCCATTATTCACTACCCAGGGCAACAAATGATGCAGGCCCGCGCTGATTGTCGTCTCAAGCGCTACAGGTGTAGCGGCGCGAGCGCGACAGATTAACTTCGTATTGCAATCAAGTCATTGAAATACAGGGTATTTATAAGCCTGGCACAGGCCTTGCTCTGTTGCTCTCCAGCCGGGACGATCGATCCCGGTTCTAATAAGAACGGAGAGCCTCATGAATCGATTTGGCCAACAACCTCGTCCCGGACCGCTCACGTCTCTCGTTGCTGCAGTCGCCCTGGTGCTTTCCTGCGCCAACGGCGCGTTCGCTGCCGGGGCCGCGCAGGTCGATGGTGCGCGAATCAGCGCCGCCGACCAGGAACCCGGCAACTGGATGAGCCACGGTCGTACCTACGATGAACAGCGTTTCAGCCCGCTGAACAAAATTAACGACGGCAACGTCGGCAAGCTCGGTCTGGCCTGGAGCTACAAACTGGACATTGACCGGGGTGTTGAAGCCACTCCTATCGTGGTGGATGGCGTGATGTACACCACCGGGCCGTTTTCCATGGTCTATGCGCTGGATGCGCGTAACGGCAAATTGTTATGGAAATACGATCCACAATCGGACCGCAGCCGCGCCGGTGAAGCCTGCTGCGATGCAGTGAACCGTGGCGTCGCAGTCTGGGGCGGCAAAGTCTTCGTCGGCGTGCTGGACGGACGCCTGGAAGCCATCGACGCCAAGAGCGGCCAGCGCGTATGGTCCGTGGACACCCGCACCGATCCCAATCGCAGCATCACTATTACCGGTGCGCCGCGCATCATCAACGGCAAGGTGATCATCGGCAACGGCGGCGCCGAGTATGGCGTACGCGGCTACATCACGGCCTACGATGCCGACACCGGCAAACAGGACTGGCGCTTCTTCACCGTGCCGGGCGATCCGAAACTGCCGCCGGAAAACAAGGCCATGGCAATGGCCGCCAAGACCTGGTTCGGCGACAAGTTCGTCGAGCAGGGCGGCGGCGGAACGGTCTGGGACTCGATGTCCTATGACCCGAAACTCAATCTGCTGTATTTCGGCGTCGGCAACGCTTCGTCGTGGAACCCGCGCCTGCGCTCCGAAGGCAAGGGCGATAACCTGTTCCTGTCGTCCATCGTCGCGATCAATCCGGACACCGGCGAATACGTCTGGCACTACCAGACCACCCCCGGCGATGCCTGGGACTTCACGGCCACCGCGCACATCATGCTCGCGGACCTGGAAATCGACGGCAAGATGCGCCAGGTCTTGATGCAGTCACCGAAAAACGGCTTCTTCTATGTCATCGACCGCAAGACCGGCGAGCTGCTTTCGGCCAAGAACATCGTGCCGATCAACTGGGCCACCGGCGTGGACATGAAGACCGGCCGGCCCATCGTCGACGAAAAAGCCGCCGTCTATTGGCGTGACCCGGAGAAAAAAGCCCTGCTGGTCCAGCCAGCGTTCTGGGGCGCTCACGACTGGCAGCCGATGTCCTACAACCCGCAGACCGGTCTGGTGTACATCCCGGCGCACATCATGTCGGCGTTGTATCAGGACGTGGATGGCGCGCCGCCGCGCAAGAAATTCAAGAGCATGTATCAGCTGCAGGTCAACACCGGAATGATGCCGGAAGATCCTGAAGGCCTGCGCAAACTCGCCGACACCTGGACCGGCAAGCTGATTGCGTGGGACCCGATCAAGCAGGAAGCACGCTGGGAAGTGCCGTACTCGACGATCTTCAACGGCGGCACGTTGAGTACCGCCGGCAACCTGTTGTTTGAAGGTACCGCCGACGGGCGAGTGGTCGCCTACTCAGCCGACAAAGGCAAAACCTTGTGGGAGCAGCCGGCCAATACCGGCGTAATGGCAGGCCCTGTGACCTATGAAGTGGATGGCGAGCAATATGTGACGTTCATGGCCGGTTGGGGCGGGGCGTTTTCCACTTTTGCCGGGGCCTTGTCCCTGCGCGCCGGGGTCAAGCCCAACGCTCAGGTGCTGACCTACAAGCTGGGCGGCACGGCGAAACTGCCGGATCTGAAATACAAATACGCCGACCGCAAGGTTGATCCACCGGCGTTCACCGGCACGACCGAACAGGTCGACAAAGGCCGCGCGCTGTTCAACGGCCATTGCGATACCTGCCACGGCATCAATGCCATCAGCGGCGGCGTGCTGCCGGACTTGCGCATGCTGAGCAAGGAAAACCATCAGATGTTCCTCGGCATCGTCTATGGCGGTCGCGTCCAGGACGGCATGCCGTCGTTCGCTGAAGAACTCAAGCCGGACGAAGTGGAGCTGGTGCATCAATACATCATCAAACGCTCCCATGACCTGCTCAACGATATGAAGTCGGCGAAGACGGTTGCGAAGTAAGCCGTTGAATTGATGATATTTCGTGGGAGCGAGCTTGCTCGCGAAGAGGCAAGTACATCCGGTGCATTTGCGAAGGTCAGACATTGCCTTCGCGAGCAAGCTCGGCTCCCACAAATCCCGCTTTTGCTTAACGGAGGATGCACACATGTCTCAATCACTGCCCATCTACCAAAGCTACATCGACGGCGCTTTTGCCGACGGCGATAACCTCATCGAAGTGTTCAACCCGGCTAACGGCCAGTTGCTGGGTTCGGTGCCCGAGACCAGCCTGTCGGAAGTTGAGCGCGCCATCGCCGCTGCGCGTGCTGCGCAGAAAGGCTGGGCGCGCAAGCCGGCCAATGAACGCGCGGGCTATTTGCATCGCATTGCAACCAAGGTCCGCGACAATGCCGAGCGCCTGGCGCGGATTATCACGGCCGAGCAGGGCAAGGTGCTCGGGCTGGCGTTGGTGGAAGTCAATTTCACCGCTGACTATCTGGATTACATGGCCGAATGGGGCCGTCGCCTCGAAGGGGAAATCCTCACCAGCGACCGTCCGGGCGAGAACATTTTCGTGTTTCGCAAACCGTTGGGCGTGATTGCCGGGATCTTGCCGTGGAACTTCCCGTTCTTCCTCATCGCTCGCAAACTGGCCCCGGCGCTGATAACCGGTAATACCATCGTCATCAAGCCCAGCGAAGAAACGCCGATCAACTGCTTTGAATTTGCCCGCTTGCTCGCTGAAACAGATCTGCCCAAGGGCGTGGTAAACATCGTGTCCGGCAAAGGCGCCACGGTTGGCAGCGCCCTGAGCAGCCACGCCGGGGTGGACATGGTCAATTTCACCGGCAGTGTTGCCACGGGCTCGCGGATTATGGCGGCTGCGGCCGGGAATATCACCAAGCTCAATCTGGAACTCGGCGGCAAGGCGCCAGCCATTGTCCTGGCTGACGCGGACCTGGGCCTGGCGGTGAAAGCAATTACCGCATCCCGGGTGATCAACACCGGGCAAGTCTGCAACTGCGCCGAGCGGGTTTACGTCCAGCGCAAAGTCGCCGACCAGTTTATCGATCAGGTCAGCGCGGCGATGGCGGCGACGCGCTATGGTGATCCGTTGGCAGAAGACAATCTGGACATGGGGCCGCTGATCAATCAGGCTGGGCTGGATAAGGTTGCGCAAATGGTCAGGACAGCGGTGGGCGATGGTGCACAGGTCATCACTGGCGGTTCCGTTGCTGATCGCAATGGTCAGGGCTTCCACTATCAGCCAACGGTGCTGGCCGGTTGCCAACAAGCGATGGAGATCATGCGCCACGAGATCTTCGGACCGGTGCTGCCGATCCAGATCATCGACGATCTGGACGAAGGCATCGCCCTGGCCAATGACTGCGAATTCGGCCTGACCTCATCGATCTACACCAAAGACCTCAGCTCGGCGATGCGCGCCTGCAACGAGCTGGACTTCGGCGAAACCTACATCAATCGGGAGAATTTTGAAGCGATGCAAGGCTTCCACGCCGGAGTGCGCAAATCCGGCATCGGCGGTGCGGACGGCAAGCACGGCGTTTATGAATTCACTCATACGCATGTGGTTTATTTGCAGATTTGATCTGGTGGGAGCGAGCTTGCTCGCGAAGGCGGTGTTCTGGACCCCGAACCGGTGGCGGGTTTGCCGGCTTCTTCGCGAGCAAGCCCGCTCCCACAGGTGTTACATCACCAGATTCGGCTGCACAATCCCGTGTTTCTTCATCTTGCGGTATAGCGTCGAGCGGGCCACGGCGAGTTCTTCAGCGACGGCTGTGATGTTCCATTGGTGCCGTTTGAAGGCTTCCATCAGGCGCTGGCCCTCATCAGCGGCGACCTGACCCGCCAGACCCTGGCTCAGCGGCAGCGCTGGATTGGCCGTGGCTTCAGGGCTGCGTGGCTGCAACACTTCCACTGGCAGGCAAGTGCTGTCGATATTTCCGTCGTCCGACAATGCCAGGGCGTAACGCAACACGTTGATAAGCTGGCGGATGTTGCCGGGCCATGGGAACTGGCGCAGCAGGTTTCTCGCCTGCGCATCGATTCTGCAGGCTTCGCCGCCCGCGAGGTCAGTCAGCACGCCGTCAATCAGGCTGTCGATGTCACGCCGCTCGCGCAGGGCCGGCAGGCGCAAGGTCATGCCACTGAGGCGATAAAACAGGTCTTCCCTGAACACTTTGTTGTCGATCATTGCCGACAAATCCTGGTGGGTTGCCGAGACAACTTGAATATCCAGCGCAATCGGCGTGTCGGCACCCAGCGGTGAAATCTCGCGCTCGGCCAGAACCCGCAGCAAACGGGTTTGCAGGTGCGCGGGCATGTCGCCGATCTCGTCAAGAAACAGCGTGCCGCTATTGGCCAGTTCCAGCTTGCCCTTCATGCCTTTCTTGCTGGCACCGGTAAAGCTGCCGCTGCGATAGCCGAACAGTTCGCTTTCGATGAGGGTTTCCGGGATCGCGGCGCAGTTCAGTGCAACGAAAGGTCCGCAGCGGCGCGAGCTGGCGTGGTGGATCGCCCTGGCGAAGGCTTCCTTGCCAGTGCCGGTTTCACCGTTGATCAAAATCGGCAGGTCTTTATCCAGCAGCTTGTACAGCCGGGTGACGCTTTGCTGCAAACCTGGATCATCGCCACTCAGGCGCTCCAGCGTCGGCGGATGCTGCACGACGCGCGTGCTGACCGGGGTTTCGCGTTTGGCCGGGGCGCGCACCTGGGCTGGCATGCGCAGCCCGACCTCCAGCTGGCCCTTGCCGGTATTGAGCCGCACCCCGTTGGCGCCGCCGTTGCACAGGCGCAGCAGTTCTTCGACGCTGTGCACCGGCAGCAGATCCTTGAGGGATCGGCCCAACAGCGGCCCGCTGTGAGTGGACTCGTATTCGACAAACGCGGCGCGATTGGCTCCGATCACCTGACCTTGCTCGTCAAGCGCCAGCAATTGTTCATTGGCCAGATCGCTGAATGCTTCGCAGGGCTTGATCATCAGGCTCAAGGTGTTGCGATGACTGTGCCTGAAATACGCGTTCTCGATCAGCCGGGCGTACATGATGACCAGTTGCAGGGTCAGGTATTGCGCCTGCTTGGGGCCGCCGCTGTTCAGGCACGAAGCATTGAGACAGCCACGCAGCTTGCCCAGCGAATCGAAGATCGGTGACACCGAGCAGCTCAAGCGGTCGTTGGCACGCAGGAAGTGCTCATCGCGGTGAATGATCAATGGCGTGCGCGCGGCGATGCCGGTACCGATCCCATTGGTGCCCACCAGCGCTTCATCCCAGCGTGCGCCGATCACCAGGCCGGATTCCGCGTAGGCGCTGGCTCCCGGCGGGACTCGCGAGTCGAGGGTAATCCCGTGTTCGTCGCTGAGCAGCACGGCGAAACCAGCCTTGCCGACCCGTTCGGCCAGCCCGCTGACGCCTTGGCCCGCGATGGACAGGTAATCCTGATTGAAGGCCTGATGCCGATGGATTTCCGCGGCGCTGAGCATGACCTTGGTTGCACGTCCCGCAGGTTGCAAGCCATGCTCGATGACGCTGCGATACCACGACTGGACGATCAAGCCGTCGGCGGGCAGGTTGCGATCCGGAAAATAATCACCGATGAACGCGTTCAGGTCGGCGGGACGGGGCAGGCTCGGTTGCAAGGACATGAAGACTCCGAATGCGGCTCCGCCAGAGGTTGCGCGAAACGCATGTTTATTGTTGTCGTTCTGGAGCAGAACAGGCAGCGGCTGATTTTTCAGTCATTCAGACTCTAGTCTTTTGTAATAAATACCGCTGGTTACAAAAAATATTTTTGTCTTTGTCATGGACTTGAAAACAGAGCAATAGTTGTACCGTCGCACGGGCCGGAGGAAGAAAGCGTCTGCTCCGCGCCTGACGCGCGGTTGGCAAAAAAACGGCCCTGCAACGTGTGACCCAAGGCTGCAACAGATGTAGCGAGAAGTGCGAAACGGGTGTCGCGAAGGCCGGGCCAGAGCCTCTGAAAGCCAACTTGCAGCCTGCCGCACGACGTGTATAACTGGCTTGCCGGGCTATTCCGGCGCAACTCTGGAGATTCGTCTATGTGGACCAAACCTGCATTCACCGATCTGCGCATCGGCTTCGAAGTCACCATGTACTTTGCCAGCCGCTGATCGGCAAATTGCGTCGTAAGGCTTCGTCAGACTTGTGCTGGCGAGGCCTTTTTTCATTTAAAGACCCAAAGCCTTACAGCTTCCCCCAACACTCCTCGGCGAAGACAACTCAAGCGGGCGACGGGACGAAACAGGCGAATCTGCACCGGGATGTCCCGCGATTCAGAGCCCGCCCGGTCTGGCCCGCTGCATCAGGAAACTGAGCAAGGTGCGGGCTGAAGCCGGGACGTTCTGGTCGTCGAAGATGATGCAAATGGGGGTGGTCTCGTCTTCGATGGTGATTTCGTACTGCTTCAGATCCCTGGCTTGATCCGAAACGAAGCTACAGGACTGGTTCAAGCCGCTGTCCCGGACCAGCTGCCGGAGTTGATCGGCCTCGGGTTGTTCGAGGCTGGAGGTGTTCACCTCGCAACTTTTGATGGCTCCGACAATGCCACCAGACTGGACGAAACAGACTTTCATCATCGCGCTCCCATACATGTTCGGATGGATCGGGCAGGACAGATCACACGGTAATCCCGACCTTCTTCCACGCCGCCTTGACCGCCTTTTTCGCGGCAGCTCCGTAGCGTTTGTTGCCGGCGACTTGCACCGTAATCCTCGCGCAATCGTCAAACTGGCTTGAGCTGTGCAGTTGCAGCATGGTTTCGTACCAGATACTGCCCGCCACTTCCCACGCATTGCCCCCCAGCGCCTTGGCCGTTAACACAAAGGCCCGATTGGGAATCCCCGAGTTGATGTGCACGCCGCCGTTATCCTTCGGCCCGGTGTACAGCCCGGCCATGGTTGCTGGCTGCGGGTCATCGCCCAGTTCCGGATCGTTGGCATAGGCCGTGCCGGGGAACTCCATGTCGCGAATGCCTCGGCGAGTGGGCGCAGGCACCAGTAACTCCTTGCCGACGACCCAGCTTGCATCTTCGACGGCCGTACCTTCTTTCCACTGCCGGATCAGGATGCCGAACACATCGGCGAAATGCTCGTTCAGCGCGCCTGATTGCCCTTGGTACGTCAGGTTGCTGGTGAACGATTGCACTCCGTGGGTCAGCTCGTGGCCGATGACTTCGAGGCTGCCGGTGAAGCGTTTGAAAACGATGCCGTCGCCGTCGCCATAGGCCATTTGCTGACCGTTCCAGAAGGCGTTATTCATCGGCACGAATTCGCCCTGGAAATCCACCTCCGCAACGTGGGCGGTGGAAACCAGCGTCATGCCGTTGTCGTCCAGAGAGTTGCGCTGAAACAGTTGCTCATAGAAATCGTAGACGTCGCCGGAGCCATCGTAGGCTTCGTCAACCGCGGCGTCGCCGGTTGCCTTCTGGTTTTCGGCGCGGGCGAGGGTGCCAGGCAGGGAATTGGTGCCCTTGGCGTCGTAGATCAGCCGGTTTTTCGTGCCGTCAGGGGATTTCTGCGCAAGCAGGGTCGGCATCGCTTGCGCTGACATACGGAACGCGACGAACGCTGCGCCGCTGGCCAGATTGGTGATTGCCAGGGCTCTGACACGCTCCAGAGGTGACTGAGCCATGTGTTCCAGGATGTACGGCGGAATGAAGCAATGGATGGAATGTCGAGTGCACATGCGCGAACCCCTTGCCCGGATCGGATAAACCAGTTTGGCAACGTCAGGTCCGCTGATGTTCCGACCGTTGGCCGGTTCGGTGAGATTTAAACAACGAACGAGTATTCTGCATGTCAAACGAGTTCGCATCATTAAAAGAGCAATTCGAATGGATATGCCTCACAAGACGTTTTCTAACGTTTATCGTGGGCAGGTGATCGAAGTTCTGGTTGTTTGCCCGTTGGGCGTCAAGGAAGTCGCTGAATTCATTATCCACGTCACGGTCACGATGGCGTGTCAGACAGCCATGCCCACCGTTATCTGTCGGCTGGGCTACGAGTCCGTCGATGAGGCCCGCCATGCGGGTGTCGTCGTCGGACAGAATCTTATTGATACACTCATCTGTTGACTCCACGGCCATTCTGGCGTTTTGACGCCTCGCTGCCGGTGACAGGGTGATAAACTCCCGGCACTTCAGACGAGGAGCAAGCAGACGTGCGCAAGATGGCAATAATGATCGCAGCTCTGGCCCTGAGCGGCTGTGATGTCGGCAAAACCCCGCCAACGCCGCCCAAGGTTCAGGCGGCTCAGACCGAGCAAACCGCCCCAGGCACTTCCGTGCAGTGGAACATCCAGATGAACACACGGGAGGCCGTGAGCGATACCAGTGCCTGGCTGCTTGAGCGCAGCTACGCGCCGTTTCTGGCGACCATCGACGGTAAGCAACAAATGCTGCTCGGCCCCTACAAAACCGAGCAGGAAGCGCAGGAACAGCTGGCTCTGTTGCAAGCCAAGATTACCAAGTCGCACCGGTTCGCCGCTCCGGTGGTGATCGAACGCGTCCAGTGATCGGTTCCCGTCCGCTCTGCGACAAATGAACCGCGACACTCAACCTTTGCTGTGCCACCCTCGGTTTACGCGCTCGAATCAATCGACGCGTGAATCCGGGAAACGCTTTTATGGACGAAATTCAACGGTTGGGCGAGTTATTGAGCGCCAATCAACGCAATGAAGAGCAAAAGCATCAGCAGTTTCATACCGGTCTCGCACAATGGGAGGCCAGTATCGAGGCGCTGTACCAGCAGATCGAAGCGTGGCTGAAACCTTTGATCGACAGCGGCCAAATCACTGTCGAATACGAGCCACATCTGGCGCAGAGCAAAGGTTATCCCGACGAAAACTCCCCGTTCCGGACGCAGCGCATGACGCTGACCATCGCGGGACGTCAGGTTGCGTTCATTCCGGATGCCATGGGCGCCAAAGGTTCGGTGTCGGTCGCTGCTACGGGCTTGAGCGTGCATGCCCAGGAAGTGGTGACACTGAGTTGTCAGGACCCTGCGCTGGGTAGTCAGTGGCTTGAGAAAAAACGGATAGGCGTGAAAGAGTCAGATGCTCAGCCGTTCACCGCAGATTACTTCGCCAAGCAGTTGCAGGCGCTGGTGCCGCTGCATTCCTGATCGATTGTTGGTGATGTGCGGGTTTTGCGAATACCCGTGGGACCGGATTTATCCGGGAAATGGCCAGTCTGGGCACCAGATGTTTACCTGAAACAACTCGGTGCCAGGAATGATGCCTTCGCGAATAAATTCGCTCCCACAGGTTTAACTGAACATTGCAGCTGTTTCCGGTCGATCAGTCGCGACGACCCAGCAACAGACCTACCACCAGGCCGAAACCTGCGGAGATCGCGACGGTCTGCCATGGGTGGCCACCGATATAAGTTTCGGTCGCTTCAACCACTGGCTTGGTGCGTTCACGCACGTTGGACACCGACTCTAGTGCTTGCTTGAGCTTCAGGCTCAGCTGCGCGCGCAGGGTTTCTGCGTCTTCGCCAACCAGCGCTGCGCTGTCCTTGAGCAATTTATCGGATTCTTCAATCAGCGCCTGAAGTTCGCTGAAGGCCTGATCCTTGATTTGCTCTGCAGTGTTTTGGGCAGCAGTTTTACGAGCCATGATGATTTCCTTCCAATTGATGACAACAGTGAGCAATGGAGTCTCGAGCCTACGGAAAAGTTGCAGCGGTTTGTATGACGTATCGCAATTCGCTCGTAGAATTTGCCCGGAACTTATCCATGACGGGTGTAAGATGCAGCCGGTTTTTAGTCACAGGTGACCGTTATGAGTTTCAATCTGGCCAACCGGCCTCTGCCTGAGCGCGCTGCACTCGAAGATGAAAAATCGCGTCTGTTCGATTTGTGGCAAAGCAACCTGGGCAAGGCCAAAAGCGACGCCGCTCGTCTGTTCGGCGAACGCTCCAAGCGCAAGGGCAAATGGTCTGAATGGGTACGTTCGGAGCTGGACCTCATGAGCCCGCCGGAATACGCCAACATGGTTCGCAGTGAAGTGAATCGTCTGGTGGCCACCAGCAAATAAGTCCGAACTTCTGCGTTATCTCGCGGGTTACCAGCTGCCGTCATCCGCATGCGGCAGGCTGAGCGTGCCGCTGTCGCTGAAACGCATGGTGCCAAACACGCCGCCAGCCAGTTTGCCCCGCAGCGTATACGGCAGGTTATCCAGGCTCTGGGTTTGCGTCAGGCCCACCGCCTGGCGCAACGCGGCGAAGGCGGAAACACTGACCGGAACCACCAGCACCGCTTCGGAAAAACGCCCGATGGTTCCCTGTTGATCGCTGACTCCCGACGCCAGCAGCTTGCCGTTGACGTCCAGGTCCAGCGCGACGCCGTTGTACTCGATAGGCGTCTCGTTGGGGTTCTGCAGGCGCAGCTTGACCGCCATGCGCACTTCAAGGCCTTGACCAGGCAGGGGCTCGATACCCACCACGTTGATATTGAGCGGGTCACGATTGGGAAACAGCGCGCATGCCGAGACACCCAGCAGTAAAAGGCTGATCAGCAAGGTACGAAAGGGGCGTAAGGGCATCCGGATGGCTCCAAGGGTGAAAAACAAGCGACGTTGCGTTATCCCGTCAGACCGCAATTGACCCTGGAGATTCGTTTTCCTCGGGCGTGGGCCTTATGCTGCGCAAATCGTAGCCTGGCGATCCCTGGATGGATAACCTCAAAACTGCTCGTACAGCCCAGCCTGACGGGGTTGAAAAAGACACTATTGCCATTGAGTTGGTGCGCGAGGCATTGCTGGAATGCGGCCTGAACGCCCAGGCTCGGTCGCGCTTGCTGGACACTGTCGGTATCGTTTCGGACCTGTTGGCCAGCGCCGGTTCGCGAGTCCCGGCCGCCGCCTATGCAGCGTTATGGCGCGCACTGGCGCAGGCTTGTGACGATGAGTTTTTCGGCATGGACGCAAGACGTCTGCGCCAGGGCAGCCTGGAATTTCTGTGTCGTTCGTCCATGACCCAGTCCACCGTCGCCGCCGGACTTGAGTCGGGCTTGAGTTTTCTGTCGCTGATGCTGGAGCGGTTCGGCGCGCGTTTGATCCGCCAGCACAGCGTGGCAGAAATCGTCCTTGATGAAGGCGACGCCGCGCAGGGCAGGGCATTCAGCTACTTCACCTACTGGATGATCGTGCACGGTGTTGCCTGCTGGCTGAGCGGGCGGCGTATCCCTATCCTCGCCATCGAATTGCGCTGTGCGGCGCCTGCCTTCATCGACGACTACAAGGTGATGTTCGGAGAGAACCTGCGGTTCGAGCGGCCTTGTTCGCGAATGATCTTTGCCGCCGATTGCCTGGATTTGCCGATCAAGCGCTCGCCCGCCGAGCTGCAGCGGTTCCTCGCCGGGGCGCCGGCCAATATTCTGGTCAAGTACCGCAACCCGCAAAGTCTGGCTATGCGGATTCGTCATGACTTGCACGAGCTGCCCGCCGAGCAATGGCCGGACACTGAAGCGCTGGCGAAACACTTGAGCATGTCGGCATCGACCCTGCGGCGTCGTCTCGCTGACGAAGGCCACAGCTATCAAGGTCTCAAGGACAGCGTGCGTAAAGAGTTGGCCATGCACTGGCTCGCCGAAGCAACATTAAGCTTTGCCTCCATCGCCGCGCGCTTGGGGTTTGCCGACACCAGTTCGTTCTACAAGGCCTTTCGCAAATGGACCGGGTCCAATCCCGGTCACTACCGCAGCGTCATGCTGGGATCTGAAGCCATTGCCGGCATTGACCAAACCGGTCATCCAGACTGAACGCTTTGACCATTGCCTGCGCCTGCTGACAGCGCGACTATCTCGGTTATTCCAAGAATAAAATCGAGATAGCGAGGTTTCATGGACATTCAAGACAAGGCCTTCATCGTCAGTGGCGGCGCATCAGGGCTGGGCGCCGCAACCGCACAGATGCTGATCGAGGCGGGCGCGCGGGTGATGCTGGTGGACCTCAATGCCGAGGCGCTGGCTGCGCAACGTGAAAAACTCGGCGCGCGCGCCCATGCGGTAGTGACTGATGTCAGTCGGGAAGATTCGGTCCAGGCTGCCGTGGCTGCAGCAGTAGCGGCGTTCGGTGAGCTGCACGGGCTGGTCAACTGCGCCGGAATTGTCGGTGCGCAAAAAATCCTCGGCAAGGAAGGCGTGCATGACCTGGAGAGCTTCCGAAGGGTCATCGACGTCAACCTGATCGGCAGTTTCAATCTGCTGCGTCTGGCTTCGGCAGTCATAGCCGAAAGCACGGCGAATGAAGGCGGTGAGCGCGGCGTGATCATCAATACTGCATCGGTGGCAGCCTATGACGGCCAGATCGGTCAGGCGGCCTACGCGGCGTCCAAGGGCGCAATCGTCAGCATGACGCTTCCGGCGGCCCGGGAACTGGCGCGCTTCGGCATTCGGGTCATGACGATTGCCCCCGGCATTTTCGAAACGCCGATGATGGCCGGCATGACCGCGCAAGTGCGCGACTCCCTCGCTGCCGGCGTGCCATTTCCGCCACGGCTGGGCAAGCCGGACGAATACGCAGCGCTGGTGCAGCACATCATCGAAAATCCCATGCTCAACGGCGAGGTCATCCGTCTGGATGGCGCCCTGCGCATGGCCGCCAAATGAGCAATCAGACTCAGGAGCTTGATCATGTCTAATAATCCCGCAACTCGTGATGATCCGGTGGTGATCGTCAGCGCGGTCCGCACGCCAATGGGCGGCTTTCAGGGTGATCTGCAAAGCATGACGGCTCCGCAACTGGGTGCTGTGGCCATTCGCGCGGTTGTCGAACGCGCCGGGCTGGCCTCGGCCGATGTCCAGCAAGTGCTGTTTGGTTGTGTGCTGTCAGCCGGGATCGGCCAGGCGCCGGCGCGACAAGCCGCATTGGGCGCCGGCCTGCCGACTTCGACCCTGTGCACCACCTTGAACAAGATGTGCGGCTCCGGCATGCAGGCCGCGATTCTCGGCCACGACATGCTGCTGGCCGGCAGCGCCGAGGTCATCGTTGCCGGCGGCATGGAGAGCATGTCCAACGCGCCTTATTTGCTGGATCGCGCCCGTAGCGGTTATCGCATGGGCCATGGTCAGGTGCTTGATCATATGTTCTACGATGGGCTGGAAGATGCTTATGAGCGCGGTCGGCTGATGGGTACATTTGCCGAAGACTGCGCCGAGGCCAATGGCATCAGCCGTGAAGCCCAGGACTCCTTTGCCATCGCTTCCCTGACTCGTGCCCATGCGGCTGCCGACAACGGCTATTTCAAGGCGGAAATCGTCCCGCTGCACGTGACGACAGGCAAGGAACAACGGGAAATCACCCAGGACGAACAGCCGCCCAAAGCTCGTCCCGACAAGATTCCGACGCTTAAACCGGCGTTTCGCCCAGGTGGCAGCGTAACGGCCGCCAACTCCAGTTCGATCTCCGACGGTGCAGCGGCGTTGCTGCTGATGCGCCGCTCCGAAGCGCAGCGTCGTGGCTTGCAGCCGTTGGCCGTGATCCATGGCCACGCGGCGTTCGCCGACGAACCGGGGCTGTTCACCACTGCGCCGATTGGTGCCATCAAGGCATTGCTCAGCCGTACTGGCTGGTCGTTGGACAACGTCGATCTTTTCGAGATCAACGAAGCCTTCGCGGTGGTCACGCTGGTTGCCATGAGCCAGCTGGAGTTGCCTCATGAGAAGGTCAACGTACACGGCGGCGCTTGTGCGCTGGGCCACCCCATCGGCGCGTCCGGTGCGCGCATCCTGGTCACCCTGATCAACGCCCTGAAACAGAAAGGCTTGAAGCGCGGCGTGGCGGCGATCTGCATCGGCGGCGGTGAGGCGACAGCCATGGCGATTGAAGTCGTATAAAGTATTTAAAATCAGTGTCTTACGTAACTAATTTAAAGTTGTTTGTATAACCAATTAATTTGAATGCAAGTGGATATATTTCAATGACTTATGAAACTATTCTGATAAATATTCGAGATAGGGTTGGTTTGATTACCTTGAACCGGCCGCATGCGCTGAATGCCCTCAATGCGCA
Organism: Pseudomonas sp. DSP3-2-3; assembly: GCF_049898225.1. Classification (NCBI taxonomy): domain Bacteria; kingdom Pseudomonadati; phylum Pseudomonadota; class Gammaproteobacteria; order Pseudomonadales; family Pseudomonadaceae; genus Pseudomonas; species Pseudomonas sp. DSP3-2-3. The sequence continues at coordinate 117,283 of NZ_JAFCXH010000016.1, read as the reverse complement.
GCTGATCAATGAGTTGAACCATGCGCTGGATGCGCTCGACAGTGACCGCAACATCGGTTGCATCGTGCTGACCGGCTCCGCCAAAGCGTTTGCTGCGGGCGCAGATATCAAGGAAATGGCTGATCTGGTTTATCCGCAAATCTACCTCGACGATTTGTTCGCCCACAGCGACCGGGTGGCGAACCGGCGCACGCCGATGATTGCCGCAGTGGCAGGCTTTGCCTTGGGCGGCGGCTGCGAGCTGGCATTGATGTGCGATTTCATTCTCGCCGCTGATAACGCGCGTTTCGGACAGCCGGAAATCAAACTGGGCGTATTGCCAGGCATGGGCGGCACCCAGCGCCTGACTCGCGCGGTCGGCAAGGCCAAGGCCATGGAAATGTGCCTGACCGGACGCCTGATCGATGCCCAGGAGGCCGAGCGAGCCGGGCTTGTGGCGCGCATCGTACCGGCCGAGCAGTTATTGGACGAGGCCCTCAAGGTGGCGAGCTCAATCGCCGAAAAATCCTTGCCGATGGCGATGATGGTCAAGGAAAGCGTCAATCGGGCCTTCGAAGTGAGCCTCGCCGAGGGCATCCGTTTCGAGCGTCGTGTGTTCCACGCGGCATTCGCTACTGAAGATCAGAAGGAAGGCATGGCCGCCTTTATCGAGAAGCGTGAGCCGCGTTTCAACGGACGCTAGCGCGAAGAGGCTGACGATCAGTCCTGTTCCACGAAAGCGCGTAGCCGTTGCTCGCTCCAGTTCTGCGCAAAGTAGTCTTGCAGCGTGATGCAGCAGTCGGGATGCACCAGGCAAAGGTGCGTCGGGCTTCTGCAGTACCGGGCCGCAAGCTCGCGCATCTGGGCGCAGGTCAGGCCGAGATAGCCTCGCTCGTCGGTTCTGCCCTCGTAGAGAAAATGCTGAGGCTCAAGTCGCGGCAAATGAGCCATGCCCGGGATCGACATGAACACGATGTACCAGATTCGATTGGCCAGCGGCGCTCCTTTGAGGCCGGGATGTTCGGTCAAACGTAAGTCGTCCTCCCAGCGCAGCGTGCCTGGCGGTCCGGCGGGCGGCACTCCGGGCGAAGTACAGGGTTGCAGGGTGAGCGTGCGCGGGCCAGTGATGGTGATTCCTGCGTTGCTCAACTCGAACGTCGCCTTGGCAGTGCTTACACGCAGGTCTTCCCGCGCTTCGAACAAGAGGTTGTCCCTCGCATTCAAATGAATACTGACCGGCGCTTTTTCGAGATTTACCCCGTTCAGCAGGATTGATGTTTCCGGGCGTTCGGCAACTTGCGATGCATTGCTGTGTAGCTGGACGCCACAGATGACCGGTTTGTCTGGATCGTTGTCGAAATGCCGCACCAGCAGTCGATCACCAGCGACCAGCTTGCTGACCGACACCTCCGCCAGATCCGGGAGGTCTGCCAGTGGCCAGCAGGCGTGTTCATCTGATGAGGACTGCGCAGTCTGCCAGTCGTAACGTACCGGGACTTGCCAGGTATTGCCGGTTCTGACGAACCCGGCCGCATCAGCCATCAGCGTCACCTGCTGATCGCCACGTATGCCGGGTTTATGGTGGGTGCAGGAGGGGCGAAAGGTCAGTGCCCAGGGCAGCACGCCAAAGCCGGTGCGATAGCCATGATCGAATGGTTCAAGCTCTGGCAATCTCGACAGTTGAACCATCCATGGCGCCTGTTCCTCGTCCGCTGCGCCAACAGCCGCGTCCAGAATTCCTGCCATGTCATGCGGGTCGCAGCCCTCCAGAACCTCCGGCTGTTTTCCCCAATGGTGCACCTTGACCAGCAGCCATTGGTCATTGAACAAGGTGACGGGGTGATCCAGAACCTGAATGATCTGGCCACTGGTCAGTGCGCAATAGCTGCTCCAACCCTGGATATGACGTCGCTCGCAACGCAGGCGCTCCAGCGTCCGAGCGCTTATCTGTCGATGGTGGGCTTCCTCGTCCCCGGGTCTTGACGTGTCGGTTCCGGTGTCGAAAGGCTGGTTATGTGCACTTGGCGCATCTGATTGCGCAGTGGTTGTCGATCTGGCGCTGCTGGTTTTGCAGTGGCGCCATAGCGGGTCATGGGCGCCAGTCCCGGCGTGAATGGTCAGGCGTTCGCTCAGGTAACCAAGGGTCGGCTGGCAGTGTAGGTTTTCATCGCGCTGCAAGCGTAGCGCGCCCTGGCGCTCCGGAAAGCTGGCCGGGTCATCGGCAAATATCAGCTGGTGCCCGGTCGGGCTGTGCTCAAACCGAAAATGAATGCCTTCCTCTTCGCAGAGCCTTTGCAGCAGATGCAAATCGGTTTCGTCGTACTGCACGCACCAGTCGCGGGGCGGATACATGCCGACTGGTTGCGCGAAGCGGTAGCAATTCTGGTCCAGGCCATGATTGTCCAGCAACTGAGTGATCAACTGCGGGACGCTTAAATCGGTGAATACGCGGCGCTGACGGCTTTGCTCCAGCTTCAGCAGGCTTGGCGTCAGGGTAATTCGATACAGGCTCAGGCAGGTTCCGGCATAGAGTTGCCTGGCGCTGTCGACCAGGCCGTGAACTCCCGCATGCTCGACACCAAAGGCCAGCCAGGCGGCGTTGCCGGTAAGACTGTCGATATCCAGATGCGGGTTGCTGCTGATCAGATCGACGTCAAAGCGATAAAGCTCGTTCAGGGCGTCGTGGCCGGTGAACCCGAGGACGCGCAGATCCATCAGGCTGCCAGTGAGTTTCAGCGTTATCGGCATTTGCTTGTCTTCGAACATCCACAGCGCTCCCAACTTGAAATTCAGGGTGCAGAGGGTACGAAATGCCAAGGTCAATGGGCATCGCTTAGGCTTTTTTCGGAAAGGGACTACAAGCTAAAGGGTAATATCGGTGATTAGCTTCAAGGTGTTTCAGCGGCATCAGCGGTTGGACTGCGATCAATGACGCGACAGCAGGGGTTTCATCTGGCGCCATCGCGTATAAAATGCGCCGGGCGTCGTTCATCAGTCACGACGCATTTCATTCGGTTAGCCAATTTTTCAGCGTTTTGCCCCAGCCATCGTCGGTGTTTTGTAGCGACAGCGGCTTGATGGGCAGGGCGCAATCGGATCAAGAGAGCAAGCATGGGCGCACAGTGGAAGGTCAAGCATAAAGAAGCAGCATCCAATGCCAAGGGTCGTATCTTTGGCAAGCTGTCCAAGGAAATCATGATTGCTGCACGCGCCGGCGCTGATCCGGACATGAACCCGCGTCTGCGTCTGGTGGTCGAGCAGGCGAAAAAAGCCTCGATGCCCCGGGAAACCCTGGAGCGCGCAATCAAGAAAGGCGCGGGCCTGTTGGGCGAAAACGTGACGTTCGAACGCCTGACCTACGAAGGCTTCGCGCCGCACCGCGTCCCGGTGATCGTCGAGTGCCTGACCGACAACATCAACCGCACGGTCTCGGAAATTCGCGTGTTGTTCCGCAAGGGCCAGCTTGGCGCAGCGGGTTCGGTGTCGTGGGATTTCAACTATCAAGGCATGATTGAAGCCGTCCCTGTCACCCCGGATGCCGATGCTGATGAAGCCGCCATTGAAGCGGGCGCGCAGGATTGCGAGCCGGGTGAAGAGGGCGCGACGCTGTTCCTCACTGAACCGACCGACATGGACGCAGTCTGCAAAAAGCTGCCAGAGTTCGGTTTTACCGTGCAGTCCGCGCAGTTGGGCTACCGTCCGAAAAGCACCGTGGACGGCCTGACCGACGAGCAAATGGCCGAAGTCGAAGCCTTCCTTGAAGCCATCGACAACAATGATGATGTGCAAAACGTTTATGTAGGGTTGGCGGGGTAAGCAGCGGTAAACCCCATTCTGTGGGAGCGAGCTAGCTCGCTCCCACAGAGATTTTATCCAGCTTCAGATTTCGCGGGTCTGTAGCAAGTCATAAACCTCTTGCAGCATCGGCCTCGCGCCAGTATCCGGCTGCACACAGCGAGCCTGTAACTGACGCAACGCCGCCATCTGCGATGCCTCGGCGTCACAGCGCTCCAGCAACTCCCCCAGTAAAATCCCGAACGCCCGCGTTTCAATGCGCTCCAGCGCCTTTCCCAAGGCTGCGCTCGGATGAAACGACGCTGCGCCGAAATCCCCCAGCAGGCAGGCTCCATCGGCTTCCCACAGAATGTTGTGCCCGTACAGATCGCCGTGAGTCATGCCGCACGCGTGCAAATGGGCGGTAACCGACGCGATGCCTTGGGCGACACGCAAAACCACAGGCAGCGACAGGCGCAGATCGGCTGGATAGATATCCCGCGTGCAGGATTCCAGGCTCGGTGGTCCTGCCAGATTGGCAAAACTCGGCGCAATCAATTGCATGACCAGACCGGCCTGGCCTTTGGGGTGATCAAGGATCTGGCCTTCGATGCCGATCAGGTTGGGGTGATTGCCGGCGGCGATACACGCCGCCATTTCGTTGAGCGGCGAGCCATCGGACGTTACGCTGCCTTTATAAAGTTTGAGTGCGACGGCCTTGTCAGCCTGTCCAGGGTTTTGCCAGCGCGCCTGCTGAATGATGCCGGAGGCGCCTTCACCCAACTGCTGCTGAACATGCAGCTCCTGCCAGGGAATCTGCCGCACGGCGGGCTGTTCGTGTTCGGTGCAGAGCGGATTGCCCGCGTAAGCCAGCCAGGCCAGGGAAGGCAGTTCCAGCAGCCATGCGGGCAAATGCGTCAGTCGATTGGCCGCGATGCGGATCAACTCCAGGCGTTCGCAACGGGCCAGGCTGGCGGGCAGCGACTTCAACTGATTGCCGGCGAGCATCAGTTTTTGCAGGGCCGGACAATCGCCCAGCGCTTCGGGCAGGTGCTGAATCCGGTTGTCGGTCAGGATCAGCCAGCGTAATTGTGGCGGTAGCGCCTGGGCCGGGACATGCTGGATCTGGTTGGCCTTGAAGCCGACGATCTGCAGTTCGCGGCACTGGCCGATGCACTCGGGCAACTCGGTGAACAGATTGTCCGAGCCGAACAACACGCGCAGGCGCTTGAGGCGATGCAGGTCATCGGGCAGTTGCTGCAAAGCATTGCCGCTGAGATTAAGGACTTCCAGCGAGTCGGCCAGCTCGAAGATCTCCCCAGGAAATGCTGTCAGGCCGCAAGACAGGTCCAGTCGTTTGATGCCGACGAGTTTGCCAGCGCGCAGCGCTTCAAGGCTGTGCATGGATCAGCCGCGTTCCATTTGAGCATTGGCGTCTGCCAGGCAGCCGTCGACCCATTGATGAACGCGGGCGAGGGTTGGCGCGGCTTCGGCATAAAGAACGCGGTAGATCGTTGGCGCTACTACCCGGTCTATCAGGTCCTCGGCGCTGGGTGAGGTTTCACCACGGGCCACTGCGCGATCAATGATGATCTGCAGTTGCTCGCGGGTAATCGCCAGGCATTTTCCCGAACAGCCGGCTCCGCCGCTGGCAATGACGTCGCGCATCATTGCCCGGCCCGGCGCGGAGTCTACGTCGTCCAGGTACATCTCGGTCCAGGTCCGCAGATCGTCGCGCAGGTTGCCGCAATCGATGGGCGGGTCCGGGCGCAGGCGTTCTACCGCAGCATCGGCCAGCAGCGTCGTGAGGTCGCCCCAGCGACGGTAGATGGTCGATGGGGTAACGCCAGCGCGTGTGGCAATCAGCGGCACGCTAAGGTCGGCGCGCTCATGTTCACGCAGCAGATCGCGCACTGCGCTGTGAATCGACTCTTGCACCCGGGCGCTGCGGCCGCCGGTGCGTATTCCTTCTTTAATAGCCATGTGGCGGACCTTAACACAAAATATTTGCTTTAAGCGGCAACAGCTAGCACACTCGAAAACGCTAAGTATTAGCTTTAATGATTTGCCTGAGTGGAGAGTGTACCCATGTCCCTTCCTTTCCAGAAACCGGATATGCGCCAAAAGGAACGCGGTCATCTCGGCTTTCTGGCGTTTATCACGCTTTGCTTCCCCGCCGCCTCCAGCGCGCCGACCCCGCTGTACCACCTTTACCAACAGGCTTGGGGCTTCTCGGCGGCGATGTTGACGCTGATCTTCGCGGTTTATGCGCTGACGCTGCTGGTAGCGTTGCTGGTCGTCGGTTCGCTGTCGGATTTTCTCGGCCGGCGGCCGGTCATTTTCAGCGCTTTGCTGCTGGAAATAGTTTCAATGCTGCTTTTCATTCTAGCCACGGATGTGACCTGGCTGCTGCTGGCGCGCATGCTTCAAGGCTTCGCTACCGGCATGGCCACCAGCGCATTGGGTGCAGCCCTGCTCGACAGCGATCAAAAACAGGGGCCGCTGATCAACAGTATCGCGCCCATGTTTGGCCTTGCCCTTGGTGCGTTGGGAACAGGATTGCTGGTAGAACTGGCGCCTTTGCCGTTGTTGTTGGCGTACTACCTGTTGCTGGCGGCGTTCGTGGCGCAGGCGGTCTATCTGTGGCGCATACCGGAGACGGTCAGCCGACAGCCGGGCGTCTGGAAGTCCCTCAAGCCTTCGCTGCACGTGCCACCGCAGGCGCGGCGTATTTTATGGCTGGTGTTGCCGGCCGATGTCGCCGCCTGGGCGCTGGGCGGTTTCTATATGTCGTTGAGTCCTTCGTTGTTGGCTGCGGCCACGGGGTCGACGTCGGCCATCATTGGCGGGCTGCCTGTGGCTGTGCTGACGTTGAGCGGTGCAATGGCGATCCTCATCCTGCGCCAGCGCCCGCCAGCCTTTGGTTTATGGCTTGGCTCAGGCTTGCTGACGGTCGGGGTCGGGGTGATCCTGATTGCAGTGAACCTGGGCTGGTTATGGTTGTTTTTGGTGGGCTCGGTAGTATCAGGTTTAGGCTTCGGCGCTAGCTTTCTCGCCGCCTTGCGCTTGCTGCTGCCGCTGGCGCATGCCCATGAGAGGGCGGGCTTGATGTCGGCGTTCTACGTACTCAGTTACCTGGCGTTCTGTGTGCCAGCGCTTGCTGCAGGGTTTTCAGCGCACAGCTTCGGTCTGATCGCCACCACCAACGTCTACGGTGCGGTGGTGATTGCCCTGGCGCTGACGGCATTGCTGGGGTTGCTGGTGCAGCGCAGCAATGGCCGGCGGTTGGCTGCTTGAGCGGTTTGTTGCTGAATCACCGCGTCATTCCGTAGGACTGGCTTTAGCCGGGAGAGCGTTCTCGCGGCTGAAGCCGGTCCTGGAAATTCGCAACCACCCATCAAATCGCCTCAGGCAATGCCTTTCGGGCACGTTGAGTCGCTTCGTCTTTGGCGGCGCCTACGACCGCATAGTTGTAACTGCCACTGGACCAGTAATCAGCCTGCAAATCGCCATCCAGCCGGCTGCCACGGGGTAGCAGATGATGCTGCGCCCCTGGCGGGCGGATGTAGAAACTCAGGGTGCGGCCTTCGCGGTCTTTGTACACGACCATGGCTGCCGCGCCTTGTTCGGTGCTGGTCATACGCCCGCTGACCGGCCGGAAACCGGCTGCTTCCATATTCGGCAGGCGCTCGGCCCGGGCAAAGTTGCGGTCCAGCCAGCCCTGGGCGTCGTTGGGTTTTTCGGCGCTCCAGTCGCTGGCCATGTCGTCGTTGACCGCGAACATCCGGTACGCCTGCACCGCATCGGACATGGGCAGCGTCGCGTTGCTCAAGGTCAGTTCCCTGGCGTGCCAGCCGCTCAGACCGCCGACACTCACCGCCACCAGCAACACCGCTGCGGTGGCGTAATGCCGATAGCTGTTGCGGCGCATGCGCTGGCGAATGAAGGTCGGGTCCAGTTCAGGATTGGCTTGGCGTTGCAACTGGCCGCTCAAGGCCGCGCGCAGCTGTTGCGCATCTTCCTGCCATTGCTTGACCTGCAAGGCGACGTCGGGATGCGCGGCGAGCCAGGTTTCCAGTGTTGCCCGGTCGGCATCGCTGAGCTGATGGTCGACGTAGGCATTCAATACGTGTTCGCTGGGGGGCAAGGTAATCATTTCAATATCCGCAGGACAGGGGACAGAATTTCGCCATCACTGATCTGGCGCAGAGCCTGGCGAGCGCGCGACAGGCGGGACATAACGGTGCCAACAGGTACATCGAGAATCTCGGCGACCTCCTTGTAACTCAAGCCTTCCACCGAAATCCAGAGCAGCAATGCGCGCTGTTCGGTGTTCAGACGCTCGAATGCACCCAGAGTCGACTGCGCCACCACGGTGCGTTCGACGCTGGGCTGGTAATGATCGTCGCGACCGCCGGTGAACAGCTCCAGCATTCGGCTATAGCGCCGGGAGCGGCGATGGGCGTCCAGAAACTGCCGGTACAGGATGGAAAACAGCCAGGCGCGCAGATCGCCCTCCGGTCGCTTGTTACCCCAGGCCGACAGCGCTTTTTCCAGACTGGCCTGCACCAGATCGTCGGCACTGCTGGGGTTGCGGGTCAGCGACAGGGCAAACCTGCGCATGCGCGGGATCAACTCCCGTAACTGTTCATCAAGCTCGTTCATGGGCGGGTTTCCGGTCTGCAACTATGATCAGGTAGGCGTGTGATCAGAGAGACGACGCTCCACAGCGTTTATTCCTCCATATATACAATTAATTTCGGTGCTGGGAATAAATGCTTACCGGGGGCGTCTTACCGTCCACTTACCTACAGGCCAACGGCCCAGGAGATCACCCATGGTCGAGCGCTTTCCGCCGCCTGAACAGCAAAAACCGCCCTTGAGCCTTGGCAGTACATTGCTGCGGCTGGCTGGTATCGGCGTTGTTGTATTGGCGGCCGCCACCGCACTGGCTTACGTCGGCGGCTATCTGGATCCGCAGCGTCTGACCCCGGCCCGTCTGGTCGATGGACTGGAGCGCAACAACGGCGTGCATCCCGGATTCAGGCGCAACCACCCCAAGGGCGTGTGTGTCGCAGGTTACTTTGAAAGCAACGGCAGCGCTGCGCAGTATTCCAGCGCCCAGGTGTTTTCCGCGACACGCACCCCGGTCGAAGGCCGATTTGCCCTGCCGACCGGCAATCCCTATTCGCCGGACAGTGCCGCGCCGTTGCGCAGTATGGCGCTGCGCTTTACCCAGGCAAACGGCCAGCAATGGCGCACCGGAATGAACGCCATGCCGGTTTTCCCGGTTGGCACGCCGCAAGCCTTTTATGAACTGATGCAAGCGCAGGCACCCGATCCAGCCACTGGCAAGCCTGATCCGGCCAAGCCTGCGGCGTTTTTCGCCAGGCATCCGGAGGCTATGCCATTCCTCACCTGGGTCAAGACTGCCAAGCCTTCCGCCAGCTACGCCACGGAAACCTACAACAGCATCAATGCGTTCTATCTGGTCAACGCCGATGGCAAGCGGCAAGCGGTGCGCTGGAACATGGTGCCGGTCAATCAGGATAAGGCGGCCAGCCCCGCGCCGGATACCAAGGACTATCTGGAGCCGGATCTTGCCGACCGACTCGCCCGTGGTCCGCTGCGTTGGAATCTGATGATTACCTTGGCTGAACCGAACGACCCGATTGACGACGCCAGCAAGCAATGGCCCGCCGAACGTCGCGCCATCAATGTCGGCACGCTGGTGATCGCCAGCACGCAACCGCAAGCAGATGGCGATTGCCGTGATATCAATTTTGATCCGTTGGTGTTGCCTGCCGGTATTGCTGGCTCTGAAGACCCGTTGCTGGCGGCCCGTTCGGCGGCCTATGCATCTTCTTATCAGCGACGTACTGGCGAAGTTGATCAATTACCGAAAGCGGCGCCCGTTCCGGAGAAAAAATCATGAGCGCACCCATCCGACATTTCGCCCCGCTGGCGCGACTGCTGCATTGGTTGATGGCGCTGATGATCATCGCCATGCTGTTTATCGGCGCGGGCATGGTGGCTTCGGTATCCCAGCGCCATGAGTGGTTGCTCAACCTGCACAAACCATTGGGGATTGCGATCCTGGTGCTGGTCATCCTGCGCCTGATCGTGCGCTTTTCCACGCAAACACCGCCATTGCCCGCCGACTTGCCGACGTGGCAGGCGTTGTCCGCCAAGCTCTCCCACTATCTGCTGTACGCACTGATGCTGGCGATGCCATTGATTGGCTGGTCTATGATTTCTGCCGCTGGAGATCCGGTGATGCTGGGTAGTGCGCTGCGATTGCCATCGATCGTAGCGGCCAACCCGCATACCTTTGCGTTTCTGCGCCAGGCACATACGTACCTGGCTTATCTACTGTTTCTGACCATCCTGCTGCACGTCGCCGCCGCGCTGTTCCATGGCTGGGTTCGCCGCGATGAGGTGTTGGGTAGTATGTTGCGGGGTGAAAGCAAAGGTTGAGTCGGGTGGCAGCAACAACATTTTCAGCGTTGCGCAGGGAGGTTTCGCCCTGACGGTCGAGTCCATTTTGTTACGGCAAAATAGACGAAAACCATCTGCGCTGACGTCCGGCCCGACTTCGTCGGGTTCCCTCGCTCCGGTGCCGTGGTGTGGGTACGCGCCGACGCGCCATTCATGGCGCAACGGCGCTCGACCGGCATCCATGCCGGTCGCCCCACCCCACGACACCTGCGCTCAGCCTCCCGACGCGCGTTTGGCGGTGTTTGCCAAATTGCGGCACGAAAAGCGAAAATCAAAAGCCGAAGCCACGCTCCAACGGGCTTTCAACGTCAACGCAACACAGAGACCATTTCCGCGAGCGTAGTCAAAACATCCTTGGCCAGCTGCTTCGAGCGTTTACCGGACCAACCCGTTATCAGGTCGGGGGCGTTGTCATTGTCTTTGAACGGCATTTCCAGGGTCAGTGACAGGCACTTGTAACGCTCGCCGACGCTATTACAGGCCAGGTTCATATTGGCTTGACCGGGTTGCGAGCGGGGATAGCCGTAACGCGTCTGGAAATCCCGGGTAATTTCGCTCAAGCGGCGGCGGAAGTGTTCTTCCAGCTCAGCCTGCTTGGGGGTATAGCCGGGATTGCCTTCGCAGGCTGCGGTGAAGACGTAGGGGATTTCCTCATCGCCATGTACGTCGAGGAACATGTCCACGCCATACTTTTCCATCTGCTGCTTGACGAAGAACACTTCGGGACTGGTGTCTGCGGTGGAATCCTGCCAGCAGCGATTGAGGTCCTTGCCGTTGGCATTGGTGCGCAAATGACCATGGAACGAACCATCGGGGTTCATGTGCGGCACCAGATACAGATCGGCCGCATCCAGCAATTGCGCCAGCTGCGGATCATTCTGTTCCACAAGACGCTCGATCAAGCCTTCCATGAACCACTCGGCCATGTGTTCGCCAGGATGCTGCTGGGCAATGATCCAGATATTGCGCTTGCCCGGTGCTCCGTTGCCTTTGCGTAACAGGGGAATGTCTCGACCTTCGACACTTTTGCCGGTGGCCAGCAGTTCGGTGCCGGCATTTTCCTGCGCGTGCTTGACCAGCCAGTCGTGGCGTTCGCGGCTGTAAGGTTCGAAGTAGGCGAAATACACCTCGGCGTGGGTCGGCGTGAGGGTGAAATTCAGCGCCTTGCCGTCGAACGTCGAGGGCACGCGGAACCAGTCCTGGTGGTCGTAGGACGCCACGGCGTTGTAGCCGGTCCACGCCCGGTTGTAGCTGGACTGGCTGGCATTGTTCAGACTGAAATGGTGCGGTTCGCCGACGTGCAGGCCTTCAGCCTTGAAATGAAACCACTGGAAATGCGGGCTTTTGGTGTCCGGGCGCATTGCCAGCTGAATATGTGCAGGGCTGCTCGCGTCTATTACTTCGATATTGCCGCTGTCGAAGTCCGCGCTGATGCTGAGAGTGGTCACGGTGGGTTCCTGTACGTCAGTGCCAAATGTGACAGCTACTTTACACGGAACACTGCGGGCCACGGCGACGTTAACTTCAGTCAAACGGCCATCGTCGACTCAGGAGAAAGCTTCGGCAGTGACCAGCAGCCCGCCCACGAACGCCGAAAGCAACCACCATCCCAGGAAGGCGCGGCGCTTGCGACGATGCCAGCCGCTGGCACCCATGGCAGTAGCCGGAACCAATAACTGACGCCACAGTCGTTCGGTCGCCTCGAAAGCTCGAAGGTGATTCAGGTCAGCATCCAGCCAGTGACGAAATTCGATGCGCTGGCTGGCGGTGGCCTGCGGGCTTTGCAAATGCACGTACCAACGGCTGGCCGCTTCGTTGATGCTGTCGGCAAGCGGCGCGATGGACGCGGCCACATGCGGGCGACTTTGTTGCAGGACTCGCACCATGGCGCGTTCGACAGCGTGCAGGTCCATATCCAGAAAACTGGCGATGTTTGCATAGGGCAGGTCATCCAGCCGGCTCATGAGAAATATCTGTTGCGTGCGGCGCGACAGCTTTTGCAGGCCGATGCGCAGGTCCTGCGTTTGTCGGCTGAGCGGTGCATCCGGCTGGTGATCCGCAAGGGCGCTAAAAGACGAGAGCTGGGTACTCATGATCGATCGCCTCGCTGGTGTCATGTCGTTCTTCCTTGAAGAGTTGGGGCGCATCATCCCTGATGCTGATGAACTCATTTGGTGATGAGAACGTCTCTCAACGGAGATTTCTCATCATTTACTATTTATCTGGGCGCTAAAGTCTGAGAAAACCAACTTCACCGTCCCGTTCAATATTCTTTTTGCTATGATCCGCGCCATCGCAGAATGACACGTCTTCATTAGCCTGAAGCAATGCAAAAACCAAAAAAAAGACCCGGAAAAAATCCGGGTCAAAAACCGTGATTAGCCTGATGAGGAGATAATCCAGGAGCCGACCTAAGACTCCTGAGTTATCCAACTGATCTCGCGATCAGCTGATGCAATAATAATCATTATCATTTGCAAGTCAAATGTTTTTCTTGCGTCCATGCAGAAAAGCAATCGGTGACGAGGCCGCAGAGCCTCAATCCAGTGGCAATTCAGTGGTGCGCTTCACTTCGCTCATGGCGATGTTGGAGTGCGCTTCCTGTACATGAGGCTGTTGCAGCAGGTGATCGCGCAAAAAGCGTTCATAGCTGGAAATATCCTGGGCCACGACCTTCAGCAAGAAATCCATATTCCCCGCCATCGCATAGCATTCCAGCACCTCCGGGTAGCCGGTGATTGCTTCTTCGAACTCGGCCAGATAGCGCCGGCCATGCCCCGACAACTTCACACTGACGAAAACCGTCATGGTCAGGCCGAGCTTTTTCGGGTTGAGCAGGGCGACCTTGCGCTCGATGACGCCTTCTTCCTGCAGGCGGTTGATGCGGCGCCAGCAGGGCGATTGGGACAGCTCGACCCGTTCGGCGATCTCGGCGGCGGAGAGGTCGGCATTGTGTTGCAGCAGGCGCAGGATCTTGCGGTCGATGGGGCTTAATTTAATCTGCATGAATTGACCCTGTTTTTTATTGTTATCGAAATGAACATGTCGAATATCAGCAGATTTACGCCAAATTAGAAAGAAAAAGCCCCTTTGCTACAGGCAGTATTTTGCTAGTGACTGCCGAGTCGAACCTGCTCGGCGCAACAGCCTGAACTGCTCATAAAAATAAAAGGAGCACCTGAATGTCTTTGGCTGATATTCGTCTGGACGATAAGTACCGGCTCGCGACCGGCAATCTGTATTTGACCGGCACCCAGGCATTGACCCGCCTGCCGATGCTGCAAAAGCAGCGCGATGAGACGCGTGGCCTTAATACCGCCGGGTTCATCTCGGGCTATCGTGGGTCGCCTTTGGGCAACCTCGACAAAAGTCTCTGGGATGCCAAGGACTACCTGAAACAGAACGCCATCCATTTCCAGCCCGGCGTCAACGAAGAGTTGGCGGCGACGGCGGTGTGGGGCAGTCAGCAGGTCAATCTGTTCCCCGAAGGCAAATACGATGGCGTGTTCGCCCTCTGGTACGGCAAAGGTCCGGGCGTTGATCGCTGCGGCGACGTGTTCAAACACGCCAACTCCGCAGGCGTCGCCAACAATGGTGGCGTGTTGGTGCTCGCGGGTGACGACCATGGCTGCAAATCTTCGACCATCGCCCACCAGAGCGAACATGCGTTCATCGCCGCGATGATTCCGGTGCTCAATCCGAGCAATGTTCAGGAAATTCTCGACTACGGCATCATCGGCTGGGAGCTGTCGCGCTACAGCGGATGCTGGGTGGCGATGAAAACCATCGCCGAGAATGTCGACTCTTCGGCAGTCGTCGAAGTTGATCCGCTGCGCGTCGTCACGCACATTCCTGAAGACTTCGACATTCCCCAAGGCGGTCTGCACATTCGCTGGCCTGATCCGCCGCTGGCTCAGGAAGCACGCCTCAATACCTACAAAATCTACGCTGCCCGGGCATTCGCTCGGGCCAACAAGCTCAATCAAGTGGTTATCGATTCGCCCCAGCCTCGGTTGGGCATCGTCACTACCGGCAAGTCCTATCTGGATGTGCGGCAAGCGCTGGAGGAGCTGGGCATTGATCAGGACTTGTGCGCGCAGGTCGGCATTCGGGTGCTCAAGGTTGGCATGAGCTGGCCGCTGGAACCGGTGTCGGTGCACGATTTCGCGGAAGGGCTGGAAGAAATTCTCGTCGTTGAAGAAAAACGCAGTGTCATCGAAGATCAGCTCACCGGCCAGCTTTACAACTGGCCGGTGGACCGTCGTCCGGTGGTCGTCGGCGAATTTGACGAGCAAGGGCGTTCGCTTTTGCCGAACCTCAGTGAGCTAACTCCGGCGATGATTGCCCGGGTCATTGCCAAGCGTCTGGCGCCTTTCTACAGCAGCCCCCAAATCGAGGCGCGCCTGCAGTTCCTGGCTGACAAGGAACAAGCGTTGCAAGCGCCGCTGTTCAATACACAGCGCACCCCCCATTTCTGTTCCGGCTGCCCGCACAACACCTCGACACGGGTGCCCGAAGGCAGTCGCGCGCTGGCCGGTATCGGTTGCCACTACATGACCATCTGGATGGATCGTGCCACCGAGACCTTCACCCAGATGGGCGGCGAGGGCGTGACCTGGATCGGCCAGGCGCCGTTTACTGAAACGCCGCACGTGTTCCAGAACCTGGGCGACGGGACTTACTTTCACTCCGGGCATCTGGCCGTACGGGCGGCGGTCGCGGCCGGGGTCAACATCACTTACAAGATTCTCTACAACGACGCGGTGGCAATGACCGGCGGGCAGCCCATCGATGGCATTTTGCGGGTTGATCAGCTCAGCCGTCAGGTCTTCAACGAAGGGGTGCTGCGCATTGCGCTGGTCTCCGACGAGCCGGACAAATACCCGAGCCGTGACGGTTTTGCGCCGATCACCACCTTCCACCACCGACGGGATCTGGACAGCGTGCAGCGCGAGCTGCGTGAGTTCAAAGGCGTTTCGGTGATCATCTATGACCAGACCTGTGCCACCGAGAAGCGTCGTCGGCGCAAACGCGGCACCATGAAGGATCTGGAAAAGCGTGCGTTGATCAATCCAGCCGTGTGTGAAGGCTGCGGCGATTGCGGGGTCAAATCAGGTTGTTTGTCCGTGTTGCCCAAGGAAACGGCTCAGGGCCGCAAGCGGGAAATCGATCAGAACGCCTGTAACAAGGACTTCAGCTGCGTCGAAGGTTTCTGCCCAAGCTTTGTCACTGTTCATGGTGGCGCTTTGCGCAAGCCGAGCCTGCCGACGCAGGTGCAAGCCTTTGCTCAACTGCCAGACCCGCAACTGCCAAGCCTGGCCAAACCGCACAACATTCTGTTGTCGGGTGTCGGCGGTACTGGCGTGACCACGGTTGGCGCCATGTTGGGCTTCGCCGCCAACCTGGAAGGCAAGGGCTGCAGCGTGCTTGACCAGGCCGGTCTGGCGCAGAAGTTCGGTCCGGTGGTCAGCCACATCCGCATCGCGGCGCGGCAGGAAGACCTGTTTGCGGTGCGTATTGCCGCCGGCGAGGCGCATCTGTTGCTGGGCTGTGATTTGCTGGTGGCGTCCGGTCCGGATGCGATTGCCAAGCTCAATTCGACCTTTTCCCATGCCGTGGTCAACAGCCAGCAAACCCCGACCGCCGAGTTCACCCGTAACCCGGACGCCGAGTTTCCGGCCGACGCGATGAAACAGACCATTCGCGACGCAGTGGGTGTGCAGCATACCCACTTCGTTGAAGCGACGGATCTGGCGACCAAGCTGCTTGGCGACACCATTGCCAGCAACCTGTTCATGCTCGGGTATGCCTTCCAGTTGGGTCTGATCCCGCTGAGTTCGGCGGCCATCGAGAAAGCCATCGAACTCAACGGTGTGTCGGTCAAACTCAATCAGCAGGCATTTCTCTGGGGCCGTCGCGCGGCTCATGATCTGCCGGCCGTACAGGCTGCGGCCAACCCAACCGGTCAGATTCCCGAAGTACCGCAATTGCTGAGCCTTGATCAACGGGTGCAGGCCAATGTGGCAAGCCTGACGGCGTACCAGAATGACGCCTACGCCAAGCGCTACATGCGGCTGGTGAGCAAGGTTCAGGAAACCGAGGCGCGACTGTTCCCAGGACAGCAACTGGCGTTGACCGAGGCGGTGGCCTTCAACTACTTCAAGCTGTTGGCCTACAAGGACGAATATGAAGTGGCGCGGCTGTACAGCAACGGCGATTTCGCTCGCCAATTGCAGGACCAGTTCGAAGGTGACTATCGTCTGGAATTCCACCTGGCGCCGTCATGGCTGGCCAAGCGTGACAAGCTTACCGGGCAACCGCGCAAGCGCAGTTTCGGCCCGTGGATGCTCAAGGCCTTCGATGTACTGGCTAAGTTCAAATTCCTGCGTGGCACGGCTATCGATCCCTTCGGTCGCAGCCTGGAACGCCGCCAGGAGCGGGAGCTGATCGAGTCTTATGTGAGCGACATCGAGCTGATCCTCCAGCACTTGTCCGCGTCCAATCGCCATACGGCATTGAGCCTGGCGCGACTGCCGGAGAAAATCCGCGGTTACGGTCACATCAAGGAAAGCGCCATGAAAGCCGCAGCCCTGCAAGCTCTGCGCATGCGCCAGAGCTTGATCAGCGGGGAAGTGGAGTTGCCGAAGTTGTATGAAGTGGCGGCTTGATTGGATGCCGTAGGACCGGCTTCAGCCGGGAGAGCGCTCTCCCGGCTGAGGCCGGTCCTACGGGTCACAGTCGCCCGTGAATGATCAAACGCTATTGCCCTCCAGCTCCGCCAGCACCGTCCCTTCGCTGACCATTTCCCCTTCGCTGCAATACAAAGCCGAGACCACGCCAGCATGGGCGGCGCGGATGCTGTGTTCCATTTTCATCGCCTCCAGCACCACCAGTTGAGTGCCGGCCTCAACTCGCTCACCCACTTCGACCAGCACCCGAACGATGCTGCCGTTCATGGGCGCGGTCAGGCCACCTTGCGGTCCATGGCTGGATTCGGCCTCGGCAATCGGGTCCAGACGCGTGATGGCGTGTACTTCACCCTGCCATTGCAGATACAACGTATCACCGCGTCGCAAAGCCAGATGCTTGCGAGTTATTCCATCAGTGACGACTTGCAGCTGTTCCCCGGTCCACTGCGCGAGCGATGTACTGCTATTGCGCAACTTGATGACGTGCTGCTGACCATTGCAACTCAGATGCAGGTCAATTTCACTGGGTAGCCCCAGACGCAGTCCCTTATTGGCGGCCCAGGGCGAATAAGCGTCGTCCCGATCAACGCGAGCCGTGGTGCTCTGGCTGAACGCCTCGGCAGCGGCCTGCCAGAACCCAGCGGACAATTCGGCAGGCGCGGGCAACAGCTGCGCTTGATAGCGCGGGATGAAATCGGTGTCCAGTTCGGCTGTCGCGAAGGCCGGATGGCCAACAATGCGCCGCAGGAAGGGCAGGTTGGTCTTGACTCCGCCAACCACGAACTCATCGAGCATGGACAGCAGCCGCAGGCGTGCCTCTTCGCGGGTTTCCCCCCAGGCGATCAGCTTGGCGAGCATCGGGTCGTAGAATGGCGAAACGCTGTCGCCTTCGTTGACGCCGCTGTCGACCCGTTTGCCGTGGCCCAGTGAGCACTCCCGATACAACTCCAGAGTTCCCGTCGAGGGCAGGAAGTCGTGATCGGGGTCTTCAGCGTAGAGGCGGACCTCAATCGCATGGCCGTTACGCAACACGTGTTCCTGGGAGACGGGCAGGGCTTCGCCCTGGGCAATCCGGATCTGCCATTCGACCAGATCCACGCCGGTAATCATCTCGGTGACCGGATGTTCGACTTGCAAACGTGTGTTCATCTCCATGAAGAAGAATTCGCCACGGGAATCCAGCAGGAACTCTACGGTCCCGGCGCCGACGTAACCAATGGTTTGCGCAGCACGGACAGCCGCTTCGCCCATGGTCTGGCGTAGCTCAGCACTCAAGCCTGGCGCTGGCGCTTCTTCGACGACCTTCTGGTGACGGCGTTGAATCGAGCAGTCGCGATCATGCAGATAAATGCAGTGACCCTGCTGATCGGCGAACACCTGTATCTCCACATGACGCGGTTTGAGCAGGTATTTCTCCACCAGCATGCGTGAGTCGCCGAAGGACGCCTGAGCTTCGCGTTGCCCGGAGGCCAGGGCTTCAGCCATTTCCTCGGGCCGTTCGACGACCTTCATGCCTTTTCCACCGCCGCCCGCCGTTGCCTTGAGCAAGACCGGATAACCGATACGCTGGGCCGCGTCGAGAAAGGTTGCAACATCCTGCGCCTGCCCGTGATAACCCGGCACCAGCGGCACGCCTGCGTCTTCCATCAAGGCCTTGGCGGCGGCTTTGCTGCCCATGGCGTCGATGGCCGAGGCGGGAGGGCCGAGGAAAATCAGTCCTGCAGCTTCGATAGCTCGGGCGAAATCGGCGTTTTCGGATAAAAAGCCGTAGCCCGGATGAATGGCCTGGGCGCCGCTGGATCTGGCGGCTTCGATCAGCTTATCGATCAGCAGGTAGCTTTCAGCCGCTTTGCTGCCGTCCAGATCGACACAAATATCGGCTTCGCGACTGTGCCGCGCATCGCGATCCACCGCGCTGTGTACAGCGACGGTGGTCAAGCCCATTTTTTTCGCCGTGCGCATAATCCGGCAGGCGATTTCGCCCCGATTGGCAACGAGCAGCGTAGTCAGTTTCGGGACGCTCATGAACGTGGCTCCTTGTGGTTATCGGCTACGGCGGCCTGCCAGCCGGGCGTACGCTTTTCCAGAAACGCGCGCAGACCTTCCTGGCCTTCGGCGCTGATGCGGATTCGAGCGATGGCGTTCTCGCAATAGCGGCGTAGCGCCGGGCTCAGCTCGCCATTGCCGACTTCACGCAGCAAGTCCTTGCTGGCACGCATGGCCAGCGGGCTGTTGAGCAGCAGATTGTCGATCCATTGTTCGACGTGATGTTCCAGTTCGCGGGCGGGGTAGCACTCGGCAAGCAGGCCGATCTGCTGCGCTCTGGCGCCGCTGAAACGCTCAGCGGTCAGGGCATAGCGCCGGGTTGCGCGTTCGCCGATGGCCTGTACCACGAACGGGCTGATCACCGCCGGAGCGAGGCCGATGCGCACTTCCGACAGGCAGAACTGCGCATCCTCGGCACCAATGGCCATGTCGCAGCAGCTGATCAAGCCCAATGCGCCGCCGAATGCCGCGCCTTGCACCACGGCCAGGGCGGGGATTTTCAGCTTCGCCAGGGTGTACATCAGTTCCGCGAGTTCCCGAGCGTCATCCAGATTGGTGTTGTAATCCAGATTGGCCGATTGCTGCATCCAGGCCAGATCGGCACCGGCGCTGAAATGCTTGCCGCGTCCGCGAATCAACAGGAAACGCAGGCTGGAGTCGCTTTGCACCTGATCCAGCGCGAGAATCAGCTCGCGAATCATCTGGGCATTGAAGGCGTTGTTTTTATCCGGACGGTTCAGCCATACAGTGGCGAAGCCGCGTGGGTCGCGGTGTATTTCTACGGTATGAAAATCGGTCATGGTCATTCCTTGGGCGCGCACCGGCTTACATGCGGAACAGGCCGAATGTGGTGGGCTCGATGGGGGAGTTGAGCGCGGCGGACAGCGCCAGGGCGAGAGCATCCCGGGTCTGGGCCGGGTCGATGACGCCGTCGTCCCACAAGCGGGCACTGGAGTAGTACGGGTGCCCCTGGTGCTCGTACTGATCGAGAATCGGTTGCTTGATCTCGGCTTCCTGAGTGGCTGAGAAAGGCTGGCCGCTACCTTCCGCCTGTTCGCGCTTGACCTGCACCAGCACGCCAGCCGCCTGTTCGCCACCCATGACGCCGATGCGCGCGTTAGGCCACATCCACAGAAAGCGCGGGTCGTAGGCGCGGCCGCACATGCCGTAGTTCCCGGCACCGAAGCTGCCGCCGACGATTACCGTGAACTTTGGCACTTTGGCGCAGGCTACCGCGGTTACCAGTTTGGCGCCGTGCTTGGCAATGCCGCCGGCTTCGTATTTCTGGCCGACCATGAAGCCGGTGATGTTTTGCAGAAACAGCAAGGGAATGCCGCGCTGACAGGCCAGCTCGATGAAGTGCGCGCCTTTCTGTGCAGACTCGGCGAACAAAATGCCATTGTTGGCCAGAACTGCGACGGGGTAGCCATGCAGGCGCGCGAAACCACACACCAGCGTCGTGCCGAACAACGCCTTGAACTCATCGAACTGCGATCCATCCACCAACCGGGCGATGACTTCCCGCACATCGAAAGGCTGTTTGGCGTCGGCAGGAATCACCCCGTATAGCTCTTCAATAGCGTACAGCGGGGCAATGGGTGCGATCGCTTCGAGTTGCCCTTGTTTGCGCCAGTTAAGGTTGGCGACACAGCGACGCGCCAGCTCCAGAGCATGCTCGTCGTTCTCGGCATAGTGGTCGGCAACCCCGGAAGTGCGGCAATGCACGTCGGCTCCGCCGAGGTCTTCAGCGCTAACCACTTCGCCCGTGGCCGCCTTGACCAGCGGCGGACCGGCAAGAAAGATCGTCGCTTGCTGACGGACCATGATTGCTTCGTCGGCCATGGCCGGCACGTAGGCGCCGCCCGCCGTGCAGGAGCCCATGACCACGGCGATCTGCGGGATGCCCTGGGCGCTCATGTTGGCCTGGTTGAAGAAAATCCGCCCGAAGTGCTCGCGGTCCGGGAACACTTCATCCTGCCTCGGCAGGTTGGCGCCGCCAGAATCCACCAGATAGATGCACGGCAGGCGATTCTGCTGGGCAATCGTCTGCGCGCGCAGGTGTTTTTTCACTGTGAGCGGGTAGTACGAACCGCCTTTTACCGTGGCATCGTTGGCGATGATCATGCATTCGACGCCCTCGACCCGACCGATGCCCGCGATGACTCCGGCGGCAGGGACCTCTTCGTCATAGACCTCGAAGGCAGCGAGCTGGCCGATTTCAAGAAACGGCGAGCCGCTGTCGAGCAAGCGATTGATACGCTCCCGAGGCAGCAGTTTGCCCCGCGAAGCGTGGCGTTCCTGAGCTTTGGCGCCGCCGCCTTGCTGGATCTTCTCCAGCAACTGGCGCAAGCCGTAGACGTGCTCCAGCATCGCTGCTCTGTTGGCGGAAAATGCCGCTGAGCGCGTATTGATAGTGGTATGCAAAATGGCCATTAGTTATTCCCTAAACGCTGAATCCAGATTGCCGCATGCGGCTTGAATCTTGGGGCTTGCAGCTTGCAACTGCTTTATCTGGTTTCATTGAACAGTTCGCGACCGATCAGCATCCGGCGAATTTCACTGGTGCCCGCGCCGATTTCATACAACTTGGCGTCGCGTAAAAGCCGCCCAGCCGGGAATTCGTTGATGTAGCCGTTGCCGCCCAGAATCTGGATGGTGTCCAGGGCCATTTGCGTGGCGCGTTCGGCGCTGTATAGAATCACCCCGGCAGCGTCCTTGCGGGTGGTTTCGCCGCGCTCGCAGGCCTGGGCCACGGCATAAAGATAAGCCCGGCTGGCGTTCAATTGCGTATACATATCTGCCACCTTGCCCTGAATCAGCTGGAATTCGCCGATGCTCTGGCCGAATTGCTTGCGGTCATGGATGTACGGAACAACGACATCCATGCACGCCTGCATAATCCCGGTCGGACCGCCCGAAAGCACCACGCGCTCGTAATCCAGGCCGCTCATCAGCACCTTCACACCGCCGTCCAGCGCGCCGAGCAGGTTTTCTTCAGGCACCTCGACGTCGTCGAAAAACAGCTCGCAGGTGTTCGAGCCGCGCATACCGAGCTTGTCGAACTTGTTGCTGCGGGAAAATCCTTTCCAGTCGCGCTCGACGATGAACGCGCTGATGCCGTGAGCAGCCTTTTCCGGGCTGGTCTTGGCGTAGATCACATAGGTGTTGGCATCCGGGCCGTTGGTGATCCAGGTCTTGCTGCCATTGAGCACGAAGCGGTCGCCGCGCTTGTCGGCACGCAGGCGCATGGACACCACGTCAGAGCCTGCGTTTGGCTCACTCATGGCCAAGGCGCCAACGTGCTCGCCGCTGATGAGTTTGGGCAGGTATCTGGCTTTCTGTGCCGGGTTGCCGTTGCGGTTGATCTGGTTCACGCACAGGTTGGAGTGCGCGCCGTAGGACAACGCCACCGACGCCGAGCCGCAGCTGATTTCTTCCATCGCCACCACATGGGCCAGATAACCCAGGCCTGCGCCGCCATACTCTTCATCGACAGTGACGCCGAGAAGGCCCATATCGCCAAACTTGCGCCACAGGTCAGCCGGGAACAGGTTGTCTTTGTCGATTTGCGCAGCTCGCGGGGCTATTTCTGCTGCGACGAAGGACTGGACCTGATCACGCAGCATGTCGATGGTTTCGCCCAGGGCGAAATTCAGGCTTGGGTAACTCATGGGTAGCGTTCCTTTGTTGTTGTTAGATGGGTCGCTATGACCTTTACGTTAACGTAAACCTGCAGCTGAGAAGTGTCAAACGCACAATGACGGCATCGGATAGAGGGAGAGGGCCAGGCAGGAAGGGGATGACAGGTCAAACGCCAGAAAGCACGAAGGGGAGCCTAAGCTCCCCTTCAAGGTATTTTTGCATGCTCATTTTTTATTATCGGCTGGCCTGTTGTTGTTTTTGGCGACCTGGCCTTGACTGCTTTTTTTGAGCGATCCCCATGCGGGATCAAGAGCAAACGTATTTTTTTGAGCGCTGATGCTGCTTTTATCAATCGATTCAACCAGTTCTGGAGCTACCTGAAGGTAGTTTTGTTGTTCTCTGTCCGGTTGTGAAGGTTCTGAAATCCAGAAGCTTCGAAAAGCGAATCCACTCCAAAAAAATCTGTTAGCTGCGTCTCTGTCCGTGTTGTTCTTGTTATGTCAGAGCCGTTACGTATTGTTTTTATTGGGTTACTGCACATTTTATTCTTGTTGTACGTGGGATATAGCAGGACCCGTGCCAGTTTTGGCAAGTCCTTTAAATTCGGGGGCTGCGCAGAACTCGAGGACAGCTGAAGCTGGCCAGTTCAGCGAAATCTGTTTCCGTGTTACCCGTTTGCGTCGTTTCGCCGCCTACGTTGCGGTGCGCAGGGTAACACTCTGTGACAAGTTGTCGCACGCTAGTCCGACAGGCGCGCCTTCGCCACGCGCGAACCGGTTTCCCGCCCGAGTACCTGACAGATGCGTTGACCTGCGCTGATCAGTTTGTCCAGATCGACTCCGGTGTCGATGCCCAGACCATTAAGCATGTACAGCACATCCTCGGTCGCCACATTACCGCTGGCGCCTTTGGCATAAGGACAGCCGCCCAACCCGGCAATCGAGCTGTCGAACACCTCGATGCCTTCCAGCAGACTCGCGTAGACGTTAGCCAGCGCTTGCCCGTAGGTATCGTGAAAATGTCCGGCCAGTTTGCCTCGGGGAATTTGCCCGGCGACCACATCGATCAAGTCACGCGTGGCTCCGGGCGTTCCGGTGCCGATGGTGTCGCCCAAGGATATCTCGTAGCAACCCATGGCGAGCAGCTCGTTGGCGACCGCAGCGACTTGTTGTGGCGCCACCTTACCTTCATAAGGGCAGCCGAGGACGCAGGAAACATAACCGCGCACCCTGATGCCATGCAGGCGCGCGGCCTCCATGATTGGCGCGAAACGTTCCAGGCTCTCGCTGATGGAGCAGTTGATGTTGCGCCGGGAAAACGCTTCTGAAGCTGCGGCGAACACCGCGACTTCCTTCACGCCAGCGGCCAGCGCATCTTCGAAGCCTCGCCAGTTCGGCGCCAGTGCTGCGTACGTGATGTCTTCGTTGCGCTGGATTTGCGCGAAAACTTCGGCGGAACCGGCCATCTGTGGCACCCATTTGGCCGAGACAAAGGCGCCGACCTCTATGTAACTCAGGCCTGTCGCGGACAGATCGTCCACGAGCCGAACCTTGTCCGCGATGCTGATGGGCTGCGCTTCATTCTGCAGGCCGTCGCGTGGGCCGACCTCTACCAGGCGTACTTTTTTGGGCAGCGACATACCGGACTCCATCTAGATATTTTCGAGATTTATTCAGTAATCAACTGATTTTCATCAATTTTATCCAAGGCAAGTTTGCAGCGTTCCTCAGCAGTATCCAGCTCCAGTTGCATTTGCTGGATGTCCAGCAACTGCTGTTCGAGCTGATTACGACGTTCGATGATCTTCTCCAGCATGGTGTGCAATTGCTTGCGGTTGCCGCCACTTGGATCGTAGAGCCCGATCAGGTCCCGGCATTCAGCCAGGGAAAAGCCGATGCGTTTGCCGCGCAGGATCAATTTCAGGGTGACCTTGTCGCGTGCGGAATAGACGCGCTCCAGCCCTCGACGCTCCGGGGCCAGCATGCCTTGCTCTTCATAAAAGCGAATCGCCCGGGTGGTGATGTCCAGCTCGCGAGCGAGATCGGAAATGCTATAGGTCTGGTTACTCATGAGAACGCTCGACGGAAAACGTAGGCCTAACCTACGGCGGCGTTGACGTTAACGTCAAGCAATCAAGCCGGTCGCTGTGTCCGTCCAGTCTCTAAACAGTATTAAGTTGTGAGTCTAATAGTAACTAAATCATGTAGTTGCATGTTCTAGATGAAGTTCTTTCGAAGTGTTTTCCTTCGCCGTAATGGTCTGACACAGCTCGATGATTTGCTCACGCATCCAGCGATTGGCCGGGTCTTGATCGGTGCTTTCGTGCCAATACAGATGGGTTTCTACCGAGGGCACGTCGTTGACCGGCAATGCAACGTAATGCAGGTCGTGCCGCCGGGCAAAGCGCTCCGGCACTGTCATGACCATGTCGGTTTGTTGCAGGACTTGCGACGCCATCAGGTAATGCTGCGAGCGCAAGGCAACCTTGCGCTGAATGCCCATTTTCCCAAGCGCCAGATCAACGTAACCAAGGCCACTGCGGCGGCTGGAAATATGGATATGCGTCAGTGATA
Source organism: Pseudomonas sp. DSP3-2-3 (assembly GCF_049898225.1). Classification (NCBI taxonomy): domain Bacteria; kingdom Pseudomonadati; phylum Pseudomonadota; class Gammaproteobacteria; order Pseudomonadales; family Pseudomonadaceae; genus Pseudomonas; species Pseudomonas sp. DSP3-2-3. The sequence continues at coordinate 92,082 of NZ_JAFCXH010000016.1, read as the reverse complement.
GATAGTCTTCGAGCTTGAACAACTCCTTGCCAGCCAGCGGATGGCCACGGCGCATGGCGCAGACGTATTTGTCCTCCATGAGTTTGACGTGTCGCACCTGAGGGTCAGTGTTGAGCGGGGCGTCCACCGCAAAATCAAGACGTCCGGCTGCCAGTTCCTTGGTGGTTTCCCGGCGTTTGGACAGGAAGCTTTCGATGGTGACATTGGGCGCCAGGCGGCGCAGGCGCTGGAACAAAGCGGGCAGCGTTACCGCTTCAGTCAGGTCGGTCATGCTGATGCGGTAGTTCTTGTTGGCCTGAAGGGGGTTGAAAATCCGGCTTTCCTGCACCGAAACCCTGAGCAGCGACAACGCGTTGCGTACCGGGCCGATAATGTTCTGAGCCATGGGCGTGGGCACCATGCCCTGGGCGGTGCGGACAAACAGCGGGTCGTTGAAGGTTTCCCGAAGACGGGCCAGGGCGTTGGAAACCGCTGGTTGGGTGATGCCGACGATCTGCCCGGCGCGGGTCAGATTGGCTTCGGTATAGATCGCGTCAAACACGATGAATAGATTGAGATCGACCTTGCTCAGGTTCATTCGATACGCCTCGTTGCTGTTTTTGTTGTGTCGCGGCTCGTTGGCTGCGTGGCTCGACTATATATCGGTTATGAATGTTTATACACGCTGAGAATAGGTTAGATAAATGTTGGTCTCTGGCCTAGCATCGAATTCATGACCAGATAACCTCATTAGAAGGTAGCTACCCATGGATTTTGCGTACTCATCGAAGGTTCAGGAATTGCGCGAACGCGTCACCGCGTTCATGGATGCCTTCGTCTATCCCGCTGAGCCGGTGTTTGAGCGTCAAGTCGCCGAGGGCGACCGCTGGCAGCCCACTGCGATCATGGAAGAGCTCAAGGCCAAGGCCAAGGCTGAAGGTTTATGGAACCTGTTTTTGCCAGAATCAGAATTGGGTGCCGGGCTGACCAACCTGGAATATGCCCCGCTGGCGGAAATCATGGGTCGTTCGCTGCTGGGCCCGGAACCCTTCAATTGCTCGGCACCGGATACCGGCAATATGGAGGTGCTGGTGCGTTATGCCAGCGAAGCGCAGAAAGTCCAATGGCTTGAGCCGTTATTGCGCGGCGAAATCCGCTCGGCATTTGCCATGACCGAACCCGACGTCGCGTCTTCGGATGCCACCAATATGGCGGCCCGCGCTGAGCGGCAGGGCGATGAGTGGGTCATCAACGGCCGTAAATGGTGGACCTCCGGCGCCTGCGATCCACGCTGCAAGATTCTGATCTTCATGGGCCTGAGCGATCCCGATGGCCCACGGCACCAGCAGCACTCGATGATCCTGGTGCCAACCGACACGCCCGGCGTGAAAATCGTGCGGCCGGTCCCGGTTTTCGGCTACGACGACGCGCCCCATGGCCATGCCGAAGTGCTGTTTGAAAACGTGCGAGTCCCTTATGAGAATGTCCTGTTGGGTGAGGGGCGGGGTTTTGAAATCGCTCAGGGTCGACTTGGGCCAGGGCGCATTCACCACTGCATGCGTTCAATCGGTATGGCCGAGCGCGCGCTGGAATTGATGTGCAAACGCGCGATCAGTCGGGTGGCTTTCGGGCGTCCGCTGGCCCGTTTGGGCGGAAATGTCGACAAGATCGCCGATTCTCGGATGGAAATCGACATGGCGCGGCTGCTGACGCTCAAGGCCGCGTACATGATGGATACCGTCGGTAACAAGGTGGCGAAAAGCGAGATTGCCCAAATCAAGGTAGTGGCGCCCAACGTTGCGCTGAAGGTGATTGATCGGGCTATTCAGATTCACGGCGGTGCGGGGGTTTCCAATGATTTCCCTCTGGCCTACATGTACGCCATGCAGCGCACGCTACGCCTGGCGGACGGCCCGGACGAAGTCCATCGCGCGGCCATTGGCAAGTTCGAGCTGGGTAAGTATGTGCCGAAGGAATACGCCAAAGAGCGACCTCTGTAGCAGCGAATTCATTCGCGAATGGGTGTTTTGTCCGGTGAAGATGGGGCGGATGTCCGTGCCTCTTCCCGGATAAATCCGGTCCCACGAGCTCGTGCCGATTTCGAACTTGTGGGAGCGAACTTGTTCGCGAAGAGGCCGGGCCAGGCTCCAACTGTCTCGCTGACTGCACCGACGCCTTCCCGGATAGATCCGGTCCCACGGTTCAATTCACCCAAACCTCAACCCGACGATTCTTGATCCGGCCTTCGTCCACATCATTGCCCGCCACGGGCATTTCGTCGCCGAATCCCCGAACTTCGCGCAGGATCACATCGTTTTTCAGCAACTCCCGACGCACAGCCATGGCACGCAGCCTGGACAGCAGGGTGGCGCGCTCAGGGTCAGTCTTGGCATCGCCAAAACCCACCAGCGTAACGCTCTGGTTCAATTTGTCGTTGCGCTTGAGGTAATCGATGACGCGTTTCAGGTCCAGCTGCGCCTTGTTGTCGAGTTTCGCGCTGCCCTGGGCGAAGCGGAAGTTTACCGAAAGCCGCTGCGCTTCGCGGGTCAGGGCCTGGTAGTCACGTGGCATTTCCGGCGTGGCCTGAACCTTGATCGCTTGCACCGTCTGCGCCACGAAACCGTTCTGCGCGACGATGGCTTGTCCGTCCGGGCTTTGCGCGAACTGCACGAGGGCGTTGGCCCAGCGTTGATGCAGGTCGGGCGGCAGGTACAAATACAGGCGTCGCGAGAGGGGATAGTCTTCGGTGGCGATCAGACTTGCCGTTGGCAACATCGGCTTGGCCTCGCCATCGGCAACGGCTACGGCTTTGGCATGACGAATATAGGGCAGGCCGATAAACCCGATACCAAAACGGTCCTGGCTGACCAGATCCGACAACTGTTCGCTGGACTCGAAGCGTTTGGCAGTACGTGACAGTGTTTTGCCGTATTTGAGCAGCACCAGTTCTTTGAAGGTTTCATAGGTCCCGGATTGTTCGTCCCGTGCGTACAAGTGAATGGGGCCGCTGCTGCCGCCCAGTTCCTCCCAATTGCTGATTTGCCCGGCAAATACCTTCGCCAGTTGCTCGGTCGTCAATTCCCGCAACGGGTTGCCGGGATGCAGGATCACTGCGACGCCATCGATTGCGATGACTTGTTCGGCCTTGCGGCTGCGCAGGTCGCCAAAACCTGCCAGGTCGAGTGCTTCCTGATTCTTGATGGGGCGCGAAGAGGCGGCGATGTCGGCCAGACTGGCTTTAAGCGCGGCAAAGCCCGTACCCGAGCCGTGGGCCGCAACTTCGATGAAAACCGGTTTGCCTTCAGTAGTGGTGGCAGATATCCGCACTTCGTTCGGCATCGCCGCAGGCTCGCTATGCACTGATTGCAGGCCTTGCTTGCGCAGCAAACCTTCGACAAGCGCCGGACCCAATTGCGCGCCAATGGTATTGGAGCCCTGAATACGCAGGGCCGGGGTGTTATCAGCAGGAATCGGTAGCGCCGCTGAAACGTTCATGGGCACCAGAAAAATGCCCGCCAGCAAGGCCGGCACAAGGTGGCTGACTCGAAGAGAAAACACAGCGCGCAGCATCTGCGGCACCTTATGGAAGGAGGAAAGTGCCGGGAGAATAAGTCAGATAAGTTACTGGAATGTGACGGAGCGGTAACATCGCGGTTTTGTTGCGTGGCGATCTGGCCAGCGACAGTGGCTGGCCAGATTTTTTGCCATCAGATCAAACCAGTTCGAGCCAGATCGGCGCATGATCAGACGGTTTTTCCATCCCGCGCAGATCGTAATCCACACCTGCGGCCTTGATTCTTGGTTGCAGGCCATGGGACGCCATGATCAGGTCGATGCGCAACCCGCGCTTGGGCTCATCCTCGAATCCGCGGCTGCGGTAGTCGAACCAGCTGAACTGATCAATCACTTCGGGGTAAAGATGGCGGAAGCTGTCAACCAGACCCCAGGCTTTAAGGCGTTCCATCCACTCGCGTTCTTCCGGGAGGAAACTGCATTTGCCGGTTTTCAGCCAGCGCTTGGCGTTGTCCGGGCCGATGCCGATGTCGCTATCCTGCGGCGAGATATTCACGTCGCCCATCACCACCAGTGGCTGGTCGTTGCTGAAGCGGGTTTCCAGCAAGGTTTGCAGATCATTGTAGAAGCGCTGTTTGGCCGGGAATTTGGTCGGGTGATCGCGGCTTTCACCTTGTGGGAAATAGCCATTCATGATGGTCACCGGCTGGCCGTTGTTGTCCGCGAAGGTCCCCCAGATGAAACGCTTTTGCGATTCTTCATCATCGGTGTCGAAACCCTTGTGCAGGGCCAGCGGCATCTTGCGGGACAACAGGGCGACGCCGTAATGGCCTTTCTGCCCGTGGAAATGCACGTGATAACCCAGCGCCTCAATGTCGGCTTGAGGGAATTGTTCGTCCGAGACTTTGGTTTCCTGCAGGCCGATAACGTCTGGCTGATGCTTTTCAATCAGCGCCGCCAGCTGATGAGGTCGGGCGCGCAGACCGTTTATGTTGAACGAGACGATTTTCATGTGACGGCAGTCCTGACAAAAACAAAAAGCGATGCTAGCCCACCTGTAAGTTCTCGGCCAGTGTACTGTCGGCCGCAACCCCAATATAAGCCGACTGCTACGCTCAAGGCCGCATGCGAAGGTTTATCGCAACTTTCGGCACAGGCCGGGACTCGAAGCCTGAGCATCACCAAAACGCTGCCGTTCGAGCAGCTGCGTCACTATGAGGTTAATTTTCATGCCTGAATCGTCTGCCATCGTGGCCGAAGTCCGCCAGCTCGACAGCGGTTATTCCCGGGAAACGCGTTCGCTGCTGTATCACGCGTATCGCCACGAGCCTAGTTTTGCTTACCTGTTCAACTCCCAGCGGGCCGGGTTTGATCAGCGGGTGAGGGCGACGGTTCGCGAACTCGTCAAGCAGCACTTTCTGCAGGATCTGCCTGCGCTGGGACTCTTTGTCGAAGACCGTCTGGTGGGTGCCGCACTGATTGCGCCGCCGCAGCGTCGACTGGGCATTACCGAAAGCTGGGCCTGGCGTTTGCGCATGGTCTTGAGCACCGGTTTCAACTGCACCAAGCGTTATCTGGAGTATTACAACGCGGTGCTGGCCTGCCTGCCATCTGAGTCGGTGCACGTCTTGCCGCTGCTGGGCATCCATCCCGAGTTCCAGGGCAAACACTTGGGCGAACAGTTGTTGCACGCGTTGCACGATTGGTGCGCGGTGGACGAAAACTCACAAGGAATCGTCGTTGATACTGGGAATCCTCGTTACCTTGAGTTCTATAAGCGACAGGGCTACGAGGAAATCGGCGAAGTGGCTGTAGGACCGATCCGAGAGCACGTGTTTTTCCATCCTAATCCGCAGGTTTCACTCAAAGCCATGGCGTAAGGGTATGAAATTTATACCTTTCGGTGAGTTTTAGTGGCGCCTGTCGCACGTGTTAGCATTCGCGCCTATGAAGCCTTTTGTAAAAATAATCAGCGGTTTATTTCTTGTTTTCACCAGCGCCGCGGCCTCGGCTGCCGCGCAACTCGATGTGAAAATCACCCCCGCCAATTCTGAACTCAAAGCCAATATTGAAGGCTACGTGGGCAGCCCGGGCGAGCGCGATCAGGAAAGTCTTGAACACTTCAGCATCGGCGCCCTGGAGCAGGCGCAACGAGCTTCGCAGGCGCTGGGTTATTATCAGGCGCGCGTCGACAGCGAAGTGGTCACAGGCAAAAACGGCACCTTGCAGCTGGTGATCAATGTTCAAGCTGGCGAGCCGATCCACCTGCGCAATGTCACCGTGCGGGTCGACGGCCCGGCTGCTTCTCTCAAAGCGTTTCGCATCCCCGAAAGCGCCGCCCTGAAAAGCGGCGCCGTCCTCAATCATGGCCATTACGAAGATGCCAAGCGGCTGATTCTGAATCAGGCCTCGCGTTATGGTTTTTTCTCCGGTCGTTTTACGCAGCAGCGCCTGTCGGTCGACCCGGCGGCGGGTGTGGCGGACATTGATCTGGTCTATGACAGCGGCCCGCGCTACTCCCTTGGCAAAGTCAGTTTCAGTGGCGATGCGCCCTTCGACGATGATTTGCTCAGGCGTATGGTGCCATTCAAGGAAGGCACGCCCTACGATTCGGAGCTGATTGCCGAGCTGAATCAGGCCATGCAAGCCAGTGGCTATTTTGAAGGTGTCCGGGTGGACGCGGCTCCCACTGCGGCCGTCGGGCAGAGCATCCCGGTGACGGTCGCGCTGGATACCCGCAAGCCCCGCACCATGGGACTCGGCCTGGGTTATTCCACGGACGTCGGGCCGCGTGGCAAGGCCAACTGGACGCGCCATTGGGTCAATCCGCAGGGGCACAGTTATGGCATCGAATCAGAGCTGTCGGCGCCGCGCCAGAACGTCGGCCTCTGGTATGACATTCCCCTGGATCCGCCGCTGACCGACAAGCTGCGTTATGCCGGCGGCTATCAATATGAGGAGATCGCCGGCACTGACTCGTTGAGCAAACTGCTGACGGTCGGTCCGGAATGGCACAGCAGGTTGCCCAGCGGCTGGGAGCGCGTGATTTCGTTGAAATGGCAGCGCGAGGAATACCGTCTTGGCGACGACTCCGGGCTGAGCACCTTGCTGATGCCGGGCATCAGCTATTCCTTCCTGCGCAGCGACAACCGGATCGATCCGCACAACGGCTATCGCTTGCAGTTTGATGCACAGGTCGCCAAGGAGGGGTTGATGTCCGACTCAAACCTGCTGCATGGCAATGTGCTGCTTAAAGGGTTGACGACGTTGGGGCAGAACCATCGCCTGTTGGGTCGGGTGCAGTTTGGCGGCAACGCCACCAATGGCTATAAGTCGATCCCGCCGTCCCTGCGTTTCTTCGCCGGTGGCGATCAGAGCGTGCGCGGCTATGACTATCAGACCCTTTCGCCGGAGAATTCCGACGGCGACCGCATCGGTGGGCGCTACATGGTGGCCGGGAGCGTGGAGTATCAATATTCAATCGCCGAAAAATGGCGCGTGGCGACCTTTGTCGACCAGGGCAATTCGTTTAACACCTTGAATCTGCCCAGCCTCAAGACCGGCGTGGGCATTGGCGTGCGCTGGGTGTCTCCAGTGGGCCCGTTGCGTCTGGATCTGGCTCACGCGCTGGACGACGACGGCGGCATTCGCCTGCATTTCTCCATGGGGCCGGAACTGTGAAGACTCTAACCTGGCAGCGCTCGCTGAAGATTGTCGGCCTGAGCGTGGTCGCCCTATTGCTGTTGGTCGTTGCCGGGCTCTGGTTACTGCTTGGAACCCAGGCGGGCAGCCGTTGGGCGCTGCAGCAGGTGCCGGGTCTTCAGGTGGATCACTTCAATGGCACGCTCGGCGGACGCTGGAGCGCCGACCGTCTGGTCTGGCAACAAGCCGAAACCAAGGCCGAGCTTGACGCCCCGGTGTTTGCCTGGTCACCAAGCTGCTTGCTGAAAATGACCCTGTGCGTTGATCAGTTCCAGGCCGAGCAAATCCGTCTGCAACTGGCCCCCGGCAGCGACGAAAGCAGTGGCGGGCCGATTACCTTGCCGGATCTCAAGCTTCCGCTGGCCGTTCGCCTGGGTGACGTGCGGATTGGCAGCCTGCAACTGGATGGCGCCGAGCAACTGCGTGACGTGCAGTTGGCGGCGCACTGGACCCAGGAAGGGCTGCGCATTGATAGCGTGCATCTGCAACGCGACGATCTGGTGCTGGACCTGGCTGGTTTGCTCAAGCCAGACGGCGATTGGCCTTTGACGGCCAGCGGGTTGCTGAAACTGCCTGCTCAGGACGACAAAGCCTGGGTGGTCAATCTGGATATCCAGGGCGACCTGCTGAAAACCCTTAAGCTGAATGCGATCAGCAGTGGTTATCTGCAAGCCCAACTGACGGGTGAGTTGCAGCCCCTTGTGGAAAATCTGCCAGCGCAACTGAGGATCACGTCAGATGCGTTCAAGGCCAGCGCGGCGCTGCCGGCCACCTTGCAGCTCAATCAATTGGTGCTGGATGCCCAAGGTGATCTCAAAGCTGGTTATCAGCTGGCTGGCACTGCCAGTTTACCGGCTGAACAAGGCCCGGTTGCGCTTGCGATCAAGGGCAGAGTCGATGCAAAAAGTGCTGATATCGACGCGCTGGACCTGAGCGCCAATCCGCAACAGCGCCTGAACCTGACCGGCAAACTGAACTGGGAACAAGGCTTGCGCGCCGACGCAAAAATCGCCTGGCTGGATTTCCCCTGGCATCGCCTGTATCCCGAAGTGGCTGAGCCGCAAGTGGCAATGCGCAAGTTCAATGGCGAAGTCTCCTACACCGACGGCAAGTATCTGGGCAATTTCAGCTCTGATCTGGACGGCCCTGCGGGGGCGTTCAGCCTGAGCAGCCCGTTCAGTGGCGACCTTACCCAGGTCTTTCTTCCGCAGCTGGAAATGGTTGCGGGGCAGGGCAAGGCCAGCGGTCATTTGAATCTGCAATTTGCCGACGGCATTGGCTGGGATACGGCGCTGGACCTGAGTGCACTTGATCCTTCCTACTGGCTGGCGCAGATGCCCGGAACCCTGGCAGGTCCGCTGCGCAGCAAAGGCCAGTTCAAGAACGAACAATTGAGTCTGAGTGCCGATCTTGATCTCAAGGGTCGTTTGCGAGGACAACCGGCGGTGCTGCAAGCCAAGGCGGACGGCAGTGGCGACAAATGGAATGTCAGCGCTCTGGATATTCGTCTTGGCGACAATCGTGTTCAGGGCAGCGGCAGTATGCAGCAGCGTCTGCTCGGTCAGCTGGATTTGAACCTGCCGCGTCTGGGTCAGCTTTGGCCGGGGCTGCAAGGACAAGTCAAGGGTCGCCTGGATCTGGCGGGTACAGTGCAAGCGCCCCAAGGCGTGCTGGCACTGCAAGGTGCGCAGTTGGCGTTTCAGGACAATCGCCTGCAAAGCCTGACCTTGAACGGCAAGCTCGACAACGCTCAGCGGGCGGTTATTGACCTTAAAAGCAGCGGCATTCAGGCGGGCGACACCCCGCTGGGAACACTGGTTCTGGCTGGCCAGGGCGATATCAAGCGTCAGCAGTTGAAAATCGATTTACAGGGACCATTGCTCAAGCTGGCACTGGCTATGGACGGCAATCTGGACAAAGGCAACTGGCGTGGTCGGTTGGCAAGCGGCACGCTGCAGAGTGGCGGTCAGAACTGGCGTCTGCAGCAACCTGCCAGGCTCGAACGACTGGCCGATGGCAAAATCAATTTCGGCGCGCACTGCTGGCTTTCCGGGCCTGCCAGTCTGTGCGGCGAAGACCAGCGCCTGATGCCGGAACCGCGCCTGCGCTACCACCTCAAAAACTTCCCCCTCGACAGCCTGGCGCAATGGATGCCCAAGGATTTCGCCTGGAAAGGTTCGCTCAACGCCGATGTTCAACTCGACGTGCCTGCTGCCGGCCCCAATGGCCAGATCATCGTCAATGCCAACGGCGGTACGTTGCGCGTGCGGGATAAACAGCAATGGCTGGATTTCCCTTACGAAAGTCTGGTGCTGAACAGCACGCTGACACCTAAGCTCATCGACAGTCGCCTGGATTTTCGCGGTGGCAAACTCGGCACATTGCTGCTCAACGCCAAGATCGATCCGCTGGCCGAGAACAAGACGCTCAGTGGTGATTTCAGCCTCAGCGGCCTGGATATTTCGATTGCCCGACCTTTCCTGCCCATGGTGCAAAAGCTCACTGGACGACTTAACGGCACTGGCCGCCTGTCTGGGGGGCTGCTGGCGCCGCAGGTCAACGGCAATGTGATGTTGAGCGGGGGCGAGATTTCCGGGCCGGAGTTACCCATTAGCCTGCAGGATCTGCAGATCAAGGCGCTGATTGCCGGGGAAAGCATTCAGCTTCAGGGTGGCTGGAAAAGTGGTGCGGCGGGGCAAGGCAGTCTGGACTGTCAAGTCAGCTGGGGACAGGCGCTGCGGGTGGATTTGAACCTGAAAGGCTCGCACCTGCCGATTACCGTCGAACCTTATGCGACGCTGGAAGCTGCGCCTGATCTGAAAATATCCATGCACGGCGATCGGCTTGGTGTTTCCGGCAAAGTGCTGATTCCCAAGGGAGTGATTACGGTGCGTGAGCTGCCGCCTTCCACCGTGAAATTGTCCGGCGACACTGTGATCGTCGGGCATCAGACCGAACAAGGTGCGCCGCCCATGGCGATTGCGATGGATGTCGATGTCCAGGTTGGGCAAGAAAAATTGAGCTTCACCGGTTTCGGCCTCACCGCCGATCTGGTCGGCCAGGTACACATCGGCGACAACCTCGATACTCGCGGCGAACTTAACCTGAAAAACGGTCGCTATCGCGCCTATGGTCAACGACTGACAATCCGCAAGGCGCGGCTGCTGTTTGCCGGGCCCGCTGACCAGCCTTATCTGGATGTCGAGGCGATACGTCAGACCGACGATGTGATTGCCGGCATCCGCCTGTCCGGCAGTGCTGAACAGCCCACCACCACGGTGTTTTCTGAACCGGCCATGAGTCAGGAGCAGGCGTTGTCTTATCTGGTGCTGGGCAGGCCACTGAACAATACCGGCGAAGACAGCAACATGATGGCCCAGGCCGCGTTGGCCCTGGGGCTGGCCGGCAGCGAATCCACTACCGGCAAGTTGGCGAACAATCTGGGGATCAAGGATTTCGAACTGGACACCCAAGGCAGCGGCGACAAGACCAACGTTGTCGCCAGCGGCAAGATCACCGAGAAACTGAGTCTGCGTTATGGCGTTGGCGTATTCGAACCGGCCAATACCATTGCGTTGCGTTACATGCTCAGCAAGAGGGTGTATCTGGAAGCCGCCAGCGGCATCGCCAGTTCGCTGGATATCTTTTATAAGCGGGATTTTTGAGGTCAGTTCGCTTCGTCCCACATTATGTTCGGTGCTTGCAGCAGGACCGCGCTGTTTCAGCAACGCAGCGAAATACCCAATAAAACTTCAATCAGCCATTCACCAACTTCAACGAAGCCTCGCCATACCGCTGCCCGGCAATCGCCTCAACCGGAAACAAATCCCGCAACGCTTTCAATTCCCCGGCGCTGAGTTTGATATCCAGTGCCGCGACGTTCTCTTCCAGGTATTTGCGTTGCTTGGTGCCTGGAATCGGCACGATGTCGTCGCCTTGTGCCAATACCCAGGCCAACGCCAGTTGTCCGGCGGTCACGCCCTTGTCGGCGGCGAGTTTCTGGACCTTTTCGACCAGAAGCAGATTCCTGGCGAAGTTCTCACTCTGAAAGCGCGGCGCGCTGCGGCGATAGTCATCTGCGGCAAAGTCGTCCGGGCTTTTCAACGTGCCGGTCAGGAATCCTCGGCCCAGCGGGCTGTAAGGCACAAAGGCGATGCCCAGACGGCGGCAGGCTTCAAGGCTGCCGTTTTCCTCGGGATCGCGGCTCCACAATGAATACTCGGTTTGCAGCGCGGTAATCGGATGGACCTTGTGCGCGCGTTCCAGGGTTTCTGCGGACGCCTCGCTCAAGCCCAGATAACGGACTTTGCCGGCCTTGACCAGTTCGGCCATGGCCCCCACCGATTCTTCAACCGGGACTTGCGGGTCGATGCGGTGCTGATAGTAGAGGTCGAGGGTTTCGATGTTCAGCCGCTTCAGGGTGCCATCGATGGCGCTGCGAATATATTCAGGGCTGCCATTCAGGCCACGAGCAGTGGGGTCATTGGCGTCGCGGACGAAACCGAACTTGCTGGCCAGGAACACTTGATCGCGCTTGCCTTGCAAGGCTTCACCGAGCAGTTCTTCGTTAGTGTGTGGCCCGTACATATCGGCGGTATCGAGCAAGGTGACGCCGAGCTCCAAGGCACGATGCAGCGTTGCAATCGATTCCTTGCGGTCACTGCCGGTGGTGTAGAAATCGGTCATGCCCATGCAGCCAAGACCGATGGCGGAAACGCGTGGACCATTACGGCCCAATTGACGGGTTTGCATTGATGAACTCCTGTCGTTGAAAGTGGCGACAGTTTTACTCCTCGACAAAATCTGGATAAACCCGCTAAAAGTGCTTTCACTGTTTAGAAAATCTAAATAATTAAGCGCCAAGGGTTTTGCAATGGATCGATTCAACGCCATGCGCGTGTTTACCCGCATCGTCGAACTTGGCGGCTTTGCCAAGGCCGCCGACAGCCTGCACATGCCTAGAGCCTCGGTGACCATCCTGATCAAGCAGCTGGAAGCGCATCTGGGCGTGCAGTTGTTGCAGCGCACGACCCGGCAAGTCAGCCCGACGCTGGACGGTCAGGCTTACTATCAGCGCTGTGTCAGTCTGCTGACTGATCTGGACGAGGCCGAAGCTGTTTTTTCTTCTGCCAGCATCGCGCCCAAGGGAGTATTGCGCATCGATATTCCGGTGGGATTCGGGCGGATGATCTTGATCCCCGCGTTGCCGCAATTCAGTGCCCGCTATCCAATGATCGAGCTGGAGATCGGCATGAGTGACCGCCCGGTGGATCTGATTCGCGAAGGGGTCGATTGCGTGCTGCGCGCCGGGCCGCCACGGGATGATTCGCTGGTGGCGCGGCCGCTGACCCGCATGGTTCAGGTGACCTGCGCCAGTCGCCGCTATCTGGAGCAATACGGCACGCCGCAGACCCTGGCGGATCTGCCGCGCCACAAGGTTATCGAATACTTCTCTGCCAGCTCCAACAAGCGTTACGGCCTGGAGTTCATGATCGATGGACAGGTGAAGGATTTCAGCCTGCCCAAGGCGATGTCGATCAACAGTGCCGATGGTTATCTGGCGGCGTGCGAAGCGGGCTACGGGCTGGTGCAGACGCCGTATTACCATATCGCCGAGCAGTTACGTCGCGGGACCTTGCTGGAGGTGCTCAAGATCTACCGGCCACCGGCGATGGCGCTGCTCGCGCTTTACCCGCCGCATCGGCAGATGTCGCGCCGGGTGAGGGTCTTTGTCGATTGGCTGGTGGAGTTGTGCGCGCGCACGGAACTGCTCGAAAAACTCAATGGGTGAAGCAAATTCAGCCGCATCCGATCTAGGTCGCGGGGCGCTTTCGTGGTTAACTTCCGGCTCTTCCCAAACCCTGGAAAAAGGACTCAGTTCATGGCTCAAGTGACTCGTAGAGGCAACCCTGTCCAAATCAACGGTGACCTGCCAGCAGTTGGCAGTGCTGCTCCGGCGTTCACGTTGGTCGGTGGTGACCTGGCCGATGTGACCCTGGCTGACTTTGCCGGCAAGCGCAAAGTGCTGAACATCTTCCCAAGTGTCGATACCCCGACCTGCGCGACTTCCGTGCGCAAATTCAACGCCCAGGCCAACGACCTGACCAACGCCGTGGTGTTGTGCATCTCCGCTGATCTGCCATTCGCGCAGGCGCGGTTCTGCGGTGCCGAAGGCCTGGAAAACGTCAAGAACCTGTCCACCATGCGTGGCACCGAGTTCATGAAGAACTATGGTGTCGAGATCGCCGATGGCCCGATGCAGGGCCTGACCACTCGCGCCGTTGTGGTGCTTGATGAAAACGACAAAGTACTGCACAGCGAACTGGTTCCGGAAATCGGTCAGGAACCTGATTATGACGCTGCGTTGTCCGTATTGAAGTAATACCCGGCAACACTTGGACGGCCTGAACCTGCTCAGGCCGTTTTTATTTATGCTTCAGGTGTTTAACAGAAGTAACGCCAACGTAAATTGCCGGTAAAGGCGCTTTGCTTACCGTCCGTCTGTGCTTATTGTTCAACTCCTGAAGAAGCCCCATCCGCATTGGTTGATTATTCATGCAATTGTCTGGTTCCCGTAGTTCCCGCCGCTGGCTGATCAGTCTGCTTGTCCTGTTGGTGATCATCGGCCTGTGCTGGTGGTTCTGGCCGTCCTCTGCCGCCAATAAGGATGCTGGCAAAGGTTCTGGCGCCAGCAGATCAGCCAGTGCGGCGAAGGCGAGCCCGGCGCGACCTGGCTTTGGCGGCGCGACCGGGCCCGTTCCGGTGCGTGTAGCGCCTGCGGTGCTCGGGGATTTCCCGATCTACTACAAAGCGTTGGGCACCGTGACGGCGATGAACACCATCAATGTGCGCAGCCGGGTCGCTGGGGAATTGGTCAAGCTCAACTTCCAGGAAGGCCAGATGGTCAAGGTTGGCGATTTGCTGGCCGAGATTGACCCGCGCAGTTACCAGATCGCTTTGCAGCAGGCCGAAGGTACGCTGGCCACCAACCAGGCATTGTTGAAAAACGCCCAGCTTGATGTGCAACGTTATCGCGGGCTGTACGCCGAAGACAGTATCGCCAAGCAGACGCTGGACACCGCCGAGTCGCTGGTGAATCAGTATCAGGGCACGATCAAGACCAATCAGGCAGCGGTGGGCGACGCCAAGCTCAATCTGGACTTCACCCGCATTCGGGCACCGATTGCCGGCCGCACCGGGCTCAAGCAACTGGACGTCGGCAACCTCGTGGCCGCCAATGACACCACTGCGCTGGTGATCATTACCCAGACCAAGCCGATCACAGTGAATTTCACCTTGCCGGAGAAGGACCTGTCGGCGGTCATTGCGCGTTATCGCAGCGGCGACAAGCTGCCCGTGGAAGCCTGGGATCGCGGCGATGTGAAGCTGCAGGCCAACGGCGTTCTCGCCAGTCTCGACAACCAGATCGATGTCGCCACCGGCACCCTGAAATTCAAGGCGCGTTTCGAGAACCAGGACGAAGTGCTGTTCCCCAATCAGTTCGTCAATGTGCGCCTGCGCGCCGACACCCTGAAGCAAGCAGTGCTGGTGCCGACCGCAGCGGTGCAGTTCGGAACCAATGGCACCTTTGTCTATGTCATGGACGGCGACAAGAAGGTCAAGGTGCGCGGCCTCAAGACCGGCCCGAGCGACGAGCAGTCAACCGTGATCAATGAAGGTCTGGCCGCCGGTGATCGGGTAGTGCTGGAAGGCACTGACCGCTTGCGCGACGGCAGCGACGTCGAAATCGTCAATGACAGTAAGGATGTGCCAAGCACTCCAGGCCAGCAGTTGCAAGGCAAGCCATCGAAGGAATCCGGCGAATCGGCAGCGGCTGACAAGGCGGAAAAAGACCACGCATGAACATCTCACGGCTGTTCATCCTGCGCCCGGTAGCCACCACGCTCAGCATGCTGGCGCTGGTGCTGGCCGGTTTGATTGCCTACAAATTGCTGCCGGTTTCGGCCTTGCCGCAGGTGGATTATCCGACCATCCGCGTCATGACCCTGTATCCGGGGGCGAGTCCTCAAGTGATGACCAGCGCGGTCACTGCGCCGCTTGAACGTCAGTTCGGGCAGATGCCGGGCTTGACCCAGATGGCGTCGACCAGCTCTGGCGGCGCATCGGTCATCACCCTGCGCTTCAGCCTTGAAATCAACATGGACGTCGCCGAGCAGGAAGTGCAGGCGGCGATCAACGGCGCGACCAATCTGCTGCCGACCGATCTGCCCGCGCCGCCGGTGTACAACAAGGTCAACCCGGCCGATACGCCGGTGCTGACCCTGGCGATCACCTCCAAAACCATGCTGTTGCCCAAGCTCAACGATCTGGTCGATACGCGCATGGCGCAGAAGATCGCGCAGATCAGCGGCGTCGGCATGGTCAGCATCGCCGGCGGTCAGCGTCAGGCGGTGCGCATCAAGGTCAATCCTGATGCCCTGGCGGCGGCTGGCTTGAATCTGGCTGATGTACGGACTCTGGTGGGTGCGTCCAACGTCAATCAGCCCAAGGGTAACTTCGATGGCCCGACCCGGGTGTCGATGCTCGACGCCAACGACCAGCTCAAGTCGCCCGAGGAATACGCCAATCTGATCCTCGCCTATAAAGACGGCGGTCCACTGCGTCTGAAAGATGTGGCGCAGATTGTCGACGGTGCGGAAAACGAGCGTCTGGCGGCCTGGGCTAATGAAAACCAGGCGGTACTGCTCAATATCCAGCGCCAGCCCGGCGCGAACGTGATCGAAGTGGTGGATCGCATCAAGGCCTTGTTGCCGAGCATCACCGATAACCTGCCGGCCGGTCTGGATGTCGTGGTTCTGACCGACCGCACGCAAACCATTCGCGCCTCGGTGACCGACGTGCAGCACGAGCTGTTGATCGCCATTGTGTTGGTGGTGTTGGTGACGTTCCTGTTCCTGCGCCGTTTCAGCGCGACGATCATTCCCTCGATTGCTGTGCCGCTGTCACTGGTCGGTACTTTTGGCGTGATGTATCTGGCCGGTTTCTCGGTCAACAACCTGACCTTGATGGCCATGACCATCGCTACCGGCTTTGTGGTCGACGATGCGATTGTGATGCTGGAGAACATTTCCCGGCATATCGAGGAGGGCGAGTCGCCGATGCAGGCGGCACTCAAGGGCGCGAAACAGATTGGCTTTACGCTGGTGTCCCTGACCATTTCGTTGATTGCGGTGCTGATCCCGTTGCTGTTCATGGCGGACGTGGTCGGGCGGCTGTTCCGTGAGTTCGCCATCACCCTGGCGGTGGCGATCCTGATTTCGCTGGTGGTGTCGCTAACCCTGACGCCGATGATGTGCGCGCGTCTGCTCAAGCGCGAACCCAAACCTGAAGAGCAAAGCCGTTTCTACCGCGCCAGCGGTGCCTGGCTGGACTGGTTGATCGAGGCTTACGGGCGCAAATTACGCTGGGTGCTTAAGCATCAGCCGCTGACCTTGCTGGTGGCCGTTGGGACCCTGGCGTTGACGGTATTTCTGTACATGATCGTGCCCAAAGGGTTTTTCCCGGTGCAGGACACTGGCGTGATTCAGGGTATTTCCGAAGCGCCGCAGTCGGTTTCATTCGCCGCCATGAGCGAGCGCCAGCAATCCCTGGCAAAAATCATTCTGCAGGATCCGGCTGTGGTCAGCCTGTCGTCGTATATCGGCGTCGACGGCGACAACACCACGCTCAACAGCGGGCGCTTCCTGATCAATCTCAAGTCGCATAACCAGCGGGATCTGGACGCAACGCAGATCATCCAGCGCTTGCAGCCGCAGCTCGACAAGCTGTCCGGGATTCGCCTGTTCATGCAGCCGGTGCAGGACTTGACCATCGAGGATCGCGTCAGCCGCACGCAGTATCAGTTCAGCATGTCGTCGCCGGACGCCGACATGCTTGCGCTGTGGAGCGGCAAGCTGGTCGACGCGCTGAGCAAACGCACCGAACTGACGGATGTCGCCAGCGACTTGCAGGACAAGGGGTTGCAGGTTTACCTGCTGATCGATCGCGATGCGGCCAGCCGTGTCGGGGTGACGGTGGCCAATATTACCGATGCGCTGTATGACGCCTTCGGCCAGCGGCAGATCTCGACGATTTACACCCAGGCCAGCCAGTACCGAGTGGTACTTCAGGCCGATTCGGCGGGCGAGCTGGGGCCGCAGGCGCTGGAGCAGATTCACGTCAAGACCACCGATGGCGTGCAGGTCAAACTGTCGAGTCTGGCGCGCATCGAGCAGCGCCAGGCACAACTGGCGATTACCCATTTGGGGCAATTCCCGGCGGTGATGATGTCGTTCAACCTGGCGCCGGGCGTGGCTTTGGGGGCGGCGGTGGAGATCATCGAGCAAACCCAGCAGGACATTGGCATGCCGACCGGTGTGCAGACCGAGTTTCAAGGCGCGGCGCAGGCGTTTCAGGCGTCGTTATCCAGCACGCTGCTGTTGATTCTTGCAGCAGTGATCACGATGTACATCGTGCTGGGCGTGCTGTACGAAAGTTACATCCACCCGATCACCATTCTGTCCACGTTACCCTCGGCAGCGGTGGGCGCGCTGCTGGCGTTGCTGATCAGCGGCAATGATCTGGGCATGATCGCCATCATTGGCATCATTCTGTTGATCGGGATCGTCAAGAAGAACGCGATCATGATGATCGACTTCGCCCTCGACGCCGAGCGTAACCGGGGTGTGGATCCGGAAACGGCCATCTACGAAGCGGCGCTGTTGCGCTTCCGGCCGATCCTGATGACTACCATGGCGGCCCTGTTCGGCGCCGTGCCGCTGATGCTGGCGACCGGCTCCGGCGCTGAACTGCGTCAGCCGCTGGGTCTGGTGATGGTCGGCGGCTTGATGCTCAGCCAGGTGCTGACGCTGTTCACCACGCCAGTGATTTACCTGTACTTCGATCGATTGGGACGTCGTTTCGGTCGTTCGGAGAAGGCTGAGGTGGCGGGGTGATGCTCAGTCTCAAGCGGCAAGCCTTTAGCTACAAGCTTAAAGCACAAGGCTTATGCTCTTTTAGCTTGTGGCTTGCCGCTCGGAGCTTACGCCCATGAACCTCTCCGGCCCATTCATCCGCCGGCCGGTGGCGACCATGCTGCTGAGTCTGGCGATCATGTTGCTGGGTGGCGTCAGTTTTGGCCTGCTGCCGGTGGCGCCGCTGCCGAACATGGACTTCCCGGTGATCGTGGTGTCCGCCAGCCTGCCGGGCGCCAGCCCGGAAATCATGGCGTCCAGCGTGGCCACGCCACTGGAGCGGTCGCTGGGCACCATCGCCGGGGTCAACACCATGAGCAGCCGTTCGAGCCAGGGCTCGACACGGGTGATTCTGCAATTCGATCTGGATCGCGACATCAACGGTGCGGCGCGCGAGGTGCAGGCGGCAATCAATGCGTCGCGCAATCTGCTGCCCAGCGGTATGCGCAGCATGCCGACCTACAAGAAGGTCAACCCGTCCCAGGCGCCGATCATGGTCCTGGCGCTGACCTCTGATGTCCTGGAAAAAGGCCAGCTTTACGATCTTGCGTCGACCATCCTGTCGCAAAGCTTGTCTCAGGTTACCGGCGTCGGCGAGGTGCAGATTGGCGGCAGTTCGCTGCCCGCCGTGCGCGTTGAACTTGAGCCGCAATTGCTCAATCAGTACGGCGTTTCCCTCGACGAAGTGCGCACGACCATTACCGGCGCCAACGTGCGACGGCCCAAAGGTTCGGTGGAAACCGCCGAGAGCAACTGGCAAGTCCAGGCCAATGACCAGCTGGAAAAGGCCAAGGATTACGAGCCGCTGATCATTCGCTATCAGGATGGCGCGGCATTGCGGCTCAAGGATGTGGCCAAGGTCAGCGACGCCGTGGAAGATCGCTACAACGCCGGTTATTTCAACGACAAGGCCGCCGTGCTGCTGGTGATCAACCGCCAGGCCGGGGCGAATATCATCGAAACCGTGGCGCAGATTCGCGCGCAGCTGCCGGCGCTGGAAGCGGTGATGCCGGCCAGCGTCAAGCTCGAAGTGGCCCTGGACCGCTCGCCGGTCATCAAGGCCACGCTGCATGAAGCAGAAATGACCCTGCTGATCGCCGTAGTGCTGGTGATCCTGGTGGTGTTCCTGTTCCTTGGCAATTTCCGCGCATCACTGATTCCGACATTGGCGGTTCCGGTTTCATTGGTCGGCACCTTCGCGATCATGTACCTGTGCGGATTTTCCCTGAATAACCTGTCGCTGATGGCGCTGATTCTCGCCACGGGTCTGGTGGTGGATGACGCCATCGTCGTCCTGGAAAACATTTCCCGGCATATCGACAAGGGCGTTGCGCCGATGCAGGCGGCTTATCTGGGCGCCAAGGAAGTGGGCTTCACGTTGCTGTCGATGAACGTATCGCTGGTCGCGGTGTTCATTTCGATCCTGTTCATGGGCGGGCTGGTCGAAAGTCTGTTCCGCGAGTTCTCCATCACGCTGTCGGTGTCGATCATCGTTTCGCTGGTGGTGTCCCTGACCTTGACGCCGATGCTCTGCGCCCGCTGGCTCAAGCCGCATGTGTCTGGCGAAGAAAACGCCTTGCAACGCTGGAGCCAGCGCATCAACGACCGCATGGTCGATGGTTATGACCGCAGCCTGGGCTGGGTCCTGCGCCATCGCCGGCTGACGCTGCTCAGCCTGCTGATCACCATCGGCGTGAACATCGCGCTGTATGTGGTAGTGCCCAAGACGTTCCTGCCGACCCAGGATACCGGGCAGTTGATCGGCTTTGTGCGGGGCGACGATGGCCTGTCGTTTTCCGTCATGCAGCCCAAGATGGAAATATTCCGGCGCGCAGTGATGGCCGACCCGGCAGTCGATACCGTCGCCGGCTTCATCGGCGGCAACAACGGCACCAACAACGCTTTCATGATCGTGCGCCTGAAGAACATTCAGGAGCGCAAGATATCCGCAGAACAGGTCGTCGAGCGCCTGCGCAAAACAATGCCCAAGGTGCCGGGGGGCAGGGTGTTCCTGATGCCTGACCAGGATTTACAGCTGGGCGGCGGCCGCGAGCAGACCACTTCGCAATATCAGTACATTCTGCAAAGCGGCGATCTGGGCAGTCTGCGCGAGTGGTATCCGAAAGTGGTCGCGGCGCTCAAATCCTTGCCGGAACTGACCGCCATCGACGCCCGCGAAGGCCGCGGCGCGCAACAGGTGACCTTGCAAGTCGACCGAGACACCGCCAAGCACCTGGGCATCGACATGAACATGGTCACCTCGGTGCTCAATAACGCCTACAGCCAGCGCCAGGTGTCCACCATCTACGACAGCCTGAACCAGTATCAGGTAGTGATGGAGGTCAATCCGAAATACGCCCAGGACCCGGTCACCCTGGAGCAGGTTCAGGTGATTACCGCCGATGGTCAGCGTGTGCCGCTATCGAGCATTGCCCACTATGAACGCAGCCTCGAAAACGACCGGGTTTCCCATGAAGGGCAGTTCGCTTCGGACAGCGTGTCGTTCGACCTGGCCGAAGGGGTCAGCCTCGATAACGCCACCGTGGCGATCGAACGCGCAGTGGCGGCAGTGGGTTTGCCGTCAGATGTAATCGCGAAAATGGCCGGCACTGCTGACGCGTTCGCCGCGACCCAGAAGAGCCAGCCGTGGATGATTCTCGGCGCGTTGCTGGCGGTTTATCTGGTGCTCGGTATTCTTTATGAAAGCTACATTCACCCTTTGACGATTCTCTCCACGCTGCCGTCGGCAGGTGTCGGCGCGTTGCTCAGTATCTATGTGCTGGGCGGGCAGTTCAGTCTGATTTCCCTGCTCGGGTTATTCCTGCTGATCGGCGTGGTGAAGAAGAACGCGATCCTGATGATCGACCTGGCGCTGCAACTGGAACGTCACGGCGGGATGACGCCGCTGGAGTCGATCCGCAGTGCCTGCCTGCAACGTCTGCGGCCGATTCTGATGACGACCCTGGCGGCCATTCTCGGTGCGCTGCCGTTATTGCTGAGCAGTGCTGAAGGCGCGGAAATGCGCCGGCCGCTGGGCTTGACGATTATTGGCGGGCTGGTCGTCAGCCAGATCCTGACTCTTTACACCACCCCGGTGGTTTACCTTTACCTCGACCGTCTGCGCCACCGTTTCAACAAGTGGCGCGGCGTGCGCACCGATGCTGCTTTGGAAACTCCGCTATGACCGAACGCCAGAAAATCAAAGCCGTCAAACAATGGCCTGCGCGCAATGCCGCGCGTGGTCTGGGCCTGGGGCTGTGCGTTCTGCTCTTGAGTGCCTGCGCGGTCGGCCCGGATTATCACAAGCCTGAGATGGCGGCTCCGGTACAGTTCAAGGCCGCGCAGGGCTGGCGTCAGGCCACGCCAAGTGATTCGCTGGCCCGTGGCGCCTGGTGGGAGTTGTACGGGGACGCACAGCTCAACGGGCTGGTGGAAAAACTCAACAGTTCCAACCAGACCGTCGCCCAATATGAGGCGCAATACCGCCAGGCCAAGGCGTTGGTCCGCAGCTCACGGGGCGCGTTCTTTCCGACTCTCGACCTGACCACCAGTAAAAACCGCTCCAGCCAGGGCACCGGCAGCAGCAGTTCGAGCCTGAGCAGTTCCAGCAGCGGGATTCGCGATACCTACAACGCGCAACTGGGCGTCAGCTGGGAAGCCGACATCTGGGGCAAGCTGCGGCGCGGGCTGGAGGCTGATACGGCCAGCGCCCAGGCGAGCCTTGGCGATCTGGCCGCCATGCAGCTGAGCCTGCAATCGGAACTGGTGCAGAATTACCTGCAATTGCGCGTCATCGACGAACAAAAGCGTCTGCTTGAAGCCACGGTCGATGCGTACCAGCGTTCCTTGACCTTGACCCAAAACCAATACCGTGCGGGCATTTCCGGACGCGATGCGGTGGCGCAGGCGCAAACCCAGCTGAAAAGCACACAAGCCGATTTGATTGATCTGATGTGGCAACGCGCTCAGTTCGAGAACGCCATCGCCGTGCTGATGGGTCAGGCGCCAGCGGACTTCAATCTGGCGGCGAGCACGTCGATTCCGGCGCTACCAGCGATTCCGGTCGGCTTGCCTTCACAGTTGCTTGAGCGGCGGCCTGACATCGCGGCGGCCGAGCGTTCGGTCATGGCGGCCAACGCCAATATCGGCATCGCCAAGGCGGCTTATTATCCAGACCTGACCCTGAGCCTGAGTGGCGGCTACAGCAGCAGTACCTTCGCCAACTGGATCAGTCTGCCAAATCGCTTCTGGTCAGTTGGCCCGCAGTTGGCAATGACCCTGTTCGACGGCGGGCAACGCTCGGCTGAAGTCGATCGCACCGAAGCGGTCTACGATCAGACCGTGGCGCAGTATCGGCAAACGGTGCTGAACGGGTTCCAGGAGGTGGAAAACTACTTGGTGCAGCTCAAGGTCTACGAGGAAGAGGCGGGCGTGCGCGCCGAAGCATTGGCTGCGGCTCGTGATTCGTTGCGTTTGACCAGCAATCAGTACAAGGCCGGTCTGATCGGTTATCTGGACGTGGTCAATGTCCAGACCACCGCGCTGAGCAACGAACGCAGCGTGCTGACCTTGCTGCAAAGTCGCCTGATTGCCAGCGTGCAGTTGATCGCGGCACTGGGCGGCGGTTGGGAGTCTGACAGCGGCCTGAAACTGCAAGACTGACGGGTCACTGGCGTCAAGATTGCTTCGAAAGATGATGCTTGAGGCCTCGTATTCCGGGGCTTTGCGGGTTTTTCAGGCTAAGGTTCAGAGCGCGGGAAATTATTAATGGCTATGCGCCACATTTGCGACGACGGACCGCGACATTTGTCGGAAACTGCGTAGAATCCCGCGGCTCTGACTGGGCATGGATTAGCTCGTTGTTCTACGCCGCGAGCCGCTCATGTTGATTGGTCAATACACTCCTTCGCTAGTTCTGGTTTCCATCTTCGTTGCCATCCTTGCGTCCTACACCGCGCTGGATCTTGCCGGGCGCATTGCGACGTCCCAGGGTCGTGCTTTGCTGGCGTGGATCGGTGGTGGCGCGTTTTCCATGGGCATTGGCATCTGGGCCATGCATTTCATCGGGATGTTGGCGTTTCATCTGCCTATCGAACTGGCATTCGATCTGCCGATTACTCTGCTTTCGATGCTGATCGCCATCTTATCCTCCGGTTTTGCCCTGTGGTTGGTGAGCCAGCCTGCCTTGCCCCGGCTGCTGCTGGGGCTCGGGGCGTTGTTCATGGGCGCTGGCATCAGCGCGATGCACTACACCGGCATGGCCGCGCTGCGCATGCAGCCGGATATCACCTACGACGTCGTAACGGTCGTGACTTCGGTGCTGGTCGCCATTGCGGCATCGGCTGTGGCGCTGTGGATCGCAATGCGCCTGCGCCAGCAGACTGCCTATGCGCGCACGGTGCGATTGCTGGCAGCGCTGGTGATGGGCGGGGCTATCATCGGTATGCATTACATCGCCATGGCGGCGGCAAGTTTTGCCGACGGCAGCGTCTGCGGCGCACTGAATAATGGAATGCGCGCCGATGGCCTGGATTCACTGGTGCTGGTCACGGTTCTGGCGATATTGACTATCACGCTGCTGGTCTTGGTTCTGGATGCGCATTTGCGAACCCGCACGGCTGCGTTGTCCCAGTCACTCACCGAAGCCAATCGCGAACTGACGCATCTGGCGCTGCATGACACCTTGACCGGTTTACCGAATCGCGTGTTGCTGGCCGAAAAAATCGAACAGGCAATGCGCAAGGTAGACGCAGTAGGTGGTCGTTTTGCGCTGATGTTCATGGATCTGGACGGCTTCAAACCGGTCAACGATGCCTTCGGCCATCATGTGGGCGACCAGTTGTTGCGCGAAGTGGGCTTGCGTCTGCGTTCCAATCTGCATCGCCACGACACGCTGGCGCGCATTGGTGGCGATGAGTTCGTGTTGCTGGTCGAGCTGGATGACATTGCAGACGCGGCCAGGATCGCGGCGCGTCAGGTCAATGTCATCGCTCAGCCGTTCCGGGTCGCGGAGCAGGCCTTGCAGATCTCGGTCAGTATCGGGATCAGCCTTTATCCTGGAAGTGGTAATACGCAGCAGGAATTGCTGATGAACGCCGACGCCGCGATGTACCACGCCAAGCACTCGGGCAAGAATGGTTACACGTTCTTCGATGCCACCATGAACACCAATGCGCGCATTCAGCTTGAGCTGTTGCAGGATTTGCGCGCGGGCCTCAAGCAGAATGATTTTTGCCTGTATTACCAGCCCAAATTCGACGCCATCAGCGGTCTGCCGATTGGTGCTGAAGCGTTGTTGCGCTGGGCACATCCGCAAAAGGGCATTCTGTTGCCGGACACGTTCATCGGCCTCGCGGAAAAGACCGGTTTGATCATTCCCATTGGCGAATGGGTGCTGAACGAGGCCTGCCGGCAGATGCGCGTGTGGTTTGAGATGGGTTACACCCATTGGCGCGTGGCGGTTAACCTGTCTGCGCTGCAGTTCTGCCATGCCAATCTGGTGGATATCGTTGCTCAGGCCCTGAGGCGTCATCAACTGCCGCCTAACAGCCTGACCCTGGAAATCACGGAAACCACTGCCATGAACGACGCCGACGCCAGCATGATGGTGTTGCAACAGTTGTCGGACATGGGTGTCGACTTGTCCATCGACGACTTCGGCACGGGTTATTCAAGCCTGATGTACCTCAAGCGGTTGCCTGCCAACGAGCTTAAAATCGACCGTGGTTTTGTTCGGGATCTGGAGCACGACAGCGATGACGCGGCCATTGTCTCGGCCATCGTCGCCCTGGGTCAGGCGCTGAATCTGCGTATCGTGGCGGAAGGCGTCGAAACCGATCGGCAGCAGAATTTCCTGACCCGGCTAGGCTGTGATTCCTTGCAAGGATTCTTGCTGGGACATCCGCTGCCCGCTGCGCAGTTCATCGCCGATATCCACGCCGCCGAGGCGCGCAAGTTTCAGACGGTCCAGACTGAGAAGTAAGTGCGTCGCTGGTGGTGGCGTTTATGGTTGATCGCTGGCAGGATCATGGTTTGCCGCCTCCCTGCCGGGCTCGTCGGGGCAGCAGGCACTCACAATCGGTTTCTGAAACACGTCACGAGAAGATAATGGACAAAATTCTGCTCATCACTGGAGGTTCACGGGGTATCGGTGCCGCTACGGCCTTGCTTGCCGCCGCTCAGGGTTATCGAATCTGTATCAACTACCTGTCCGATCACACGGCTGCCGAACGGGTCTGCGGTCAGGTCCGGGAATTGGGCGCCCAGGCAATCACGGTTCAGGCCGATGTCAGCAATGAAGACGAAATCATCCGTCTGTTCAGTCGTATCGATGCTGATCTGGGGCGCGTCACGCATCTGGTCAACAATGCCGCAACCGTCGCCCATGCGTCTCGCGTCGAAGAGATGTCCGAGTTTCGCTTGCTGAAGATGATGATGAGTAACGTGGTCGGACCAATGCTGTGCAGCAAGCACGCGTTGTTGCGTATGTCGCCGCGCCATGGCGGCAAGGGCGGCAGCATCGTCAACGTCTCCTCGGCGGCGTCTCGCCTGGGTTCAGCCGGTGAATACGTTGACTACGCAGCTTCCAAGGGCGCACTGGACACCTTCACCATCGGGTTGTCCAAAGAAGTGGCGGGCGAGGGGATTCGGGTCAATGCAGTGCGGCCGGGTTATATCTTTACCGACTTTCACGCCTTGAGCGGCGACCCGTTTCGGGTCAGCAAGCTGGAGCCGGGGATTCCCATGGGCCGTGGCGGTGCGGCTGAAGAGGTCGCCGAAGCGATTGTCTGGCTGTTGTCGGAAAAAGCGTCGTATGCCACCGGAACTTTCATTGATCTGGCGGGTGGACGCTAAGCGGGCTCCGGTGCCACAAGCATCGAGCGCACGATCCGGCCCAGGGTTTCCATGGCCTTTTCCGCTGCGTCGTTCCACGGGCTGCCGTAGTTGAGGCGGATGCAATGCGCAAAGCGTTGGGTCGGGGAAAATATCGGTCCTGGCGCGATGCTGATGCCTTGGGCCAGTGCAATCCTGAATACCTGCAACGAGTCCACTGAGTCGGGTAACTCCAGCCAGAGAAAATAACCGCCTACTGGCTGGCTGACCCGGGTTTGCGCCGGGAAATAGCGACCGATGGCCGCGAGCATGGCGCGTTGCTGATCTTCCAGGGCGTAGCGCAGCTTGCGCAGATGACGGTCATAGCCCCCGTGTTCGAGATAATCGGCGATGGCCGCCTGTGCTGGCATCGAAGCGCACAGCGATGTCATCAATTTGAGTCGTTCGATTTTCTGCGCATAACGTCCTGCCGCTACCCAGCCGATTCTGTAACCCGGGGCAAGGCTCTTGGCAAACGATCCGCAATGCATCACCAGTCCATCGGTATCGAAAGCCTTGGCGGGTTTCGGCGCATGCGGCCCGTAATACAGCTCGGCGTACACGTCGTCTTCGATCAGTGGCACCTGATGCTCGCGCAGCAGCTCGACCAATTCGCGTTTGCGTGCCTCAGGCATCAAGGCGCCGCTGGGATTCTGGAAACTGGTCATGCACCAGACGGCCTTGACCGGATAGCGTTCCAGGGTTTGCGCCAGAATGCCCAGGTCGATGCCGTCCTGGGGATGCACCGGAATCTCTACCGCCTTGAGTTTCAAACGTTCCAGCACTTGCAGGCAGGCGTAGAACGCTGGCGCTTCGATTGCCACCAGATCGCCCGGCTCAGTGACGGCTTGCAGGCACAGGTTCAGCGCTTCCAGCGCTCCGTTGGTGATCAGCAGCTCTTCCATGGGCAGCATCAGGCCGCCGACCGTGCCGTTGACTAAATAGCGCAGGGCGATTTGCCGACGCAACTGCGGGTGCCCCGGCGACATGTCGGTGACGACCATGCGCGGGTCCATGTCCCGGCTGGCACTGGCCAGGGAGCGGGACAGGCGTTGCAGCGGAAATAGCAGCGGGCTGGGGAACGCCGATCCGAACGGCACGGTATTTGGGTCCTTGATAGAGTCCAGTACCGAGAACACCAGTTCGCTGACGTCCACCTCCGTGGATTCGCTGACCTGCGGCTCGCGGAGCGTCTGCGCCGGCTGCACGAGAACGCTGGGGTTAACGAAATAACCCGAGCGCGGCCTGGCGCGAATCAGGCCACGGCGCTCCAGCAGGTAATAGGCCTGGAACACTGTCGAGGGACTGATGCCGTGGGCCTGGCTGGCGTAACGCACCGACGGCACTCGCGCACCGGGCGCGAGGACGCCGCTGCGAATCAACTCGGCAATATCGTCGGCGTACTTCTCGTAGCGCTTCATGGTGTCTCGCGGGCTGGAGGGCGTGCAAAGCATACGCTACTCGATCAACGGTTCAGAGGTGCAACGAAGCGACTGGTCGCCAGGCTGCGGATTTCAGGCTGATCCTGATCGACCACCTCGAAGGCAATAGTCTGGGAGCTGCTGCCGGGTCGTTCGGCCAGCATTGCTACGGACACTGGCAAGTCGGTGATTTCCCCGGCGGCCAGGCTCAGGTCGGTCTTGCCATGCAGTTCGAAGCCCGGGCTGTCAGCGAGGGCCAGCCGGTAGTGCTGTGTGTGCTGGGTCTTGTTGATGATCTTCAGGCTATAGATATTCTCGATCTGGCCCTCGCTGTTTTCCCGAAACAGGCCGCGATCCTTACTGACGTCCAGGGACACCATGGGCCGTTCAATCAGTGCCAGGGCCAGGGCGCCGATCATCAGCAGCAGCACCGCGCAGTAACCCAGCAGACGCGGGCGCAGCAGATGGGTCGTGCCGCCTTCCAATTCCCGCTCGGAGGCATAACGTACCAGGCCGCGTTCGTAGCCCATTTTGTCCATGATCGAATCACAGGCGTCGATGCACGCTGCACAACCGATGCATTCCATTTGCAAGCCGTCGCGAATATCTATACCGGTGGGGCAGACCTGAACGCAGACCTGGCAGTCAATGCAGTCGCCCAGGCCCAATGCCGCCGGATCGGCTTCGCGCTTGCGCGGTCCGCGCTGTTCGCCGCGCGCCGGATCATAAGCAACGGTCAAGGTGTCCTGATCGAACATCACGCTCTGGAATCGCGCATACGGACACATATGCAGACACACCGCTTCGCGCAGCCAGCCGGCATTGATGTAGGTGGCCGCCGTAAAGAACACCACCCAGAACAGGCTGACACCGCCCATTTCCAGAGTCAGCAACTCCTCGGCAAGCGGGCGGATGGGCGTGAAATAGCCGACGAAGGTCAGGCCGGTCAGCACGCTGATCAGCAGCCACAACGTGTGTTTGGCCGAACGGCGCAGCAGTTTGTCGACGCCCCAGGGCGCGGCCTCAAGCTTGATACGCTGGTGACGTTCGCCTTCGGTGAGCTTTTCGCACCACATGAAAATCCACGTCCAGGAACTCTGTGGGCAGGTGTAACCACACCAGACCCGTCCCGCAAACACAGTGATAGCAAACAGTCCGAATGCACAAATGATCAGCAGCGCGGAGAGCAGGATGAAGTCCTGCGGCCAGAACGTGGCGCCGAATATATGAAACTTGCTCTCGGCCAGGTCCCACAAGACCGCCTGGCGATTGCCCCATTGCAGCCAGGCCGTGCCGAAGAACAGCAGGAAAAGCAGCCCGGTACCACTCAAACGCAGGGAGCGGAACAGGCCGGTAAAACTGCGGGTGTGGATCAGGCTGCCGGATGTTGGCCGGGATCTGGAACGAACCGGTTGGCCGGGCTCAATGCTCTGTACGGGGATTCTGTCGCTCATGCCAAGTACTCATCTGCCGCTAATCAGGTGACGAGACTATGCGCGCCGGTCTGTATTCAAAACAGATTCAGCTTGACGATAAAAAACCGTATCAGATGAGGTTTCGGGCAATGTTTACGGGATGCAAGCAAAGCGGCAGTCAGCGTGATCTGAGTC
Source organism: Pseudomonas sp. DSP3-2-3 (assembly GCF_049898225.1). NCBI lineage: Bacteria > Pseudomonadati > Pseudomonadota > Gammaproteobacteria > Pseudomonadales > Pseudomonadaceae > Pseudomonas > Pseudomonas sp. DSP3-2-3. The sequence goes on along the minus strand of NZ_JAFCXH010000016.1, from coordinate 63,012 downwards.
AATCCGTCGACTGCCGGGCTGTGCTGGATCAAACGACCGTCAGTGGATCCTCGGGGTCGCGGTCCACCGTGTGGTGGCGCAGATCCTTGGCCTTGTAGATGGTCAGCGCATCCGCTTCAGCCTCGGTAATGGGTACTTTTATCCCATCGATCTCGGCCTCGGACATATGTGTCGCATCATTGGTGGTGATCGCAATGTCGACCACCCGGCTGCTGCGCCGAACGCCGTCGATTTCTGCTGAACAGTGTTCGTTGGTGCTATCAAATTCCAGTGGCATGGTGAACTCCTTTGAAATGAGGCCTACTTGGTTTACGACCGCTTGCCGAGGGCAACGTTCTAAGCGGTGTGCCAGCACTCCGGGCTGGAGGCGCTGTCTATTTCAGACGTGGCACGTCCTCTGCAGGAGCGGGGCTGTGGTGTTCTATTTACTATTCGATGCAGGAGCTCCAATGGATCACCCGTGGTGGCACGAAGTCGGCGTCACGTTGCAACAGGAATTCTCCGATATCACCGATGCGTCTCAGCTGACCCGGGTTACGGTCAGGTTGTTGATCGCCGCGTTGCTGGGCGGGATTCTTGGTTTTGAACGTGAGCAGAAGGGCAAGGCTGCCGGGGTTCGCACGCATATGCTGGTGGCGATGGGGGCGGCGTTGTTTGTCCTGGCGCCGCGTCTGGCGGGGGCTGACGATGCGGCAATGAGCCGGGTTATCCAGGGCATTGTGGCCGGCATCGGTTTTCTCGGTGCGGGCACGATCCTCAAGGGACGCGAGCAGCAGACCGGTCAGGTCAAAGGGCTGACGACCGCCGCAGGTCTGTGGATGACCGCCGCGATTGGCATCGCGGCGGGAATGGGACGTGAAGCCACCGCAGTGCTGAGCACCATACTGGCCTGGGGCATTCTCAGTCTGATGCCGGCCATTGTGGCCCGGCTCGACCCACCCGAGGAAAATCGCGACAAGGACGATGGCTCGGAAAAACCCTGACTGCTGTCGTTCAGCGGTTTGCTCCGGGGGCTATTTACGCCGGGGCTTTTTGCTCTGGAAAATTACTCCGGGAAATCTTCGCCCAGAATCGCTGGCGGCTCTTCAGCTGGCGGATCGCCCATGGGCGTCGGGATCACCGGCGGCATGGTCGGCGGCGGATCTTCATCAGGCTTGGGTACCGGCAATGCAGGATCATCAATCATCGGATCGGGCGTTTCTGGCGGGATCGGAATGCTCATTGGCTTCACCTTGCTATTGGATGCGCTGTGGAGTGTGGCGTGCAGGACCTGCCAGCAATGGCGGTCACGTCAGGCTCGAAGGTTTGGACAGCGTGCTATTGCAGATGACTCCACGTTCCTCTCCAGTTGTGTCTACGCTGACAAGCGCCAGTGCTCGGTCCACTTGAAAGCTCTTTGAACTTTTAGCCTGCCGCACCGCTCGGAAACTAGGCGACCGGATCACACGAGTCAGTATGAATTGCTCCGGTTGCCAAATTTTTGTCCAGCAGCCTGTTTCGGGCTGTACGCAACCTTTATTGCATGGATTCGCACAGGAGCGTCCCTGGGGCGTGAGGAGTGATGCTCGATGAATGTGACTGCCGATCAGCCATTTGGTCCGGATTCCCTGGCCACCGATACCCAACACCCGGCTCGACCTATAACCCTGACCCAAGCCTTGCAATTGCCGCGCATCGTGATCGAAAACACGACTCCGGTGATCGACGGTGGGCTGTTTGCCGCCAAGGCAATCGTGGGCCAGCCAGTCCCCGTCACCAGCAAGGTATTCGCTGACGGGCACGATAAACTGGCGGTCAAGATTCGCTGGCGTGCTGCCGATGAAGCCCATTGGCACACCGCGTCGATGCGCGAGCTGGTCAATGACAACTGGGTCGGTGAGTTCACCCCGACCTCTGTCAAGGGCCACGTCTTCCGCCTGGAGGCCTGGATCGATCAGTTCGCCAGCTATCGCTATGAACTAGAGAAAAAATTCAGTGCCGGCGTTTCAATCGAGCTGGAGTTGATTGAAGGTCGTATTCAGCTGGAACATGCCGCCGAACGCAGCAAGGGCGAGCTGCAGCAGCAGATTAAAGCAGCGATTGGCGAGCTTGAAGCCGCCGAGGCCGAGGAAAAAGTCGCGTTGTTGCTGCACAGTGAAACGGCTGCGCTGATGGAGCAGGCTGATAATCAGGCGTTCCTGAGTCGCAGCGTCGAGTTTCCGCTGGATGTGGAGCGAGAGCTCGCGCAGTTTGCCAGCTGGTACGAATTGTTTCCGCGCTCGATCACCGACAGTCCCGAGCGTCATGGCACGTTTAACGATGTTCACTCGCGTCTGCCCACCATCCGCGACATGGGCTTTGACGTGCTGTATTTCCCGCCGATCCACCCGATTGGCCGCTCGCACCGTAAAGGCCCGAACAACTCACTGACCGCCGGACCTGACGATCCGGGCAGCCCGTATGCCATCGGCAGCGAGGAGGGTGGTCACGATGCCATTCACCCGCAATTGGGTAGCCGTGAGGACTTCCGTAATCTGGTTGCCGCTGCTGCCGAGCATGGTCTGGAGATCGCACTGGATTTCGCCATTCAGTGTTCTCAGGACCACCCGTGGCTCAAGCAACATCCGGGTTGGTTCACCTGGCGCCCGGACGGCACGATCCGCTACGCGGAAAATCCGCCGAAAAAATATCAGGACATCGTCAACGTCGATTTCTATGCGCCTGACGCGATTCCGAGCCTCTGGCTGGAGCTGCGCGACGTGGTCCTGGGCTGGGTCAAGGAAGGGGTCAAGATTTTCCGTGTCGACAATCCCCACACCAAACCGCTGCCTTTCTGGCAATGGATGATTGCCGATATTCGCAGTCAGCATCCGGAAGTCATGTTCCTGGCTGAGGCGTTCACCAAGCCGGGCATGATGGCGCGCCTGGGCAAGGTCGGCTACTCCCAGAGCTACACCTATTTCACCTGGCGCAACACCAAGGCCGAATTGACCGAGTACCTGACCGAGCTCAACGAGTCGCCGTGGCGCGAATGCTACCGTCCGAACTTCTTCGTCAATACCCCGGACATCAACCCGCCGTTCCTGCAGCAGTCCGGGCGTGCTGGCTTCCTGATACGGGCGGCACTGGCGACCATGGGCTCCGGCTTGTGGGGCATGTATTCCGGTTTCGAGCTGTGTGAAGCCGCGCCAGTACCGGGCAAGGAAGAGTATCTGGACTCGGAGAAATACCAGCTGCGTCCACGAGACTTTACGGCGCCCGGCAATATCATCCCCGAAATCGCTCAATTGAATCGTATCCGACGCCAGAATCCGGCGTTGCAGACCCACTTGGGCCTGAAGGTTTATAACGTCTGGAACGACAATATTTTGTACTTCGGCAAGCGCAGTGCAGATGGCAGCAACTTCATTCTGGTGGCCATCAACCTTGATCCGTTCAATGTGCAAGAGGGGCAATTTGAACTGCCGCTGTGGGAAATGGGGCTGCCTGACGATGCCGCAACCTCCGGCGAAGATTTGATGACCGGGCATCGCTGGACCTGGTACGGGAAAACCCAGACCACGCGTCTTGACCCGGCATACCAGCCTTTCGGCATCTGGCGTATCCAGTCCACGAATTAAGCAGCAGGGACACATTTATGGCGAAGAAGCCCAAGAGCGCGGCGTTTATCAATGACCCGCTCTGGTACAAGGACGCAGTGATCTACCAGGTTCACGTGAAGTCTTTTTTCGATTCGAACGACGACGGGATTGGTGACTTTCCCGGCCTGATCGCCAAGCTGGATTACATTGCCGAGCTTGGGGTCAACACCATCTGGCTGTTGCCGTTCTACCCGTCGCCGCGCCGCGACGATGGTTACGACATCGCCGATTATCGGGGTGTGCACAGCGATTACGGCACCATGGCTGACGCGAAGAAGTTTATTGCCGAGGCCCATAAACGTGGCTTGCGGGTGATCACCGAGTTGGTCATCAACCACACTTCCGACCAGCATCCATGGTTTCAGAAGGCCCGCACCTCCAAGCCGGGCTCCAAGGCTCGGGATTTTTACGTGTGGTCCGACAGCGACCAGAAATACGACGGTACGCGAATCATCTTTCTCGACACCGAGAAGTCCAACTGGACTTGGGATCCGGTGGCGGGCCAGTACTTCTGGCACCGTTTCTACTCCCACCAGCCGGACCTGAACTTCGACAATCCGGCGGTTATGGAAGCGGTTCTGGAAGTGATGCGCTATTGGCTGGATATGGGCATTGATGGCCTGCGTCTGGATGCGATCCCGTACCTGATCGAACGTGACGGCACCAATAACGAAAACCTGCCGGAAACGCACACGGTTCTGAAGAAGATTCGCGCCGAAATCGACGCCAATTATCCGGACCGAATGTTGCTGGCCGAGGCCAATCAATGGCCGGAAGACACCCAGCTGTATTTCGGGGAAACCAAAGGCAAGGATGGCGATGAATGCCATATGGCCTTCCACTTCCCGTTGATGCCGCGCATGTACATGGCGCTGGCGCAGGAAGACCGCTTTCCGATCACCGACATCCTGCGTCAGACCCCGGAAATCCCGGCCAACTGCCAGTGGGCGATCTTTTTGCGCAACCACGATGAGCTGACCCTGGAAATGGTCACCGATCGTGAGCGTGATTACCTGTGGAATTACTACGCTGCTGACCGCCGCGCTCGTATCAATCTGGGTATTCGTCGACGTCTTGCGCCGCTGGTAGAGCGCGACCGCCGTCGGGTTGAATTGCTGAACAGCATGCTGTTATCGATGCCCGGCACGCCGACTTTGTATTACGGCGATGAAATCGGCATGGGCGACAACATTTACCTCGGCGACCGGGACGGTGTGCGCACGCCAATGCAGTGGTCTATCGACCGCAACGGTGGCTTTTCCCGCGCCGATCCGGCCAGCCTGGTGCTGCCGCCGATCATGGACCCGCTGTACGGTTACCAGTCGGTCAACGTTGAAACCCAGAACAATGACAAGCATTCCCTATTGAACTGGAATCGGCGCATGCTGACTGTGCGCAAGCAGCAGAAAGCCTTTGGTCGCGGCACGTTGAAAATGCTTTCGCCGAGCAATCGACGGATTCTGGCCTATATTCGCGAGTACACCGGACCGGATGGCAAGAACGAAATCATCCTGTGCGTGGCTAACGTTTCCAGTGCGTCGCAGGCCGCAGAATTGGATTTGTCCAATCATGCAGGCACGGTGCCGGTCGAGATGTTGGGCGGCAGTGCGTTTCCGCCTATTGGCCAGCTCAACTATCTACTGACTTTGCCGCCCTATGGTTTTTACTGGTTTTTGTTGGCATCGGAGAATCAGATGCCAAGCTGGCACGTAGAGCCCGCGCAGAGCATCCCGGACTTTCCGACCATGGTTCTGAAAAAACGACTCGAAGAGCTGCTCGACGAACCGTTGCGCAGCACGATGGAAAACAACTCGCTGGCGGTCTACTTGCCTAAACGCCGCTGGTTTGCGGCCAAGGACAAGGCCATCGACAAGGTGCACATCGCCTATGCAGTGCGTTTTGGCGATGCATCGCACCCGGTTCTGCTCAGCGAAATCGAAGTCACCGCTGGTGATCATCAAGGCCGCTATCAGTTGCCGTTCGGCCTGTTGGCTGAGGATGACATCAGCAGCGCATTGCCTCAGCAACTGGCGCTGGCCCGTGTTCGTCGCGGACGTCAGGTCGGCTTGATCACCGACGCCTTCACCCTGGAAACCTTCATTCGTGCGGTCATTCAAGGCATGCAGGCTGAAACCGTGCTGCACAGCAGCGAAGGTGAGTTGCGATTCGAGCGCACCGCGTTGCTCGAACCGCTTGGGCTGAATACTGAATCGGAAGTGCGCTACCTGTCTGCCGAACAGTCCAACAGTTCGGTAGTCGTGGGCGGCAGCGTGGTGCTGAAGATGATCCGTAAGGTCACGGCAGGGGTTCACCCGGAGCTGGAAATGGGTGCTTACCTGACCAATGCGGGCTACATGCACATTTCACCGTTGCTGGGTTCGGTGGTGCGGGTGGGTAATGATGGCGAACCTAACCTGCTGATGATTGCCCAGGGTTATCTGAGCAATCAGGGCGACGCGTGGGAATGGACGCAGAACAACCTGGAACGTGCGGTGCGCGATGAAATGGCGCACGGGGTTTCCGGACAGGAACAGCATTACAACGCATTGCTGGAGCTGGCTGATTTTTCCCGCAACCTTGGGCAACGCCTCGGCGAAATGCATCAGGTGCTGGCGGCCAAAACCGACAATGCCGACTTCACTGCCGAAGTAACGACGGTCAAGGAAAGCCAGACTTCCGGTAAAAGCGTGGGAGCACAAATTGAGCGCGCCTTGCAGTACCTGGAGCAGCAGAAGTCGCACCTTGACGCGGTTGATCAGAAACTGGTGACCGATCTGTTGGGCAAGCGCAAGCAAATCCTCAATCACGTGCAGGTTTTGGCCAAGCGTTCGGTGGGCGGTTTGCGTATCCGGGTGCATGGCGACTTGCACCTTGGCCAGATCCTGGTGGTCAAGGGCGATGCCTACCTGATCGATTTCGAAGGCGAACCGGCTCGCCCGATGCACGAACGACGCGCCAAGCACAGCCCGTACAAAGACGTGAGCGGTGTGCTGCGTTCCTTTGACTATGCCGCGGCCATGGCCGTGCGCAGTGCGCAAAGTGTCGATACTTCACCGGAGGCTGGCGCTGCGCGCCGTCGTGTCGCCGAGGCGTATTTGAGTCAGGCCCGTGAAGCTTTCATCGACGGCTACCGCTCGACGACCACGAAACTGGCGCATGCCTGGAAAGATGCCAAGGGTGAAAGTGCCGCACTTGAGCTTTTCACCCTTGAAAAAACTGCTTATGAAGTGGTCTACGAAGCTGAAAACCGCCCGACCTGGTTGTCGGTGCCGTTGCAAGGCTTGCGTGGGCTGCTCAACCTGTCTGATGGAGAGTCTCAATGAATGCGCCTGATAAAACCGGCGCGGCTCCGCAGTTGATGCCCGCAGCCGCGGACATGGATGCGTTGATCCGTGCTGAACACCGTGACCCATTCTCTGTACTCGGCCCTCATGGCGATGGCGCCAACGGTCAGTTCATTCGGGCTTACCTGCCGGATGCCTTGAGCGTCAGTGTGTTGGCCCGTGATGGCGAACGTGAACTGGGTCCGCTGCAAATGAGCGAAGTGCCGGGGTTTTTCGTCGGTCACTTCACCGACGCCCAACCGTACTTGCTGAAAGTCAACTGGGCCGGCGGTGAGCAGATCACTGAAGACCCGTACAGCTTTGGCCCGTTGCTGGGCGAGATGGACCTTTACCTGTTTGCCGAAGGCAACCATCGCGACTTGAGCAGCTGTCTGGGTGCGCAGGTGAAGAATGTCGATGGCATCGACGGCGTGCGCTTCTCGGTCTGGGCGCCGAACGCGCGGCGTGTCTCGGTCGTCGGCGGTTTCAACAACTGGGACGGTCGTCGTCACACCATGCGCCTGCGTCATCCGACCGGTGTCTGGGAAGTGTTTGTTCCGCGCTTGAAGCCCGGCGAAGTCTACAAGTACGAGATTCTTGGCGCCGATGGCATCCTGCCGCTGAAAGCCGATCCCATGGCTCTGGCGACCACCATGCCACCGGATACGGCCTCGAAAGTCGCCGCGCCATTGCAATTCGACTGGAAGGACGATGCCTGGCTGGCCTCCCGTGCGGAGCGTCATGCGGCCAATGCGCCCTTGTCGATTTACGAGCTGCACGCCGGTTCGTGGCAGAAAGAGCAGAATGAAGAAGGCGAGTGGCGCCAGTACAACTGGCATGAGTTGGGCGAACGGCTGATTCCGTACATTAAGGAACTGGGCTTCACCCATATCGAGCTGATGCCGATCATGGAACACCCGTTCGGTGGTTCTTGGGGCTATCAACTGTTAGCGCAATTCGCGCCGACTGCCCGCTACGGTTCACCGGAAGATTTTGCCGCCTTCGTCAACGCCTGCCACGAGGCGGAGATCGGCGTGATTCTTGACTGGGTACCGGCGCATTTTCCGACCGATACGCACGGTCTGGCGCAGTTCGACGGCACCGCGCTGTACGAATATGCCAACCCTCAGGAAGGCTTTCACCAGGATTGGGACACGCTGATCTACAACCTGGGTCGTACCGAAGTGCATGGCTTCATGCTGGCTTCCGGGCTGCACTGGCTCAAGCACTTCCACGTCGACGGCCTGCGCGTGGATGCTGTTGCCTCGATGCTGTATCGCGATTATTCGCGTAAAGCCGGGGAGTGGGTGCCTAACCGTTTTGGCGGTCGTGAGAATCTGGAAGCCATCGACTTCCTGCGTCACCTCAATGACGTGGTCAATCTCGAAGTTCCGGGCGCATTGGTGATTGCCGAAGAGTCCACCGCCTGGCCGGGCGTGAGTCAGACCACGCAACAAGGTGGTTTGGGCTTTGCCTACAAATGGAATATGGGCTGGATGCACGACACCCTGCATTACATGCAGCAGGATCCGATTCATCGTGCCCATCACCATAGCGAGCTGAGCTTCGGCTTGATGTATGCCTGGTCGGAGAAATTCATCCTGCCGATCTCCCATGACGAAGTGGTGCACGGCAAGCATTCGTTAATCGACAAAATGCCCGGTGATCGCTGGCAGAAATTTGCCAACCTGCGTGCCTACCTGACGTTTATGTGGACTCATCCGGGCAAGAAATTGCTGTTCATGGGCTGCGAGTTCGGTCAATGGCGTGAGTGGAACCACGACGAACAGCTGGATTGGTACCTGCTGCAATACGCTGAGCACATCGGCGTGAAGACCCTGGTCAGCGATCTGAACCGGATCTATCGCGACGAGAAAGCGCTGCACGAGCGCGATACCGAGCCGATGGGCTTCCAGTGGTTGATCGGCGACGATGCCGCCAACAGCGTTTTCGCCTGGTTGCGCTGGAGCAAGGAAGGCGAGCCGCTGCTGGTGGTCGCCAACCTGACGCCTGTGCCGCGCGTGAACTATCGCGTCGGCGTGCCGTTCGCAGGCAAGTGGAGCGAGCTGCTTAACAGCGACGCGGAAACCTATGCCGGTTCCAACTTCGGCAATGGCGGCGCGGTGCAGACGCAAGACAGCAAAAGCCATGGCATGCCGGCTTCGCTGGAACTGAACCTGCCGCCGCTGGCAGTGTTGATTCTCAAGCCTTACGCCGAGTAATCGACAGGCAACGCGGCGTTCGATATGAGCGCCGCGTTGTGGTTTTTGGCGAGCCATATTACCAACTGATCCTCATCCCCAGATTGCCCATCAAGCCTTCCAGATTGTCATCGTCGACGTTGCCGCTGTAATCGGCGCTGACATACAGACTCACTTCCTTCGACACTTTCGCCACCAGACCCACACCCAAGTCAGCGGTGGTGGACCTGTGCTCGGTCTTGATTCTGTCCACGTGATCAAAGGTCACCGTGTCCGATCCGCCGAAGGTGTGCCATAGATTGCTGCGCAGATAGGGTTCCAGTGGCATGCCGCCGACCCTATACCGACCTTTCAAACGCGCGCCGACCCGGCCAGTGGTGTAGGACTGGGAATCAAACGACACGTGGGAAATTCCGTCATTCTGGCTGTCCAGATCAATGTGCTGGTTGATCACTTGCGCCTGGGGTTCGACGACCCAGTTCGCAGAGACCGGAATGGGATACCCGGCTTCCAGGGACAGACTCAGCGCCCGGCCTTCAGTGTCGATCCTTACCCCTCGGTCCGAGCGGCTGTAACCATCCAGGCGTGTACCCATCGCCACGGCATCGACGTACCAGCCTTGCGGATCGACCAGTGTCCAGTACAAGCCCAGGCTATCGCCTTCGATTTTGACTTTGCCGGTGCGGTTGTCCTTGAACCCGCCAGCAAAGCCGTCCACATGCCCGTCCAGACGACTGTGGCCGACGAAGAAACCGCTGCGCTGGGAACGGCCGCCCGCAGTTTCGGACGCGTACAGGTCATGGCCGATCTGATAGCCCTTGAGCGAAGCGTCCAGACTTGGATCGACAGTGCCGGACCAGCTGCGCTTGAAGTCATTGCCGAACGCTCGCGCCCATCCCGCTGGCACAAAGCCGGACTCGGTCAGCAGGCTTTGCTCACCCTGACGATCATGAAAGGTGCCCAGTGACATCTGGGTCAGCATCGCGGCGGCGGGTGGCACCACGGCGTAGTTGGGCACTTCCATGCGGTACAGCGTAATCGGTGCCGCGCCGAGGACTGGCGTCGGCAGCGGCGGGGTGCCGATGGCGGCGACTGGAGGAGTCGCGGCAGGCTGCACGGTTGGGGTGGTTGGCGTTGTAGGTGTGGTCGGCGTTGTCGGTTCGGTTGGCGTAACCGGTGGTTCTGGCGCAGTGGGCGGTACTGCCAGCGCCAAGGGTTGTGAGAGCACGGTCGAGCGCAGGAACCAGCTGTTTTCCGATCCTGCTGTCGCGCCGCCTTTGAATAAATAGTACTCGTAGGCCCCGACCGGCAAAGAATTGCCCAGCGTGAAGGCACTGTTGTTGCTGGTTGCTCCCTCGCTGGCCTGCACCACTTGAATACCGTTTTGTTGCGTAACCGCGCCCAGCCCGCCAAGGTTGGCGACGTTGATCTGCGTAGTCCCGCTGATCGCGCCCTGGGCCACAACCAGCTTGTCGCTGGCGGAAGAATCATCGCCCAAAACCGATTGCAGCAGCAACTTGCCACTGTTGCCGACGTAGTTGCCGCGCACCGTCAGGGTGTCGGTTGCCAGGCTGCTGCCGGTGGTCATGTCCAGGGCTCCGGCGTTGTTCAGGGTTGCCAGTTGCCCGGCTGCAAAGGGGCGCAAGGTTCCGGCACTAGACGTGACGGTGCTGCTTGCGTCGATGTTGAACACGCCCGTGCCGCTGGTGGCGTCGCCGACGACCAGTTCCCCGGCCAGATCCATGCGCGATCCATTGCTAAGGTTGACGGTTTCCCAATTGGCGTAGCGACCCGGAACTGCAGTCGTCGAAGCGTCGAAGGTCAGGGTGTCGGTGCCCGCTCCGCCGTCAAGCAATGGGTTCGAACCGAAGAACATTTCAGTGAGGTTGGTCAGCGTGGCGGTGTCATTGCCGTCGGCCATCAATACAGCGCCGCGTATCAGCCCCCCGTCGTGCCAGGCAAAGATGTCATTGCCAAAGCTGGCTCGCACGCCTCCACGCAATTCGCCGCCACTGACGGTGATGCGGTCGTCGCCACCGCTGACGCTGACCACGCCGCCGATGGTGCCACCGGAGATGATGATGGTGTCCTTGCCAAAGCCGGTCACCAGGTTATTGATGATATTGCCGCCCGACATGTCGAACACGTTGTCGTCCAGTTTCATGTCGACCCGGCCAATGCTGCCGCCCGTCATGTGAGCAATGTCGCCGTCTTCGAAAGCGTTGTTGATGGTGCCTCCGGTCATGAGGAATGTGTCATGTCCGTCGCCTTGAGTCAGGGAACGCAGGGTCCCGCCGCTCATGAAGAAGTCATCTGGATCGAAGCTTTGATTGACGTCGCCGGTGATGGTGCCTGCGGTGATTCTGAACTCGTCAACTCCGGCACCTTGATTGAAGTCGCCGACAATGCTGCCGGAATTCATGTCGATGCGGTCATGACCTGCACCAAATGAGACATCTCCAACGATTGCGCCGCTGCCCCCCGCGGGGAAAACCAATGTGTTGTTGCCGCCGGGATTAGTGAGCGGGCCACTGCTGCCGCTATCGCAAATCTGCACGTCGCTGCCAATAGTCGAGTTCAGATCACAGGCAGCTCGTGCCTGATTGCATAACACGCCAAGTATTGCGATGGGCACGACGGCAAAACGCCATGGGCATGCGTTGCCACGGAGGTGCTTCATGATGTCTCTCCCTGAGTAGCGTAGTCAGGGAGGCGGTCAGATCGTGCCTGCGGCCCACGCTAAACGCACGACATGTCAGACCAGCGACATTGCGTTTTTCCATGTTTAATAAGTAGTTGCATCTTCAGTAGAGAAGCGATCCAACCACCCGTCAAGTAAATGACCGACGGGTGGTTGACGCGCAGCCACCGATTTTTGCATGGTTTCAGAGATGAACTTCAACCGCCAGTGGCAGATGATCGGACAAATGTGTCCAGGGCCGGTGACCGAGGATTTTCGGTGAGTGGCTGCTGGCATTGCGCAGATACACACGATCCAGACGCAGCAGCGGGAAGCGCGCGGGGTAGGTCTTGGCTAATAAACCGTGATGGCGCTCGAAGGCTTCGTGCAGATAATCACAGCGAGCCAACGTGGCATTGCCCCGCAGCTGCCAGTCGTTGAAATCGCCTGCGATGATGACCGGCGCGTGGCTTGGCAGGGAATCCAGCAGTTTGCACAGCAGGTCCAGCTGCAATTGCCGATGACTTTCCAGCAGGCTCAAATGTACGCAGATCGCATGCACCTCATCGTGCCCCGGCACCTGCAATACGCAATGCAGCAGGCCGCGCCGTTCGGGTCCGGTGATGGAAATGTCGAGATTGCGATGGCTCAGAATCGGGTATTTGGAGAGCAGGGCGTTGCCGTGATGACCGTCGGGATAAACCGCATTGCGGCCGTAGGCAAAATCACTCCACATGCTATCGGCGAGAAATTCGTAGTGGGAAGTCACCGGCCAGTCATGATGGCGTGACGCGTGACCGTCGTGGCTACCCAGCACTTCCTGCAGGAACACCAGATCAGCGCCAGTGCTACGCACCGCTTCACGTAGTTCCGGGAGGATGAAGCGTCGATTGAACGCGGTGAATCCCTTGTGGGTATTGACGGTCAGGACACGCAGCTTGTGGACGTCCGGGCTGTTGCTCATGTCCACTGCATTACCATTTATACCAGCAGGATCAGGGGGCACACGAACGCTCCTAAGGACGGTAAATGTCTAAATGGGACTGATGCGTACGCTGGCAGTTCATCTTTTTTGGCCGCAGATATTTCCTCAAATCCTCGGGCGGCGCGACAGCATGACCGTAAGCATCAGGCCGCCTATCGATAGCAGTGACGCGAAGAAAAAGATCGAGGCGTACCCCATGCCCAAGGCGATTGCGCCCATCACCGGTCCGGCAATCGCCAGGGCGAGATCGAAGAACACCGCGTAAGCACTCAAGCCGGCACTGCGACTGGAAATCGGCACTTGCTTGATTGCTTCAACGCCCAGCGCCGGGTACACCAGAGACAATCCAAGGCCCGTCAAACCTGCGCCCGCCAGGGCAAAACCCGTATTGGGCGAAAGCCACAACAGGACCAGGCCCAGAGTTTCTACGCCCATGCAGACAATGGCCGAGGTGAAGCCGCCAAGACGGTTGATCGCGCCGATGAACAGCAAGCGGGCAAGGATGAAACAAATCCCGAAGACGCTCAGGCAATAAGCGGCGCCTTCCCATCCGCGGCTGACGTAGAACAGCGTGATGAACGTGGTCATCGTGCCATAGCCGATTGACGCCAGCGTCAGGCTTACGCCATAAGGCGCGATGCGTCCGAACACCGACCAGAACGGCAGACGTTCGCCCTTGATTACAGGGATCGAAGGTTTGTTGCGAATGATCACCAAGGCCACAACAGCCATCGCTGTCAAAGCAATGCCCAGGCTGAAGAAACCCAGTTCGCGAGTCATCACATAACCCAGCGGCGCGCCGATGGCGATGGCCCCATACGAAGCAATTCCGTTCCAGGAAATCGCCCGGGCCGTATGGTCCGGCCCGACTTTGCCGATGCACCAACTGATGCTTCCGACACCGATCAGGCCTTGAGAAACCCCAATGAACAAACGCGCGATGATTAGAATGGTCAGGCTTATCAAGGGCACGCTTTCCAGCAGCGTCGCAACCGAAGTCAGCACTCCGCTGATTGCAATTCCGGACATGCCGTAAACGATTGCCAGCTTGGTGCCGATGGTGTCGCAGACCCTGCCTGCCAGTGGACGGCTGAGCAGGGTGGCCAGGTATTGCGAACCAATCGTCAGACCTGCGATGACTGCGCTGAATCCCAGCTGGTCGTGAACGTAACCCGGCAACACGGCGATCGGCAGGCCAATGCACAGGAACGCGATAAAGGTATAGAGCACAATGGAAACGATCTGCAACGTGATCGTCATGGAACTGACTTCAACTGACGGCGGGGGGGTGAAGGCGGAGGACATGGGCTCGTTCGCTGGCAAGCGGTAGGGAGTGGCACATCATGGCCCGAGAATCCGGGAAATGAAAGCATGCTAACGATGTAGTTTATTTTTATGTAAACAAATATTGCCGAGGGCTGCGGGCAGTCATAGGATGACTGACCACAAACATAAAAATAAAGGATCTCTCGTGAGTAAACCCCTTCTTCTGGCTGCTGCGGTGGCCTGCGGTCTCAGTTTTCAAGCCCATGGCGCTACGTTCGCCTACATTTCCAGCCCTGGCGACGGCTTCATCTCCCAATACGGTCTTGACGAGAAAACCGGTGCGCTCAACCTCATCGAGCAGACCCCGGCCGGAAGCCAGGTCAATCCCATGGCGCTCACCCCGGACGGCAAAGTGTTGTTTGCTGCACTGCGGGTCAAACCTTATCAGGTGGTGGGTTTCAGTATTGATCCCAAGACTGGCCACCTGAGCCAGATTTCCAAAGGGCCGCTGGCCGAGAGCCTGGCCTATCTGTCGACGGATCGGTCCGGCAAGTTCCTGTTAGGTGCCTCGTATGGCGGGGACCTGCTCAGCGTGCAGGCCATCGACAAGGATCATCAGCCCAGCGACAATATTCAGACCATCAAGACCGGCCGGCATGCGCACTCGGTACGCACCGACCCGAGCAACCGTTTTGCCTATGCGGGCAACCTGGGTTCCGACCGCGTGTTGCAGTTCCGTCTGGATGACAAGGCTGGCACGCTTACGCCCATTGGCGACGGCTACGTCAGCGTGCCGACCAAAACCGGGCCAAGGCATCTGGCGTTCTCCGCAGACGGCAAGTTTGTCTATTTTGTCGGCGAAATGAGCGGAACGGTGACGGCCTTCTCCATCGATGCGCAGAGCGGGGCGTTGACTCAGGTTTCATCGGTCAATGGCATTCCGCCACGCTTGAACCTGGTCCACGGTGAAGCGCGCGACGCGAGCAACAATGATCTGAAAGATGACCCGACACCGCGCATCTGGGCTGCGGACCTGCGCCTTTCGCCCGACGGCAAGCTGTTACTGATGACCGAACGCACCACCAGTTCGGTGTCGGCATTTGCCGTGGACGCCAACAGTGGCGCGCTGACCTTCCTTGAAAACTATCCGGTCGAGGAGAAGCAACCGCGCAATATCGCCTTTTCACCGAATGGCAAATGGCTGCTCGTGACTGGCGAAAAGTCGGCCACGGTCGGTGCTTATGCGGTGGGCAGCGATGGGGCGCTCAAGCGTGTCAGCGAAGCACCGTCGGGCAAGGGCGCGTTGTGGATTGAGGTCCTGCAACAATCTGCTGAATAAGCTTCGCGCTTGAACGCAAAAGCCCCGTCACACAGGACGGGGCTTTTGTTTGTCAACGCTCTGATCAAATCAAATCAGAACACGACGCCTTGGCTACGCAGGTAATCGTCGTAGGTGCCGCTGAAGTCGACCACGCCGCTTGGGCTCAGCTCGATAATGCGGGTTGCCAGCGAGGAAACGAACTCACGGTCGTGGCTGACAAAAATCAGCGTACCCGGATAGTTTTCCAGCGCCAGGTTCAGCGCTTCGATGGATTCCATGTCCAAGTGGTTGGTCGGTTCGTCCATGATCAGCACGTTCGGCTTTTGCAGGATCAGCTTGCCGAACAACATGCGACCTTGCTCACCACCGGAAATCACTTTGACCGACTTGAGGATGTCGTCGTTGGAGAACAGCATGCGCCCCAAGGTACCGCGAACGACTTGCTCGCCGCCTTGAGTCCAGCGACCCATCCAGTCGAACAGGTTGGATTCATCTTCGAAGTCAGAAGCGTGATCCTGAGCGTAGTAACCCAGCTCGGCCGCATCCGTCCATTTGACCGTACCGGCATCCGGCGACAGCTCGTTGACCAAGGTGCGCAGCAGGGTAGTCTTACCGATGCCGTTCGGGCCGATGATCGCAACGCGCTCGCCCGCTTCAACGGTGAAGCTGAAGTCCTTGAACAGCGCTTTGCCGTCAAAGCCTTTCGCCATGCGCTCGACGATGACCGCCTGACGGTGCAGCTTTTTGGTCTGCTCGAAACGAATGAACGGGCTGACACGGCTCGAAGGCTTGACCTCGGCCAGGTGGATCTTGTCGATCTGCTTGGCGCGGGAACTGGCCTGCTTGGATTTCGAGGCGTTAGCGGAGAAGCGGCTGACGAACGCTTGGAGTTCGTTGATCTGCGCTTTCTTCTTGGCGTTGTCCGACAGCAGTTGCTCGCGGGACTGGGTCGCTACGGTCATGTACTCGTCGTAGTTACCCGGGAACAGACGCAGCTCGCCGTAATCCAGGTCGGCCATGTGCGTGCAGACACTGTTCAGGAAGTGCCTATCGTGGGAGATGATGATCATCAGGCTGTTGCGCTGGGTCAGGATGTTTTCCAGCCAGCGAATCGTGTTGATGTCCAAGTGGTTGGTCGGTTCGTCGAGCAACAGCACTTCAGGGTCGGAGAACAGCGCCTGCGCCAATAGCACTCGCAGTTTCCAGCCCGGCGACACTTCACTCATCGGCCCGCTGTGCTGCTCGATGCCGATACCCAGGCCCAGCAGCAACTCGCCGGCGCGGGATTCGGCGGTGTAACCGTCCATTTCCGCGAACTCGGTTTCCAGCTCGGCAACGGCCATGCCGTCGTCTTCGGTCATTTCCGGCAGCGAATAGATGCGATCACGCTCGGCCTTCACCTTCCACAGCTCTTCGTGACCCATGATCACGGTGTCGAGCACGGAATACTCTTCGTAAGCGAACTGGTCCTGGCGCAATTTACCCAGACGCACGTTCGGCTCCAGCATCACCTGCCCACCCGAAGGCTCCAGATCATCGCCGAGGATCTTCATGAAGGTGGATTTACCGCAGCCGTTGGCGCCGATCAGGCCATAACGGTTACCGGCACCAAACTTGACCGAGACGTTCTCGAACAAGGGTTTCGCGCCGAACTGCATCGTGATGTTTGCTGTGGAGATCAATTACCTTACCTTCAATGACTTGGAGTTGGCTGAATGCAGCCGATACCGATTTGATACCCGTTTCCGTCTTTGCTCAGGGTGTTTGACCCGAGTCTGAGGCCTTTCTTTGGGCCATATCTATTCAGCAATCTGCGACCTATGTGTCGGACTGCTGCAAATGAATGCGGGATTCATGCCGAATTTGGCGCGCATTGTCGCACAGACTGGATGGCAGTTGTATGGCGGTCTGTACGTCAGGCCGATTGCTGTCGGATAACTGGTCGCGTGTAGCCGGGCTCAGGTGTTGATCAGGCACAGCACTCCAGTAGATGTACGTCTCGGATGATCTCTTCACCGCTTTCGATTTCTGCCTTGCGTAGATCATAGGAAGCCTGGAGGTTCAACCAAAATTGCGCAGTGGTGCCCAGCGCTTGTGCCAGACGCAAAGCAACGTCTGCGCTCACATTCCTCCGCTCGCGAACAATGTCATTAACCGTTGGGGCAGAGACATGGAGTGCTCGGGCCAGTGCCGCTGGCGTAACTCCCAGAGGGTCCAGGAATTCCTCTTTGAGTATCTCTCCCGGATGTATCGGGCGCATGCCGTTCGTATGCATGGTTCACCTCAGTGATAGTCAACTATTTCAACGTTTTCCGGTCCGTTTTTGCCCCATATGAAGCAGATACGAAACTGAGCATTGATGCGGATGCTGTGCTCTCCTTCTCGGTCACCATCAAGCTCTTCCAATCTATTACCGGGTGGTGATTTCAGGTCGTGCAGTTCAACTGCCGCATCGAGCATCACAAGTTTTCGTTCAGCGACGTTTTTTATAGCGCTCCACCTTCGTGTCTTGCCTGTGGTGAAAAGCGTTTCGGCATGAGAACAACGAAAACTTTGGATCATTGTTAATGCTTAACGTTATGCGTTAAAGGCAAGTATATAGCGTCCCAGCCAATTTTCAACAGTCAGGCGCATCAAAAAAACTCGGCCGAAAAGCCTGTGCCAGAGTCCTCTTGCCTGGACCGGCCAACTCACAGCACAAACTGATGCAAGACCGCCATCAGCGTGACCACCAGCACCGCGCAGCCAATCCCGAGTGTCCATTGCGCAGCAACCGTTTCGTCGAACCACTCCCATTTGGACGGGTATTTCCCCAGCGTAACCAGACGTATGAAAAGCCAGCCAACGGGGTAGCACACTACACGTGCCAGGACTTCAGCTATTGCCTCGAGCATTACTTGCACATCCTTGTCGTTCGTTCCCGCGTTCAGTTCAACAGCAAGGAACTCAATCCAGCCATTGTGGCCTCATGAATACCAGCCATTAAAAGAGGATCCGCTGATGAGCGAGCACAAGAAAGAAGCGCCCAAAGAATCTCCTAAAGATGCGCCCAAGCAGAACACGCCAGCGCACTCGACACCTGAAGAAAAAGAGCGGCTCAAAGACTTCAACAAGGACGGAATTCCGCCTGGCGTTTACTGATTCGTGGCGCTGAAGGGTGGAACGCTGATCTTGCGTGGATGTCTAGTGCTTATCGCTTCCACCCTTGGGAAGCCAGTCTGGAGTAGCGCCATTGAATATTTTTGAAGCCTTGCGTGAAAGTCATGATCGCCAGCGTGGTTATGCAGAGAATCTGGTCCGCACCAGTGGCGATAGTCAGGAACGCGTAGACGCCTACAAGCAACTCAAGGCTGAGCTGCAGGCCCATGAAACCGCCGAAGAGCGCTTCTTCTATATACCGCTGATGGCCCATGACAATGGCGTGGACCTGAGTCGCCATGCGATTTCCGAGCATCATGCGATGGATGAGCTGATGGAAGAACTGGACGAAACAGAGATGTCCAGCCCGAGCTGGCTCGCCACCGCCAAGAAGCTTTCCGAGAAAGTGCATCACCATTTGAAGGAAGAAGAGCAGAAATTCTTTCAAATGGCCGGCAAACTTCTGGATGAAAAGCAGAAGGAATCATTGGCCGGTCAGTACGTAAAAGAGTACGAAGAGCAGCTGGCTGAAGCCTGACAGCGCCATCATGGCTCGCCGGACGAGCGATGCAGTGACGACGAAGGTGTAGAATCGGCGTTTTTCGCCTTCAAGGAATGCCATGAAGCTGTTGATTGGGGCTGTTGCGGCGGTGCTGCTGGTTGGCTGTACTTCACCGTCAAATCAGGCCCGCGCTGTCGGGCCTTACAAGGTTTACACCACGCAGAAGGCCGCTAATGTGGTTGCACAATGTGTGGAATATGCCTGGCAGGACGTGGCCATGGTGGGCCCTGACCCGGAAGCGTTCATGCGCTCCAGTGCTGACGGCTTTACCGTCTACACGACCGGCGCCGAATATTTCGTCGATGTGAAGCCTCAAGGTGGAAAGACCGTGCTCAACTTCTACGCCGCGCCGGACACCATGCCGGCTGACCGGCGCGGCGCAGCCTTGGCGACTTGCCTGTAGAACGCACTGTCCAATGCACAAAAAAAATGGCCCGGGATAATTCCGGGCCATTTTTTGTTGCACGCCTGTCAGTTGTCGTCAGAACCTGACGCACCACCACCGGTGCCATTGGCGCCATTCTTGTTCGGGCCGCCAGTCTTGCCGACGCCGCTGCCAGTATCACCGCCATCAGTCGATTTACCTGCTCCGGTTCCAGTACCGCGGCCATAGGCATCGGCATCTTTACTACCGGTCGGGGCGCTTGGATGGGTGCCGGGCGGCATGGCGGAACCGCTTTGGGTGGCGCCACCAGTTTCAGGTTTGGCTGGCCCGGTATTCGACTCGCCTGACGCCGCGAATGCGGACATGCAAGAGATGGAAAGCAGGCCGGTCAGAACAAGGCTAGTCATCTTTGACTTCATCATGGGTACGTCTCCTGGTTATGAGCGTTACCTGATATTGGTCAATTCTCCCCGCCCCATCGTGCCCTGACGGCGACGAACGGTCATCTGCGTTGCATCGCTTCAGGGCTCAATCCCGTGCATTTCACAGTATTGCGACCATTCCATACCGGCCATTTCGGCCACTTCCTTGTGCACCTCGCGACGCTGACTCTCGAATTCTTCAGACGACTCGGCGGTGAGTTGCAAGGTCAATTCCCAGGCGAAGAACCCCAGGCGCTGGGCTTCTTCCTCGAAAGCTTCATGCAGGCGCTCTTCACGATATTGCTCCTTGGTGACGCCCGCTGCCTGAGCGGCAAGAGGATTGAGGTGGTTGAGTTCGTCCTGAAGTTGCGGATGAGCCGCGAGGAATCGGGTCAGGGCAATCTGGTGTGGATGTTCGGTTTGAGTCATGCAGGCTCCAAAAGAGGCAATTCGCAGAAACCGGGAGCAAGCTTCGTCAAGCCTCAAGGCGGATCAGTGCCGTGTGCGGTTGTAGCGCTTTGTGCACTGCATTGAGGCCTTGCTACCCGGATGTGGCCAACAGTAGCAAATCGGTAGCGCATGGTAACTGCATCCCGCGGCGGCTTCACAAAGCTATCTCTATGATCTCGATGGAATTTCCCTACCCATGTTTTTTCATCGCCAGCCGTGGCACACTTCCTGCTGTCCATTCCGTTGTTACATACTATGTTCCGCTATAGCGGAATTAACTCATTCTTCGGTGGAGTTCATGTCATGGGTAGCGGACTTTTCTCTCTAAAAGCGTGTGCATGTGTCGTTGCGACGATGGCCGTACTGATCGGCGCGGCGCAAGCAGCGGATGGCAGCAAACTGGACAGCGTGTTGCAGCGCGGCAAGCTGGTCGTGGGCACGGGCAGCACCAATGCGCCATGGCACTTTCAGGGCGCGGATGGCAAGTTGCAGGGTTTTGATATCGACATCGGCCGGATCATTGCCAAAGGTTTGTTCAATGACCCGAGCAAAGTCGAGTTCGTCGTGCAGTCCTCGGATGCGCGAATCCCCAACCTGTTGACCGACAAAGTCGATATCAGCTGTCAGTTCATCACGGTCACCGCAAGTCGCGCTCAGCAAGTGGCTTTCACCTTGCCGTATTACCGTGAAGGCGTGGCGCTGCTGCTGCCAGCCAATAGCAAGTACAAGGAAATTGACGACCTGAAATCCGCCGGATCAGGCGTCATCGTCGCCGTGCTGCAAAACGTGTATGCCGAAGAACTGGTGCATCAGGCACTGCCGCAAGCCAAGGTCGATCAATACGACAGCGTTGACTTGATGTACCAGGCGATCAATTCCGGCCGTGCCGATGCCGCCGCGACCGATCAGTCATCGGTGAAATACCTGATGGTGCAAAACCCTGGTCGTTATCGCTCGCCGGCTTTCGCCTGGAGCCCGCAAACCTATGCCTGCGCCGTCAAGCGTGGCGATCAGGACTGGCTGAACTTCGTCAATACCGCCCTGCATGAAGCCATGACCGGCGTTGAGTTCCCGACGTATGCGGCATCGTTCAAGCAGTGGTTCGGGGTGGATCTGCCAGTGCCGTCGATTGGTTTTCCGATGGAATACAAGTAATCAGAACCTGACTGACGGGGCAGGGATGACAAGGCCGTCGTCCCGTTCCAGGTATTGCTGACCATGAATTATCAATTGAATTTTGCAGCGGTCTGGCGTGACTTTCCCAGCCTGCTGGCGGGCCTGGGATTGGGGCTGGAACTGGCCCTGATTTCCATCGCCATCGGCTGCGTGATCGGCCTGATGACGGCGTTTGCGCTGCTGTCCCGGCATCGCGCGTTGCGCTTTGTCGCTTCGGTGTATGTGACGGTGGTCCGCAACACGCCGATTCTGGTGCTGATCCTGTTGATCTACTTCGCGCTGCCTGGCCTGGGCATTCGCCTGGACAAACTGGCGTCGTTCATCGTGACCCTGTCGCTGTATGCCGGGGCTTACCTGACCGAAGTGTTCCGCGCCGGGCTGTTGAGCATTCACAAGGGCCAGCGCGAAGCCGGGCTGGCAATCGGTCTCGGGGAGTGGCAGGTCAAGGCTTACATCGTTGTGCCGGTGATGCTGCGCAATGTGTTGCCAGCCTTGTCTAACAACTTCATTTCGCTGTTCAAGGACACGTCGCTGGCGGCTGCCATCGCGGTGCCGGAACTGACCTATTACGCGCGCAAGATCAATGTCGAGAGCTATCGGGTCATTGAAACCTGGCTGGTGACTACCGGGCTGTATGTGGTGGCCTGCTATGCGATCGCCATGCTGCTGCGTTACCTCGAACAACGCTTGGCCATTCGCCGCTAGGAGGCCTGACTTATGTACGAACAACCTTCCTGGCTGCACGAACTGTGGATCGCCCGGGAAACTTTATGGGCTGGTTTCTTGACCAGCGTGCAGTGCTCGGCCCTGGCTATCGTCTGCGGCACCCTTATCGGGGTGTTCGCCGGGTTGGCCCTGACTTACGGCAATGTCTGGGCGCGGCTGCCGTTTCGCATCTATGTCGATCTGATTCGCGGCACGCCGGTCTTCGTTCTGGTCCTGGCGGTGTTTTACATGGCGCCCGCGCTGGGCTGGCCGATTACTGCGTTCCAGGCCGGAGCCCTGGGCCTGACGCTGTTCTGCGGTTCTCACGTCGCGGAGATCGTGCGCGGCGCGTTGCAATCTATTGCGCGTGGGCAACTGGAAGCGGGCAAAGCCATCGGCCTGACATTCCCCCAGTCCTTGATGTACGTCCTCTTGCCTCAAGCGTTGCGGCAGATTTTGCCCACCTGGGTCAACTCGTCCACCGAGATCGTCAAGGCCTCGACGCTGCTGTCAGTGATCGGCGTGGCTGAGCTGCTGCTCAGTACCCAACAGGTAATCGCCCGGACCTTCATGACTCTGGAGTTCTATCTGTTCGCCGGCTTTCTATTCTTCGTCATCAACTACGCCATCGAGCTTCTTGGACGGCAAATCGAAAAACGGGTGGCCTTGCCATGACACAGTCTCAAACCGTGATTACCGAGCCAGCATTGCTGAGCATCGAAGGGCTGCATAAATCCTACGGCGCAGTGGAAGTGCTCAAAGGCGTCGATCTGCGCATGCAAAAGGGCAACGTGGTGACGCTGATCGGCTCCAGTGGCTCGGGTAAAACCACGCTGCTGCGGTGCGTCAACCTGCTCGAAGAGTTTCAGGGCGGACATATTCGTCTGGAAGGCCAGGACATCGGCTACAGCGACATCGACGGCAAGCGCGTGCGCCATCCGGAAAAAGTTATCGCCAGCCATCGGGCCATGACCGGCATGGCTTTCCAGCAGTTCAATCTGTTCCCGCACCTGAGCGCGTTGCAGAACGTGACGCTGGGCCTGCTCAAGGTCAAGAAGCTGCCCAGGGATCAGGCAGTGGCGCTGGCCGAAAAATGGCTGGATCGCGTCGGCCTGCTGGAGCGGCGCAATCACTTTCCGGGGCAGCTTTCCGGCGGCCAGCAGCAGCGCGTGGCGATTGCCCGTGCCATCGCGATGAATCCCAGCCTGATGCTGTTCGATGAAGTGACGTCGGCCCTGGACCCGGAACTGGTCGGCGAAGTGCTCAGTGTCATCAAGGGCTTGGCGGAAGACGGCATGACCATGCTGCTGGTGACCCACGAAATGCGCTTTGCTTATGAGGTGTCGGACCAGATCGTGTTCATGAATCAGGGACGTATCGAGGAGCAAGGTCCACCCAAGCAACTGTTCGAGCAGCCAAAATCGGCGCGCCTGGGCGAATTTTTGAAGAACATCCGTTTTTGAGTGTTAACCACGTTTGTAGAGGAGAAACATCATGAGTATTACTCGTTACGGCGCAGGCAGCGTCGCCGGTGGCGGTCAGCCGCGTCCTTTTGCCCGCGCTGTCGAGGCCGATGGCTGGTTGCATGTGTCCGGTCAGGTGCCGGCTGAAAACGGCGAGATCATCATCGGCGGCATTGTCGAACAGACCCGCAAGACCATGGACAACCTGGTCGCCATTCTCACTGAAGCCGGTTACGGCCTCGAAGATGTGGTCCGCGTTGGCGTGTGGCTGGAAGATCCGCGCGACTTCTGGAGTTTCAATAAAGTCTTCGGCGAATATTTCACCCCCGAACACGCCCCGGCCCGCGCCTGTGTGCAGGCCAACATGATGGTCGATTGCAAGGTCGAGATCGATTGCATCGCTTACAAGAAAAAGTGAAGCAGCAAGTTGCAGGCGCAGGTCGCGATCCTTGCAGCCCGAAGCTCGTAGCTTGAAACTGCGTCACCTTTTACTGCGCCTGAGTGCGCTACGGACGAGCCAGACATGAGTGAAGATACGATCAAACGCAGGGCCCGCGGTCTGGACCGGGCGTTCGATATTCTCGATTTCCTCAAGGAAAAGGGCACACCGCTGCGTCCGAATGAAATCGCCAGCGGCATCGGCAGCCCGAAGTCGACGGTGTATGAACTGGTCAGCTCATTGCTTGAGCGGCGGATTCTCGAAGCTGTCGGCAAGGATGGGCATGTCTACCTGGGTCGGCAGTTGTACTTCCTTGGCCAGGCGCACCTGCGGCATTTCGATTTCACCCGGGAAGCGGAGAGCTGCCTGACTTACATCGTCAGCCAGACCCGGGAAACCGCGCAAATGTGCCTGCTCAACGGCCGAAAATACACCGTCGCGTTAATGAAAGAAGGTGAGCGGCATTTTCGGATTTCATCGGACATTGGCGAAAACGCGCCGATCCCCTGGACCGCTTCGGGGCGGCTGCTGTTGTGCCATCTAAGCGATCAGGAAATTGCCGATCTGATCGATCCTGAGGATTTCATCCTGCCGGACGGTGAGCGGCTGCCCATGGACAGGTTTCTCGCCGAGATTCGCCAGGCCGGGCAAGAGGGGTTCTTTTCCTTCGACAGTGTCGCCGACACCTTCACCCATTGCTTCGCCGCGCCGGTCAAAGACGACAAGGGCGTGTGCATTGCCACGCTGTGTATCGTTGCGCCTCGGGCCGACGCGAAAAACAATTACAACGACTATCGTCGAGTGCTGATTGCCAGTGCCAATGGCCTCGCTCGTCGAATCAACGAATAAAACCCTGGAGAATTCTCATGGGCATTGCAGTGGTAGAAAAGGGCGCCGCCGCGCCGGGCGATCATCTGGTTCGCGACGTCAGCCTTCCCGCGCTGGTCATCCACCGCGAGGCGCTGGACCACAACATTCGCTGGATGCAGGCATTCGTCAGCAACAGCGGCGCGGAACTGGCGCCCCATGGCAAGACCAGCATGGTCCCGGCCCTGTTTCGCCGCCAACTGGAGGAGGGCGCGTGGGGCATGACTCTGGCGACCGCCGTGCAGACCCATGCTGCGTATGCTCATGGCGTGCGGCGGGTGCTGATGGCCAACCAGCTGGTCGGCACGCCGAACATGGCGCTGATCGCTGACCTGCTTGGTGACTCGATGTTCGATTTCCACTGCATGGTCGATCATCCGGACAACGTCGCGGCGCTTGGCGAGTTTTTCGCCTCGCGCGGTTTACGCCTGAACGTGATGATCGAATACGGCGTGCCGGGCGGACGCTGCGGCTGTCGCAGTGAACAGGAGGTTCTGGACCTTGCCGACGCCATCGCGGCGCAACCGTCTCTGGCGTTGACCGGCATCGAGGGTTACGAAGGTGTGATCCATGGTGACAAGGCGGTCAACGACATCCGCGCCTTTGCCGCTTCGCTGGTACGACTGGCCGTGGAGCTGCAGGACAAAGGTGCTTTCGCCCTGGATCGGCCGATTGTCACGGCATCCGGCTCGGCCTGGTACGACTTGATTGCCGAAGCGTTCGACGAACGTCAGGTGCGTGAACGTTTTCTCGGCGTGCTGCGCCCCGGCAGTTACGTGGTGCATGACCACGGTATCTATAAAGACGCACAGTGTTGCGTGCTCGACCGGCGCAGTGAACTGACTGAAGGGCTGCGTCCGGCCCTGGAAGTCTGGGCCCATGTGCAATCGCTGCCAGAGCCGGGTTTCGCCGTGGTCGCGATGGGCAAGCGTGATGTGGCGTTTGACGCCGGACTGCCCAATCCGCTCAAACGCTACAAGGCTGGCGAGCTGCCTGCCAATGGCGATGACGTCAGCGCCTGCAAGGTCACGGCGGTCATGGACCAGCACGCGTTCATGACCATCGCGCCCGGTTGCGAGTTGAAGGTAGGCGACATCATATCCTTCGGCACCTCACACCCGTGCCTGACCTTCGATAAATGGCGCAGCGGATGCCTGGTCGATGAACAATTGCAAGTCATCGAAACGTTCGATACCTGCTTTTGATGACCGGGAGAACCTCAACATGAGCGAACTGGTCAGCCACAGTCATCCGCGCATCGCCCTGATCGGTGAGTGCATGATCGAGTTGCAGCAGCACGCTAACGGCAGCCTGCAACAGAGTTTTGGCGGAGATACGCTGAATACGGCGGTGTATATCGCGCGCCTGCTGGGGCGCACGGCTCAGGTGGACTACGTCACGGCGCTGGGCGACGACAGCTTCAGCGACGCCATGTGCCGCGTCTGGGAACAGGAAGGTATTGGCCTGAGCCAGGTGCAGCGCCTGCCGGGACGTTTGCCAGGTTTGTATTGCATCCAGACCGATGCCAATGGCGAGCGGCGCTTTCTGTACTGGCGTAATGAAGCGGCGGTGCGTGATTGTTTCAACACGCCCGAGTCCGACGTCATTCTCAATGAGCTGCAAAACTACGACGTGGTGTACCTCAGCGGGATAACCCTGGCGGTGCTCGGCGAGCGTGGTCGCAAGCGGCTGCTGGCACGGCTTGCGCAAGTCCGGGCGCAGGGCGTTCGGGTGGTGTTCGACAACAACTATCGGCCGCGCTTGTGGGAAAGCGTCGAGCAGGCCCGTGAGGCGTATCGCGCCTGCATGGCCTGCGTCGATCTGGCGCTATTGACCGAGGACGACGAGCAGGCGCTGTTTGGCTATACCGACAGCGAAGAGCTGCTCACGGCCTATCGGGAATTGGGTATCAGTGAAGTGGTGGTCAAGCGCGGTGCGCAGAGTTGTCTGGTGGAATCTGGCGGCGAGCGCTTCGAAGTCGCTGCTCGCCCGGTAAAACATGTGGTGGACACCACGGCGGCGGGTGATTCATTCAGCGCAGGTTATCTGTCGATGCGCCTGCGGGGCGCGAGTCCGGTAGAAGCGGCCGATGCCGGGCATCACTTGGCCAGTCTGGTGATTCAGCATCCTGGTGCGTTGATTCCAGCGAGTGTCATGCCGAATCTCTGAGGGTTTCCGGGCGGCTCAATCCCGATAAAAGACCTGAACAAGGTGATAACCAAACTTGCTTTTGATCGGGCCATGTACCACCCGCAGCGGCTTTTTGAAAATGACCTGGTCGATGGCTCCCACCATCTGGCCGGGTCTGACTTCACCCAGATCGCCGCCGCGCTTGCCGGACGGGCAGGTCGAGTGTTTTTTTGCCAGTACGTCGAAGGCTTCACCCTTGGCGATACGCACCTTGAGTTGCTCGGCCTCTTCGGCGGTCTTCACCAGAATGTGACGGGCTTGGGCTTTCATGTGACGGACGCCTGAAGAAAAAACGGCGGCCATTATCACACATCAAGCGAAACGGTTTTTCAAAACCTGGCGCATCAGTGATTGCGTCCGGTGACCTTCTGCGGCCAAGCTACACGCCTTCGATTGATGAACTGTTGTTCGGGGCAAGCGTCGCATGCAAGTGACCCATCCTCATTTACCTTATTTCGTGCGGTGCTGATTATGGATTTTCCGGCGTTGTTAAAGATTCTGGCCAGCCAGGATGGATCGGACCTTTATCTTTCTACCGGTGCGCCGCCGTGCGCCAAGTTCAACGGCGTACTCAAGCCGTTGGGCACCGAAACCCTGAAGCCGGGTGAAATTGCCGCTGTTGCACAAGGCATCATGGATGCCGAGCAAAAGCTGGAATTTCATCGTGAGCTGGAGATGAACCTCGCGGTTTCCATGGCCGGCATCGGCCGGTTCCGGATCAACATTTTCATGCAGCGCAACGAAGTGTCCATCGTGGCTCGCAATATCAAACTGGACATTCCGCGCTTCGAGGATCTGTTCCTGCCGCCGGTGCTGCTCGATGTGATCATGGAAAAACACGGGCTGGTGCTGTTCGTTGGCGGCACGGGTTCGGGCAAGTCCACGTCATTGGCGGCGCTGATCGATTACCGCAATCGCCACGCCAGCGGCCACATCATTACCATTGAAGATCCGGTGGAGTTCATTCATCGCCACAAAAAATCGATCATCAATCAGCGCGAAGTGGGCGTCGACACGCGCAGTTTCCATTCGGCCTTGAAAAATACCCTGCGCCAGGCGCCGGACGTGATTCTGATCGGTGAGATCCGCGACCGGGAAACCATGGAGCATGCCCTGGCATTCGCCGATACCGGCCATTTGGCGATTTCGACGTTGCACGCCAACAATGCCAATCAGGCGCTGGACCGCATCATCAACTTTTTCCCCGAAGAACGCCGCAATCAACTGCTGCACGATCTGGGCAACAACCTCAAGGCGTTCGTCTCCCAGCGGCTGGTCAGAACCACCGACGGCAAGCGCCGCGCGGCGGTGGAAGTGATGATGGGCACGCCGACCATTCGCGATCTGATCCAGCGCAATGAGCTCAACGAACTCAAAGGCATCATGGAAAAGTCCGGCGGTTTGGGCATGCAGACCTTTGATACCGCGCTTTACGAGTTGGCGATTGAGGGGGTCATCAGCGAAGAAGAGGCGCTCAAGCACGCCGACTCACTGAACAACGTGCGTCTGCGCCTCAAGCTGCATGGGGAAGGCGGCGTTACCGGTCAACTGACCACGCCGCCACCGCCACCTACGCCAGCAGTCAGCGTGAAAGTGGCGGATTGGGGATTGGTGGATGAGCGTGACGACGGCAAGCGGGACGCCTGACTTAGCGCGCCAGCCACCCGCCGTCGACATTCCACGCCGCGCCGCGTACCTGAACGGCGGCGTCGCTGCACAGGAACAACACCAGTTCGCCGAGCTGTGACGGGGTGACGAACTCCAGCGACGGTTGTTTTTCGGCCAGCAGATCGTGCCTGGCCTGCTGCGCGTCGCCGCTGGCTGCGGCGCGATCATCGATTTGCTGCTGCACCAGCGGGGTCAACACCCAGCCGGGGCAGATGGCGTTGCAGGTCACGTTGCTGGTCGCAGTTTCCAGGCCCACGACTTTGGTCAGGCCGATGACGCCATGTTTGGCGGCGACGTAGGCGGCTTTGCCGGTCGAGCCGACCAGTCCATGCACCGAGGCGATATTGACGATGCGCCCCCAGTCTTTGTCGCGCATCCCTGGTAAGCACAACCGCGTGCTGTGGAACACCGACGACAAGTTGATCGCGATGATCGAGTCCCAGCGTTCAATCGGGAAATCCTCCACCGAATCGACGTGTTGAATCCCGGCATTGTTGACCAGAATATCGACGCCGCCGAACTCACGCTGCGCGTAGGCAACCATGTCCGCGATCTGCTCGGGTTTGCTGACGTCTGCGGGATGATGCCCAACCTTGCCGCCGAATTGTTCGACCTCGGCGATCACCGCAGTGACATCCCCGAAGCCGTTGAGGATCAGGTTCGCGCCAGCCTTGGCCAGACTCATGGCGATACCCAGGCCAATGCCGCTGGTGGAACCGGTGACCAGTGCCGTTTTACCTTGCAGACTCATGTTGTGTACCTCAAACGATGCCCGTGGCGTAGAACGTGCCGATGACGACGAACACGGCCAGGGTCTTGATAATGGTGATGCCGAAAATGTCCCGATACGCTTCGCGGTGCGTGAGGCCGGTGACCGCCAGCAAGGTGATCACCGCGCCGTTGTGCGGCAGGGTATCCATACCGCCACTGGCCATGGAGGCCACGCGGTGCAGCACTTCCAGCGGGATATTGGCCGCATGGGCGGCACTGATAAAGCTCTCGGACATGGCCGCCAGCGCGATGCTCATGCCACCCGAAGCCGAGCCGGTTATGCCTGCCAGCAAGGTAACCGTGATTGCTTCGTTAACCAGCGGGTTGGGAATGCTTTTCAGCCAGTCCGCCAGCACCAGAAAGCCTGGTAACGAGGCGATGACCGCGCCGAAGCCGTATTCCGATGCGGTGTTCATGGCTGCAAGCAATGCGCCGCTGACTGCGCTTTTGCTGCCTTCGGCCAGACGACTGCGTATCGCGGCGAAGCCACACACCAGCACCATCAGGATGCCTATGAGCAACGCGGCTTCCACGGCCCAGATTGCGGTCAGTTTGGCGATCTCGGTCTGGATCGGCGTAGCCATGCCCGGCAGCGCCAGGGTGTGAGTTTTGCCATACAGTTGGGGAATCCACCAGGTGAACAATAGATTCGCCAAGCCCACCAGAAGCAGTGGTGACAGAGCAATCAGTGGATGCGGCAGCCTGATGTCTTCCGCGGTTTCCGGCTCGTTGCGCAGCTCAGTGCCGTAACCTTCACCGGCCTTTTGCGCCTTGTTGCGCTGACGCTGCAGATAGAGCATGCCGGCGCAAAACACGAAAATCGTGCCGATCAAACCCAGCCACGGTGCAGCCCAGGCGGTGGTGTTGAAGAAGGTTGTAGGGATGATGTTCTGGATCTGCGGCGTGCCGGGGAGGGCGTCCATGGTGAAGGAAAACGCCCCGAGTGCGATGGTCGCCGGTATCAGCCGTTTGGGAATATCACTCTGGCGAAACATTTCCGCAGCAAACGGGTAGACCGCGAACACCACCACAAACAGCGAAACGCCGCCGTAGGTGAGCAATGCGCAGACCAGCACGATCACCAGCATCGCTTGCCGAGTACCGAGAACCCCGATGGCAGCGGCAACGATGGCCCGGGAAAATCCGGACAGCTCGATGAGCTTGCCGAATACGGCGCCTAACAGGAACACGGGGAAGTACAACTTGACGAAGCCGACCATCTTGTCCATGAACACCCCGGTAAAGGCGGGGGCTACGGCCGAAGGGTCGGTGAGCAATACCGCCCCCATGGCGGCGATGGGGGCGAAGAGGATAACGCTATAACCACGGTACGCAGCAAGCATCAACAGCGCGAGGGCTGCCAAGGCAATGATCACACTCATTGAGTGTCTCCTGGCCTGGGACTACAACGAACTCAGAGGCTGCCGAGGGCGCTCTGCATGGATCGCTGAATCCGGTCGGCATATTGTTATTGTTTTCGGCAGCGGCAAGGGCCGCGTAATGGGTATAGCGGGTTTCATGCCATATCGCTAAGCTATTGTTTTATATCGATAATTTTCTGTGGTGCAGGACGAATTCGCCCTTTAAGTCTCTATAAAGAGACAGGCAGTGGGCATGAATAGCCGCTGGTTGGGTTAACCCCTGGCAAATACAGGCAAGACACCAGGATTGCGCGGCAATCTCATTAACGAGACCCAGTCTCCCTATTGAGACTCGGCAATCCCCAACGCGGCCATTTTCTTGTACAGCGTCGAACGGCCCAAGCCCAATTGGCTGGCAGCTTCAACGACGCTGCCCGAGCAATTCATCAACGCCTGTTCGATCAATTGCCGATCGAACCGCTGTCGCGCCTGGCTGAAGGTCTCGAAGACCAATGGCTCTGCTGTGCTAAAGCAAGGGTGCAAGGGAATTATCTGGCCGATTGCAGCGCGAATATCTCGCGCATTGAGCATCAGCTCATCGCTGAGCAAGGCTGCGCGTTCAAGTACGTTGCGCAGTTCCCGGATATTTCCTGGCCACGCATGCTGCCCGAGTAGGGTCAGCGCGCCGCTGTCCAGTTCGTGCTGGCTGTGCAACTCCTCAAGAATCGCTTCGCTGAGGGACGGCAAATCGTCCAGGCGTTCCCGCAATGGCGGGACCCGAATCGGCAGGACGCTCAGGCGGTAATAAAGGTCGGCGCGAAACTCCCCACGCTTGATGGCCGCTTCGAGATCAATCGAAGTGGCGGCAATCAGGCGAATATCACTCTGAATGACGTCATTGGAGCCGACCGGCTCGTATTCCTTTTCCTGCAAGACCCTGAGCAGCTTGCTTTGCAGCGCGAGCGGCATGTCGCCGATTTCATCGAGAAACAACGTGCCGCCCTGGGCGATTTGCAGCTTGCCCGCTCGTCCCTTGCGATCCGCGCCAGTGAAGGCGCCCGGCGCGGTGCCGAAGAACTCCGCCTCCAGCAAGGTTTCCGGGATAGCTGCGCTGTTGATGCTGACAAAGGCTTTATGCGCCCGAGGAGATGCGCTGTGAATCGCATGGGCCAGCAATTCTTTGCCCGTGCCGGTCTCGCCGAGCAGCAACACCGGCGAATCGGCACCCGCGCTGCGCCGAGCGCGACGCTTGACCTCCAGGCTGGCCGCACTGGTGCCGATGAAGTGAGCAAAACTGTATTTGGCCTGACGCGCCCGGAGCAACGAACGAGTGGAGGCCAGTTCCTCCTGCATGCTCAGGTAGCGCTTGAGCAGCGGTGTCAGGGCGTGCAGTTCGTCGAACAAGGCGAAACCGATTGCGCCGATCAGGTCGCCCGATACATCGTGGATGGGCAGGCGCATGACCACCAACGGGTCTTTGGCGGTGTCCATCATGTCCAGCAGGATCGGGCGGCCGTTGGTTGCGACCTGTCGCAACAGACTGCCGGGGATGACCTTTTCACAGGGCTGGCCCAGCGCCGCGCTTGGGTCCTCAAGGCCAAAACGCCGCGCGTAGCGTTCGTTGATCCAGACGATGCGCGCGTCCTTGTCGACGATCACAGTGCCTTCGCTGGATTGCTCGATGATTTCAAACAGCGAACGGATCGCCAGTTGTCGTACCCGCCGATAATCGTGGAGGCTGTCGCTGTCTTTCATGGGGTGTTCCGTTGTTTGTATCCGGCGTCTGGCCGCACAGAATGCCCGTTTTTTAATTAAAGCCCGGATGCGCCGCTGCCAGCAATTCCCTGGTGTAAGGGTGCTGAGGCGCATCGAATACGTCATGGCTGGCGCCACGTTCAACCACTTTGCCGTCCTTGACCACGATCAGGTCATGGGCGAGCGCCCTGACCACTGCAAGGTCATGACTGATAAACAGATAAGTCAGTCCATGTTTTTCCTGCAATTGGCGCAATAACGCGACAACTTGTTTCTGTACCGTCCGGTCCAGCGCCGAAGTCGGCTCGTCCAGCAGAATCAGAGCGGGTTTGAGCACCAGGGCGCGGGCGATGGCGATACGCTGACGCTGCCCTCCGGAAAACTCGTGGGGGTAGCGATGACGGCTTTGCGGATCGATCCCGACCTCTTCCAGTACCCGTATCACCTCGACTTCACACTGCAGCGGATCAAGCTCGCTATGGACTTCGAGCCCTTCGCTGATGATCTGCGCCACCGACATGCGCGGGCTGAGACTGCCGTAGGGGTCCTGAAACACCACCTGCATCTGTTTACGCCAAGGCCGCATTTGCTTCTGAGTGAGTCCCTCCAGTGCGTGCCCCTGGAAACGAATACTGCCACGCGATTCCAGCAAGCGCAGGATTGCCTGACCAAGTGTCGATTTTCCCGAGCCGGATTCCCCAACGATTCCGAGGGTTTTACCCCGTTCGATGCTCAAGCTGATGTCATCCACCGCCTTGAGGTATTCGTTGTGCCGACGCAAGATGCCGCCGCCCAGGGAGAACCAGACGCGCAGGTTGTCGACTTGCAGTACTTTTTCACGGCTATCGCGCGGCAGCGGTTCGCCAGCGGGTTCGGCATCGAGCAACAGCTTGCTGTAAGGATGTTGCGGAGCTTTGAACAGCGTCTGGCAATTGGACTGCTCGACGATTTCCCCGGCGCGCATCACACAAACCCGCTGGGCCACACTGTGCACGAGGTTCAAGTCATGGCTGATCAGCAGCAGCGACATGTTAAGGCGCTGCTGCAGCTCCTTGAGCAACAGCAGGATTTTGCGCTGCACTGTTACATCCAGGGCGGTAGTCGGTTCGTCGGCAATCAGCAACTCCGGCTCGCAGGCCAGGGCCATGGCGATCATTACCCGTTGCCGCTGCCCGCCGGAGAGTTCGTGAGGATAAGCCTTGAGACGTTTTTGCGGGTGCTGGATGCCCACCAGCTCAAGGAGTTCGACAATACGTTTTTGCGCCGCCCGGCCACTCAAGCCTTTGTGCAGCAACAAGGTTTCGCCGATCTGCTTGGACACCGTATGCAACGGGTTTAGCGAGGTCATCGGCTCCTGAAAGATCATGGCAATCTGATTGCCACGCAGCTGGCGCAGCGTTTTGCTGTCAGCGCCGAGCAGTTGCTGCCCGCGATAAAGAATGCTGCCGGTACTTACCGTGCCGCTGGTGGGCAGCAACTGCAAAATGGAGTGCGCCGTCACCGATTTGCCTGAGCCGGACTCGCCCACCAACGCCAGGCATTCACCGGCACGGATATCCAGGCACAGGCTCTTGACCACGGTCTGGTCGTTGAACGCGACGTTGAGGTCGCGGATTTCGATCAGGTTATCCGTCATTTCAAGACCTCGGGTCGAAGGCATCACGCAGCGCCTCGCCAATGAAAACCAACAGCGAGAGGATCAGCGCCAGAGTAAAGAAGGCGGTCAGTCCCAACCAGGGAGCTTGCAGGTTCTGCTTGCCCTGGGCGATCAACTCGCCCAAGGAAGCGCTGCCGGCAGGCATGCCGAAGCCGAGAAAATCCAGGGCGGTCAAGGTTGAAATTGCCCCGGTCAGAATGAACGGCAAGTAGCTCAGCGTCGCATTCATGGCGTTGGGCAGAATGTGCCGCAGAATCACTTTGCGGTCGTTCAGGCCCAGCGCGCGGGCGGCTTTGACATATTCAAGGTTGCGCCCGCGCAGGAACTCGGCGCGTACCACATCCACCAGGGCCAGCCACGAAAACAACGCCATGATGCCCAGCAGCCACCAGAAGTTGGGTTCGACAAAGCCCGACAGAATGATCAGCAGGTACAGCACGGGCAAGCCGGACCAGACTTCCAGCAAGCGCTGCCCGATCAGATCCACCCAGCCGCCGTAATACCCTTGCAAGGCACCGGCGGCGATGCCGATCAACGCGCTGATAACGGTCAGCGCCAGGGCAAACAGGATCGACACCCGCGCCCCGAAGATCACCCGCGCCAGCACGTCCCTGGCCTGATCGTCCGTGCCCAGCCAGTTGGTTTCGCTGGGCGGGCTCGGGGCAGGGCGGTTCAGGTCGTAATTGGGCGTGTCATCGCTGAACGGAATCGGCGGAAAGACCATCCAGCCATCGCCTTTTTTGATCAGCTCACGCACGTAATCGCTGCGATAGTCGGGCTGGAAGGGCAGCTGTCCGCCGAATTCCTGTTCGGTGTAGCGCTTGAAGGCCGGGAAGTACAGGCCGTGCTGATAGCTGAGCAGCAACGGTTTGTCGTTGGCGATGATTTCGCCTCCCAAACTCAGCAGGAACAGGCCGCAAAACAGCCACAACGACCACCAGCCGCGCCGATTGTTGCGAAAACGGTCCAGACGACGCTGGGCCAGCGGAGAAAGTCTGTTCATCAGGCATTCCTCGCGCTGAAGTCAATTCGCGGATCGACCACGGTGTAGCAGATGTCTCCGACCAGTTTTATCAGCAGGCCAAACAGCGTAAAGATGAACAACGAGCCGAAGACCACGGGATAATCCCGTGACACTGCGGCTTCATAACTCATGCGTCCGAGACCATCGAGGGAAAAAATCACTTCGATCAGCAGCGAACCGGCGAAAAACACGCTGATGAAGGCCTGCGGGATACCGGCAACCACCAATAACATTGCATTGCGGAACACGTGGCCATACAACACCCGGCGTTCGCTGAGCCCCTTGGCGCGGGCGGTCACCACGTATTGACGAGTGATCTCGTTGAGAAATGAGTTCTTGGTAAGAATCGTCAGGGTGGCGAATCCACCGATCACCAGAGACGAAACTGGCAGTACCAGATGCCAGAAATAGTCGGCGATCTTGCCCACGGTACTGAGCTGGTCGAAGTTTTCCGACACCAGTCCGCGCACCGGGAACCAGTTAAGTGAAGTCCCGCCAGCAAAGACCACGACCAACAACATCGCAAACAGAAAAGCGGGCATGGCGTAGCCAATGATGATTGCCGTGCTGCTCCATATGTCGAACTGGCTGCCGTGCTTGACGGCCTTGCGAATGCCCAGCGGGATGGAAATCAGATACGTCAGCAGTGTTGCCCATAACCCGAGGGAGATCGAAACCGGCATTTTTTGCAGAATCAGGTCCGTCACTTTGGCGCCACGGAAAAAACTGTTGCCGAAATCCAGCTGGGCATAGCTCTTGAGCATCAGCCACATGCGCTCATGCAATGGCTTGTCGAAACCGTACTGGCGTTCGATTTCCTTGATCAGCTTCGGGTCAAGTCCCCGGGAGGCACGTGATTGGGATTGATTGGCGTTGATCGACTCGGCAGGTGCACTGCCAACACTGGCGTTGGCGCCGCCGATGCCTTGCAGGCGGGCGATGGCTTGCTCAACCGGTCCACCCGGGGCGGCCTGAACGATGAAAAAATTGACCAGCAGAATGCACAGCAACGTAGGAATGATCAGCAACAGTCGTCGCAATAGATAGCCGAGCATTCACTTCATCTCCGAGGCAATGGCTGAAACACCGCGTTTTGCCGCGAATTGCTCGTTGGTCAGCGGGGTCGGGCTGATTTCCCACCAGGTGTCGATGGCCTCCGCATTGCTGGCCTGAACTTTCGGAATGCCGAAGCGGTTCCACCAAAGGGTCGATGCGCCCGGCGGATAATAATTGGGAATCCAGTAATAGCCCCATTGCAGAACGCGATCCAGGCAATGTGCGTAATCGACCATCGTCGCTTTGTTGTCAGCTTTAACGACGCCTTCAATCAAGCTGTCGATGGCCGGGTCCTGCAAGACCATATAGTTGCTGGAACCGGGATCGCGGGCTCCCTTGGAGCCGAAGTTGTTGTACAACTCCATACCGGGAGACGACGAAACCGAATAGCCAGTGACAATCATGTCGTAATCCCGGGCCATGACCCGGTTCAGGTATTGCGCGGCATCAATGCGGCGAATCTCGAAAGTGACGCCGATCTGCGCCAGGTTGCGCTTGTAAGGCAGGAGGATTTTCTCGAAGCCGGCCTGACCGTTGAGGAAGGTGAAACTGAGCGGTTCGCCCTTGGCATTGACCAGTTGGTCGCCTTTGGGCATCCAGCCAGCTTCCTCCAGAAGCGCCAGCGCCTGAAGCTGTTTGTCACGGATAAAACCTGTGCCGTCGGTTTTCGGGGTGCGGAACACCTCACTGAATACCTCTGGAGGAATCTTGCCGCGCAGCGGTTCAAGAATCTTCAGCTCGGATTCGCTGGGCAATTGCGTCGCGGCCAAGGGCGAGTTGGAAAAGTAACTGTTCTGGCGGATGTACATGTTGCGCATCATCTGCCGGTTGGTCCACTCGAAGTCCCAGAGCATGGCCAGTGCCTGCCGCACACGACGGTCCTGAAACATTGGCCGATCCAGATTGAACACAAAGCCCTGGGAGCTCTGCACGGCACCTTTGGCCAGATGCGCTTTCTGCAACCGGCCCTCATCCAGCGCCGGGCTGTCGTAAAGAATCGAGTAAGCAGTGGCGGAATATTCACGGTTGTAATCGTAGGCGCCGCCTTTGAGTACCTGGCGGGCGACGTCGGTGTCGCCGAAATACTCCACGCTGAACGAATCAAAGTTATAAAAACCCTTGTTGACCGGCAGATCCTTGCCCCACCAGTCCGGATCGCGGGCAAAGGTGATGCTGCGGCCAGGATCGACCTTGGCGACTTTGTAAGGCCCGCTGCCGAGGGGGATTTCAAACCCGCCGCCGCCCGCGAAGTCCCGGTTTTTCCACCAGTGCTCAGGGAAGACCGGCAGCGATGCGAGGTCCAGAGGCAGGCTGCGGCTCTCGGCACTTTTGAAGTCGAAACGGATCTGGGTCGGCGATTCCACCTCGACGGCCTTTACGTCCTGAAATTCAGTGCGGTATGACAGGCTGCCTTGGGTCATCAGCAAATCGTAGGTGTAGCGCACATCTTCGGCGGTGATTGGCGTGCCATCGGCGAAGCGAGCCTTGGGGTTCAGAAAGAACCTCAAGGACAGGCCGTCGTCGCCGCGCTCCATGCTTTGTGCGACCAGGCCGTACACCGTATTGGGTTCGTCGAGGGACTTCACGGCCAGGGGCGAGTACACCATGCCGTTGAGCTGCGAAACACCGGTGCCTTTGTCGAGATAGGGCATCAGGTGATCGAACTGACCGATTTCCTGCGCCGAGCGGCGCATGCTGCCCCCTTTTGGCGCGTCTGGATTGACGTAGTCGAAGTGTTTGAAATCAGCGGGATAGCGTGGCGCTTCACCGTAGACGGTCAGCGCGTGCAGGGGAGCGGCGGACGAAATTTGAAGGCCGGACAGCAAGGTCAGCGTTGCAACGATCAGCGATGAAAAAACAAAACGCATTACTCGAATCCTGGACTGACCTCCGCAGGCGGACATCAGGGTTAAGGGTCATGATCGACGAAATGTCTTACACGTTGTCCGACGCAGCACAGGTATCTACAGGTAAATACCGCTGCGCTCAAGGTACCGGATACCGGGCACCTTTGTAACCAGATGATGCGCAAGTGGCGGTGGGAATACGATGCCATCGGTGCGGGCAGTAACACAAACGAGGAATCAGCCAGCATTGAGCAGCTGATAGCGTTGTTAGCAATTTACTTGCCGTGTTGCGGGGCGGGGCAGGAGGTATTAGCCGGCCAGAGAAAATAATGGGCCAGGAATGATCGGCTTGAACAAAAACGGCCCGCTTGAGGCGGGCCGTTTTTCAATCATCGCGCAACAGGACGATCAGTCCTGGCGGCTGGTGACTTCCAGCAAGTGATAGCCGAACTGGGTCTTGACCGGACCTTGTACGACGTTCACTGGAGCACTGAAAACTACGGTGTCGAATTCCTTGACCATCTGGCCAGGACCGAACGAACCCAGATCGCCGCCTTGACGGCTCGAAGGGCAGCTCGAATTGGCTTTTGCTACTTCTGCAAAATCAGCACCGCTTTCGATTTCCGCTTTGAGTGCGTTGCATTTTGCTTCATCGGAAACAAGGATGTGGCGGGCAGTGGCTTTAGCCATGGGAAGTTGCTCCTGTTAAAAAAGGGAAAGCCTACCGGATTAAGGGACGCTTTTCCTGCTAAAAGTTCCGAATGTGTTACGGGGCACGTGACCATCGGCGCCAGGCATTTACGCCTCAAATGCCGAAAAAGCCCCGTCCCTGCGCGGTCGCATCAACGCGCAGCGCGGCAAAACCAGCCGTCAGATCAAGGCTGCGATTTCTGCATTCTTATCTGTAACGCAGCTTGTCCACGGCGTCGCGTAGCAACTGCTCGGTGTCGTCCCAGCCCAGGCAGCCGTCGGTTACCGAGACGCCGTAGCGCAGGGATTCGCTCAACGGCTGGCAGCCCTCGAACAAATGGCTTTCCAGCATCATGCCGACCAGCGATGTATCGCCTTGCAGGCGTTGAGCCAGCACGTCGCGGAATACCTGAGGTTGGCGCAGCGGGTCTTTGCCACTGTTGGCGTGACTGCAATCCACCATGATTCGGGCGCTGAGCGCATTCTTCTCCAGTCTGTCTCGTATTCTGGCGACGCTCTGACGGTCGAAGTTCGGTCCGCCGTGGCCTCCGCGCAGGACAATATGCGTATCGCGATTGCCCGGAGTCTCGATAATTGCCGGGTGGCCCTGGCGGTCCATGCCGAAATGGCGATGCGGGTGAGCCGCGGAGCGCATGGCATCGCTGGCGACTGCAACACCGCCATCCGTCCCGTTCTTGAAGCCCACAGGCATTGGCAAACCGCTGGCCATCTCCCGGTGAATCTGTGATTCGGTGGTGCGGGCGCCAATTGCCACCCAGCCGAGCAAATCGTCGAAATAGCCGGCAGCCATGGGTTGCAGAATTTCCGTCGCAATGGGCAGGCCCAGGCGCAACATTTCCCGCATCAATTGCCGGGAAAGCGTCAAACCGCCCGCCATATCGTCACTGCCATCGAGCAGTGGATCGTAGGCCAGGCCTTTCCAACCGACAGTCGTGCGCGGTTTTTCCACGTAGGCACGCATCACCAGCAGCATCTGGTCGCTGACTTGCGCGGCCAGATCGGCCAGGCGCTGCGCGTATTCCAGGGCGGATTGCGGGTCATGAATCGAGCAGGGGCCAACGACCACCAGCAGGCGCGAATCATCGCCGTTGAGAATTGCGCGTATCGCTCGACGATGGGCCGCGACTTGCTCGGTAAGGGCAAGATCGAGCGGCAATTGGGACTTGAGCTGCAGCGGGCTGGGCAAGCGCCGGGGCGCCGGGATGCTGTCGAGCACCGTGAGATTGCTGGGCGACAGGTCCGACGATTTGACTGAGACAGAGGAATTCATATTGGGCTTCCTGGACTGGCGGGCGCTCCCGCTCAGGTCCTACTGATGTGTTCGACAATTTGCCGTATTGGCTGTGTGCAACTGGCTGCCACCCATAAGTGACCGATCGGAGGCGGCTGGCTGTCCCGAGCGGAGGTTGCTAAATCGCCAGGCGAAGCGGCTGTCGTAACGGTAATAAGTGCTGTAAGTCATGTCGTATTCCTCGATGGATTCAGTGTTCAGGGAAAAAAGTTCAGGGGCTGAAAAAACAAAACCCCCGGTCGGGTAGCCGACCGGGGGTAGAGATTTCTCTGGTTGGCGTCCCCTTTAGTGTGGGCGCCAGGTAGGTATCAGGCGCGCCAGTGGCTATACCAATACCCAAAATAAAAGCTGTTCGGGAGATCAACGCCGTTCAGCCCGTCGCACGCGATGAAGCACGCTACCGAGCGATCTACGCTGGCAGAGTGGTGCATCGATGAGGTTGGCTGGGACATGGAGCATCTCCGTTAAGGTGCTGCGAGCTTACTGCAGCCTGCGGTGCGGATTCAATCAGAAAATCCAATCGACGCCAGAGCCGCTATCTATTTGATAGCACCGGACGTCAGGCATCGTTGCCGCATGACCGTACGACTGATTGCGGTCAGTCGGCCATTTGCTGAGGCTGCGCCTCGACAGCAGTGGGGATGCTGCCGATCTTCATGCCCAGCAATACCGCGACTTTGTGGGCTTCCCCACGTCGGCCTTTTTTGCGGCCAGCCAGCACTTGATAGGTGGTCGCAGGGTCGATGCTGTTCTCGCGCGCAAACTCTTGAACAGATTTACCTTGTTGTTCTAGCCAGGCCTTGGCTTGTGCAGCGGTACGTATTCCGGGCATAGTTCAAAACCGTTCAAATCAGTTTAATTTATCTAGATTCTACCATTCGTAAGGATGGGGTCAACAGGATTATGCATTCAAATGAGTGGAATTGGTTACCGACTTAGAAAAGAAAGAGAACGACTGGGGCTTTCTCAGCGTGCCTTCGGAGAAATCGGTGGTGTCGAAGCGAACGCTCAAGGCAAATACGAAAGCGGTGATCGTGCTCCCAAGGCCGACTACCTCGCAGCAGTTGCGGCCAAAGGCGTTGATGTGCTTTACGTCCTGACGGGCACGCCGACACCCATCCCTGTCGATAATTTGAGCAATGCCGAGGAGAAGGTACTGGGAAGTTATAGATCACTACTCAAGGAAGATCAGGATGCCATTAGACGTCTGACGACGACCATGGCGGAACTGTCGGCGTCTTATGCAATTCATGGCAAGCCCGGAAATCGCGATGGCAACTGAGCCTTGGCCCGTAATTACGGGTTGAAGCTGGGAAATCAAGTCGTTCAACCGTATCAGTAGCAAAAAGCTATATCTGCCGTTACCACCTCTATATGAGTCAGACTTCGCTTTTGGCTAGGTCTGACTCACTGTTTTTGCTATGGTGACGAGCATTCGTCATGACCGTTTCGCGAGGTGTCCGCTTGATTAAGGTGCTAGTTGTCGATGACCATGATCTTGTTCGGACGGGCATCACACGCATGCTGGCCGATATAGATGGTCTGCAGGTCGTCGGTCAGGCTGACTCTGGAGAGGAGTCGCTGAAGAAGGCGCGCGAGCTAAAACCCGATGTGGTTCTGATGGACGTGAAGATGCCTGGCATCGGTGGTCTTGAGGCCACCCGCAAAATGCTGCGCAGCCACCCGGAAATAAAAGTTGTTGCGGTGACCGTTTGCGAGGACGATCCATTCCCTACGCGTCTGCTGCAAGCCGGTGCCGCCGGGTACATGACCAAAGGCGCCGGACTGGCCGAAATGGTCCAGGCCATTCGTCTTGTCTTTGCCGGTCAGCGCTACATCAGCCCGCAGATAGCCCAGCAGTTGGCGATCAAGTCATTCCAGCCGCAAGTGAACAATTCTCCGTTCGATTTACTTTCCGAGCGTGAAATACAGATCGCCTTGATGATCGTGGGCTGTCAGAAGGTCCAGGTCATATCCGACAAACTTTGTCTGTCACCTAAAACCGTCAATACCTACCGTTACCGTATCTTTGAGAAGCTTTCAATCAGCAGCGATGTTGAGTTGGCTTTATTGGCAGTACGTCACGGCATGGTCGATGCCAGCGCCTGAAATGAATCAACCGTTCGATCCCAGTGCTTTTCTTTCTACCTGCAGCGGCCGTCCCGGCGTGTATCGCATGTTCGATGCCGAGGCTCGCCTGCTTTATGTGGGCAAGGCCAAGAATCTTAAGAACCGCCTCGCCAGTTATTTCCGCAAAACCGGCCACGCACCCAAGACCAGCGCGCTCGTTGCTCGTATCGCCCAGATCGAGACAACGATTACCGCCAATGAAACCGAAGCGCTGCTCCTTGAGCAGACACTTATCAAAGAGTGGCGACCGCCGTACAACATTCTGCTGCGCGACGATAAATCCTACCCGTACGTGTACCTGTCGGACGGCGATTTTCCGCGCCTGAGCATTCACCGAGGCGCGAAAAAAACCAAAGGTCGCTATTTCGGCCCGTACCCCAGCGCCGGGGCGGTTCGCGAAAGCCTGAGCCTGATGCAGAAGACCTTTCTGGT
Source organism: Pseudomonas sp. DSP3-2-3 (assembly GCF_049898225.1). Classification (NCBI taxonomy): domain Bacteria; kingdom Pseudomonadati; phylum Pseudomonadota; class Gammaproteobacteria; order Pseudomonadales; family Pseudomonadaceae; genus Pseudomonas; species Pseudomonas sp. DSP3-2-3. The sequence goes on along the minus strand of NZ_JAFCXH010000016.1, from coordinate 20,116 downwards.
CCGCCAGTGCGAAGACAGTTACTACAAGAACCGTACACGTCCTTGCCTGCAATACCAGATCAAGCGCTGTAAGGGGCCATGTGTCGGCCTTGTCGAGCCGCAGGTCTACGCCGAAGACGTTCGTCACTCCGTCATGTTCCTCGAAGGTCGCAGCAACACGCTGACCGACGAGTTGAACGCCTTGATGGAAAAGGCCGCCATGAGCCTGGACTTTGAGCGCGCGGCTGAGTTGCGTGACCAGATCGCATTGCTGCGGCGTGTGCAGGATCAGCAAAGCATGGACGGCGGCACCGGCGATGTGGATGTGGTTGCTGCTTTCGTCAATCCCGGCGGCGCCTGTGTGCACCTGATCAGCGTGCGTGGCGGGCGCGTTCTGGGCAGCAAGAATTTCTTTCCTCAGGTGGGTATCGAGGAGGAGGTGGGCGAGGTCATGTCTGCGTTTCTTTCTCAGTATTTCCTGGGCGGTGTGGATCGTGAGCTGCCCGGTGAAGTCATCGTCAATGTGCTTCACGATGATTTCCCGACACTGATAGATGCCATCGAAGAGTCTCGTGGTCGCGAACTGATCATCAGCCATCGTGTACGCGGAACGCGCGCGCGCTGGCAGCAAATGGCTGTAACCAACGCAGAACAGGCCTTATCGGCACGTCTTGCCAACCGCCAGCATGTCGCGGCCCGTTTCGACGCGCTGGCGAAGGTGTTGAAGCTCGACGAGCCGCCGCTGCGCCTTGAGTGTTACGACATCAGCCATTCAAGCGGAGAGGCAACGGTCGCATCGTGCGTGGTGTTTGGTCCGGAAGGGCCGATCAAATCGGATTACCGACGCTACAACATTGAAGGTATTACCGCCGGCGACGATTATGCCGCCATGCACCAGGCGCTGACCCGACGCTTCAGTAGACTCAAGGACGGCGAGGGCAAGTTGCCGGACATCCTGCTGGTCGACGGCGGCAAGGGCCAGTTGTCCATGGCGCGGGACGTGCTCAATGAATTGGCGGTACCTGACCTGATTCTTCTGGGTGTGGCCAAAGGTGCGACGCGCAAAGCCGGTTTCGAAACCCTGTACCTCAACGACGCCGCGCACGAGTTCACCTTGCCGGGGGATTCGCCGGCATTGCACCTAATCCAGCAGATTCGGGATGAAGCCCACCGTTTTGCGATTACCGGACACCGTGCGCGGCGCGGGAAAACCCGTCGTACCTCGACGCTTGAAGGCGTCGCGGGGGTTGGGCCTACGCGCCGTCGGGACCTGCTCAAACACTTCGGAGGGTTACAGGAATTGTCACGCGCAAGCATCGAAGAAATAGCCAAAGCACCCGGAATCAGTAAAAAGCTCGCAGAGTCGATTTATGCAAACCTGCACAGCGAGTAGAATGCCCGCTCACCTCGTAGCCAGTTGTGCCGATGAATATTCCTAATCTGATCACCGTTCTACGTGTCCTCCTGATTCCGATCTTCATTTTGCTGTTTTATCTGCCTTATCACTGGAGCTACATGGCGGCCAGTTCGGTCTTCGCTTTTGCGGCGGCAACGGATTGGCTCGATGGATATCTGGCCCGGCGTCTTGAGCAAAGCACCCCGTTTGGTGCGTTTCTCGACCCTGTTGCCGATAAATTGATGGTCGCGGTCGCGCTGGTGTTGCTGGTTCAGGCCCACGCCAATCTTTGGCTCACGTTGCCTGCCGCGGTGATTATCGGTCGCGAGATCGTGATCTCGGCTCTGCGCGAATGGATGGCTGAATTGGGGGCGAGGGCGCAGGTTGCGGTCTCCAACCTGGGCAAATGGAAGACGGCGGCGCAGATGCTGGCGCTGGTCATCCTCCTTGCCAATCCACCAGCGTTTACTTTTTGGGTGATCGTGGGCTACGTATTGCTGTTACTGGCGGCCGGCCTGACGCTATGGTCCATGGTGCAATACATGAGAGCGGCCTGGCCGCATCTGAGAACCACGACAGATAAAAAATAAGTTTTGAATCAAAGGGTTGACGCGGCTATTTGAATCTATAGAATGGCCCCGTCACCAAGATGCGGGAATAGCTCAGTTGGTAGAGCACGACCTTGCCAAGGTCGGGGTCGCGAGTTCGAGTCTCGTTTCCCGCTCCAAACATAGCACTTACAGAATTCCACTGGGTTCTGTAAGTGATTGAAAAAAGGACCTTCGGGTCCTTTTTTCGTTCCGGCGGGAACCACTGAAATCCAGCACCAACCAGTGCTTTTAAGTCCTGAATCGAGTCCCGAATGAGAGTCTTGAATTCGGACGCGCACTGAATCGGTATGTTGCTGGAGCAGCTTGGATATGGAGATGAGTATCTGGCCCTGACTCTGATCAGGAGCTCGCTATGGCACTCTCGGATACGACCGTTCGGCAAGCCAGAATTACCGGCAACGATTACTCCCTCGGGGATACGGATGGGCTTGCGCTCAATGTGACGGCCCGCGGGGGAAAGATCTGGTATTTCAGGTACTTCTTGGCAGGCAAGCAGAAGCGCATGTCCCTGGGCAGCTACCCGCAGATAAGTCTCAGAGACGCGCGTGGACGCCGTGATGAGGCGCGAGCCCGGTTGCTTGCTGATCAATCCCAGTTCTCGCATCAGACCACCTACCTTGAACCGGCCGATCTGCTCGCCATCTTCCTGCATCATCGACACGATACTGCGGCTGCCGGCAGCGCTTCGACTTTGCGAGAACAACTCGTTGACGCGACTGCGTAACCGAATCCGTTCAACGTCTGGAGTCCGGCGTCTGAGGCGATGGTTGTAGTAGCACGAGCGAGGTACTTCGAAGGCTTCGCACAGTAATTCAACCGATTCACGGGCACTTAGCTGATCAATCAGCGCATGCGCTCGTGCTCTTCAGACATCAAGAGCGCGGTAGCCTTTTTTAAAATGGATTTCTCCCGCTCAAGACGAGCAATTCGGGCTTCCAGCTCTTGGATTTTCTGCTGCTCGGGCGTCAAGGCTTTGCTCTGTGGAGTTACACCGTTGCGCTCTTGTTGAAGCTGGTTGACCCAGCGACGTAGCGCAGACTCGACCACCCCGAGTGAGCGACAGGCTTCGATATGGCTATAGCCTTGATCGAGCACGAGGCCAGCGGCCTCGCGTTTGATTTCAGCGGAAAAGGAACGACGTTGTTTGGTCATCAGACACCTCTATCTGGCGAGCATTCTCGCCTAAATGGGTGTCCGGTTTCATTAGACCACTACAACTAGAAGTCAACTTTTTAAGGGCTCACGCCCCAATAATGTCTGTGCCAGCGCCAAAGCCTCGTCTTTGGTAGCCGCCATTAGCATGGGGTAGCCCCAAAATTTTTCGTAAACAACTGCGAACGCTTTTCCTGCTAAGCGTTTGGTGAGACTTGGTTCGATATGGACCGAAGCTTTGACATAAGTCTTGAGCTCGGTCTTATGGCGCTTCATCCAAAGAGCTATTTGTTTCATTTCGCTCGGTGAGTGGTCCGTTTTTTCTTTATCTAGACTTTCGTCGCTAAGAAGTACGAAAGGTTCATTGCGAGCAAGCAACGCCTCGAACGCGCCAAGTGACTCTTCCTGGCTATTGTCCAGCGTGGTTTTTTGCAACCAAACGAACGGAAATTGGGTGGCATCTATACGCATGTCTATAGTCCCTCGACGAGTTGCTGGACCTCTGTGATGTCCTGCAATTTCAGGATACCCTGTATGCGCGCCGGCGTGATTTCACAGGCCGGCCATAATATTGTTCGATTCAGCCAGATCCTTTTTTGGCGTAAAGAGGGGCGCAAACCAGCTATGGCGAACATTGCTAATAAAGACACGGTTCCCAGGTGGGATGTCGATAGCATTTCGCGGCCTGTCGTTGCAATCAGCGCTTCGATGATTAGTAAAGACTGGGAGCAAGCCAGCCATCAACATCGTAAGGCACAACTGCTTTACTCCGTGCGCGGCATCCTCAATTGTGAAATAGAAGATGGAATCTGGATCGTTCCACCGCAATGTGCCGTATGGATACCCGGTGGTTTGTCACATGCGACACGTGGCTCGGGAGAAACAGAATGTTATTGCCTGTTTGTTGAACCTGATGCCGCCCCGGATCTTCCGCGAGGCTGCTGCACGATTGGCGTATCGCCGCTGTTGCGTGAGTTGCTGCTGAAGGCGACGGGCTTCTCGGAAGACGCTGTCTCTGTCGCGCGCGAAGACCGCCTGATCGCAACGTTGTTGGACGAACTGTCGGCAGCCCCCGTGCAGGACTTGCATTTGCCGATGCCTCGCGACAAGCGTCTGCGTAGGCTCGCTGAAATGCTCTTGGCCGACCCCGCGGTTAAGATTTCAGTTCACGACTGGGCCACTCGCATCGGTATGAGTGAGCGCAGCATGAGTCGGCTTTTGCTGCAGGAAATAGGGATGAGTTTTGGGCGTTGGCGTCGGCAGTTGCATGTGATTCTGTCACTGCAACGCATGAGCAAAGGAGAGAGCGTTCAAACAGTTGCATCGGAGTTCGGTTATGAGGGATCCAGTGGCTTTATCACGATGTTCCGCAAAACCGTAGGCAAGCCGCCTGCGCAATATCTGTCCGCGCGCTCAGCCAGCGCTCTTATTGCAGGTGAATCATTGCATTTGCCTTCAATCCTGTTTCCTGATGACGTGTAACGGGATAGTAAGCCTGTTTAAGAAAAAGCAAATTATCTGGGTTAGACAGCGACCGGCCAGAGATCCTTAGCGGACGACCCGAGACCTCTATAGCTTTCAAAGGCATCGAGCTGTTCGGGATGGCCGGTGTGACGCTGCCAGTTTCTTCAATGTTTGCCAGTTTTCTCATTCCGGCTGGAAAACGACCAATCGCTAACATTGGCTGAACTGGAAAATAATCTGGCCATATCTCGATATCTGGCAATGGCTGCTTGTTGCTAAATTGCGCGACAACGAATGCTAATCAGTTTCACTTGAAATTGATTCGTGATTCTTTTCTCCGGTTTCGTTCCGGTTGAGTTGTCGGCCCTTCGTCAAATCCGTCTCTCGACGGTCGGCCGCTGTCTGTTTTTTCTTAATAAGGAATGGCTGATGTGGACTTCGTTGACTTACTGCGGTGAGAGGCGCCATTGCATGCCTCAGCGTCTGGTGACAACCCCAGTTGCTGCAGCGCTGTTTGTTTTTTTAGGTAGTTCGAGTTGTGTGATGGCGCAGGATACTGTTGAAGCCGATGAGAGCGCTCAGTATCAGGGCGTGATGATCCTCCCATCGGTGACGATAAACGGGACAGGCACACCCGATGCCGCCAATACGGAAGGGACGGGGCTTTACACCACCGGCCAGACTACGGCAGCAACTCGTCTGCCCCTGACGCTGCAGGAGACGCCGCAATCAGTTTCCGTGGTAACGCGTCAGCGTATGGACGATCAAAAGCTGGATTCAGTTCAGGGGGTGCTGGAAAACACGACCGGCATCTCGTCTTACCAATCAGATAGCCAACGCACGAGTTTTTATTCCCGAGGCTTTCTGATCGACAATATCCAGTATGACGGCATACCGGCCGTCATCGGCGACGTCATAAACGGCAGCGGTATCAGCGATCTGGAAACTGCATTTTACGACCGTGTCGAAATTGTGCGCGGGGCTAACGGACTTCTCACCGGCACGGGCAATCCGTCGGCTGCGGTCAACCTGGTACGCAAGAGACCAACGTCAGAATTCTCGGCCGCCACCTCTATCAGTGCGGGGTCTTGGGACAGTTTCCGAGAGATGGGGGATATTTCCGTACCGTTGACAACAGACGGTCGCGTCCGAGCTCGTATGGTAGGGGTCAATAACGATGGTCACTCCTACATCGAAGGCTATCAAGCACAAAAGCAAGCATTCTACGGGATCATTGAGGCAGATCTCACCGAAGACACCACCTTCGATATAGGGTACGACTATCAGAATAGCTCCCCTAAGCGACCGACATGGGGCGGTGTTCCTCTATGGTTCAGCAACGGCTCAGAGGCAGAATGGTCGCGTTCCAAATCTATGGCCGCGGACTGGAACCGCTGGGACAGTACCCGGCAGACTGCTTTTGCCGAACTCGAACAACGCTTTGATAACGGTTGGAAAGTTCACGGTGTGGTGAACCAGTACCGTACTGAGTATGACTCCCAATTGTTAGGAGGTTTTGGTACGCCCGACCAAGATACTGGATTAGGCATTTTCCCTAATGGCGCCTATCCGGTCGCGTTGGCCGGCAAAGGGAAAAGCCGTCAAAACACCTTTGATGTGATGGCGAGCGGTCCTTTTGATTTAATGGGCCGCCAACATGACCTGGTAGTGGGCGGTATGAGCTCTCGATACACCTCGAACAAAGACGACATTAGCCCCTCTTTTCAAGGGTTCACGCCCGGCAATATCTACGATTGGAATAGTCATTTCCCCAAGCCCAATTTTGATGCAATGACCCCCATACCGACCGATACCGAGGTCAAACAGCGCGGCTTCTATAGCACAGTGAGATTTTCGTTGGCCGATCCCTTAAAGTTAATTGTCGGCGGTCGGTTCAGTCGATACGAGATCGACGAGGCCGCGGGCGGAACGTCGTTCAATTATAAGAAGAGTAATGAGTTTACGCCTTATGCAGGTCTGATATATGACATTAATAGTACGTACTCTGTATATATCAGCTACACCGGTATATTCAACCCGCAAACATCGTTCCGAGACAGTAACGGTAACGTCCTCACGCCTACTGAAGGCAAGACGAAAGAGATTGGCCTCAAGGCTGAATACCTGGATGGTCGACTGAATGCGTCTGTCGCATTGTTTGACACCGAACTGGACAATGCTGCACAGATGGACGGCAGTCTTCTTACGCCAGCCGGTGCGCAGGCTTACAAAGGTGTCGATGGCACCAAATCCCGTGGAATCGAGTTTGACATGCAGGGTGAAGTTGCTCCCAATTGGAACATCTATGCTGGCGTCGCCGCATTCACAGCCAAAGATGGCAACGACGCCAGGCTAAATGCACAGGTGCCACGCACTACCGCTCAGATGTTCACTACGTACAAATTACCTGGAATGCTGGAAAAGCTGACGCTGGGCGGAGGCGTCAGATGGCAAAGCCGATTCTTGAGCAGCAGTACTAGCACAAGAGTGGCAGAACAAGACCCCTATGCGTTGACGTCACTGCTGGCGCGATATGAGCTGACAAGGAGTATGGACGTATCAATCAATGTTAATAACGTGTTTGATAAAAAATATGCAACGCAAAAAGGTGACTTCGATACTGTAAGTTATGGGGCTCCGCGTAATACACTGATGACATTGAACTATAAGCTTTAGCTCGCGCGGGTAACCGCCACGACCTAACTATTGCACCCTCGAATAGGCCTAGGAAACGGGCAAGTGTTTCAACGATGAGGCTTCTTAATTTCTTCCGTGCGAGCTGAGGTCTTTTCAAGCTATATCTAGTGTCAACAGTGGTGAGCCGATGACGGGGGCCATACCCATTGATAATAATTGGGCAGCGAATCAGATCCGGCCTTTGGCTTCTGGACGTAAAAACTGGCTCTTCGCAGGATCGCTACGCAGCGGAAAACGGGCGTCGGCGATTAGGAGTTTGATCCAGTCTGCGCGGCTGAATGGTCATGATCCGTATGCGTATCTAAAGGACGTGTTGACTCGTCTGCCGACGCTGCGAACGAGTGAGATTAGTCGATTGTTACCCGATCACTGGCGACCGGCGTAGTGGCCAACAGGTGTGTCAATACAGAGTCGTATCAGTTGATTTTCTTGGCTTTATCCGGCAGATTCATGCCATGAACAGTTACCGTTTCCGTTGCGCAAATTCAATTATTACCACCTTCACCTAGGCGGTGGGACTGCGCGCGATATGCCAAACCCCGCCTCAGAAGCGGGGTTTTTCATTCCTGCTTCTGAGGCTCACCCAGGAGCACAAGAATGGACGCACTTACCCGAACTCTCAAAGAGACAATCGAAGCCGCTGATCGAGCCATCACAGCCGAAGACTTCGACGAACTGATGAAGTTTTACGCGGATGACGCAAGTCTCGTGGTCAAACCAGGATTGACAGTCGCAGGCAAAGACAGCATCCGCCGAGCTTTTGTCGCCATTGCGGAGCATTTCAATAACAGCATCGTCGTCACACAGGGGGAAATGCAGGTTATACAAGGAGGTGATGTAGCTCTCGTTATCATGGAAACTCTGCTACAGGCCACGGATAAGGCCGGTGTGAAAACTGAGATTTCGCGCAGGGCCACCTACGTGTTTCGACAAATCTCGGAAAAATGGCTATGCGTAGTGGACAATTCCTATGGGACTACGCTGCTGGATAGCGTCGTCGAATAGTAGGCCTTCAAATCCGGTGGTGCCTACCCCTGTAAGTAGGCTCCATCATCCACAAACGAAAGGTGGCAGTTTAGCTATCAGCAAGGTGTGTCTACCTACCAGACGCTTGCGTCGCGCTATCGCAATGACTGCGCTGTCCCCATTGATAATAACGGGTGCGAGAACCAGATGCGGCCTTGGGCTCTTGGACTCAAGAACTGGCTCTTTGCAGGATCGCTACCCAGAGGAAAACGGGCTGCGGCAATCATGAGCTTGATCCAGTCTGCGCGGCTGAATAGTCACGATCCGTATGCGTATTTCAAAGAAGTTCTCACGCGCCCGCCAAGGCAACGGACGCCTGAAATTGCCGAACTGCTGCCGCATCGATGGACGCCCGTTCGACCACGCGAAATGTATCGCGCGGATGCATAAGTTATTATTGCACTCCGTTGAGCAGGATTGCCCAGGCACGAGCATTCCGTTCGCTACTCACTGAGTGCACTCCACTAAACCGCTCAGTAGCAAATCAAGGACGAGATTCCAGTGGGCAAAGAAATTATCTTAATGCGTCATGGCCGGCCGAATCTGGCTACCCATTTCGTGTTCAAAACTGTATTCGGTCAACGCGATGCGAGCGATTTGAATGTGGGCGAGGCCGGCCGTGACTTGCAATTGCTCGGCAAGCCACAGCGGGTGCGCCCATTTCGTCGGAGACTGCTATTGCGAGGTCATGTGTGCGCAACCGATATCCGCGAGAAGGACTGGAAGGCGGCTCTCGCCGCTGCGACCGCTTTATCGACGTCAATGGTGCCGCCGAGCGCGACCTGGCCGGCAACCATTTCGTCAGCCGGATTAATTACATCAATTACGGTATTGCCTACGGGCCTCACCCACGAACCATCGATGTAAAACTAAAGATTTTTACGCATTTTAGTCTTGTCATATTGAGCTTTCAAAAAAGGCCAGGCCGCTGGATCAATGCACCCGGCGTCGATATTGAAGGCGCTTGGCCAATCGTTGAGAATTGGAGAAGCGTCGCTCAAAGGTCGAAATGGCGCATCGAGCGAAACAATCAATGTTGACCCGCGATAAACCTAGAGTCAATTAGGCACTTGATATAGCGTTGGTAGGTTTAGGTATACCGCCAGGAGATCTATCAAGTAATGCGTTGCAGGGTGGCAGTAGCGGGGAGTCGTTAAAAAGAATCACATAGTCAGCTTTACGTCTGCGACCTCATCAAACCTCAATCGGGCGGCTTCAACATCAGGCAATTTGTCGAGCGTCCATTTATGCAATTCGCGAAATGGCTGCTGCAGTGTTCGACCAAGTGGAGTGATCTCATACTGCACTGCCACGGGCGAGAACGAAATGACCTGGCGCGAGACGAGACCATTTCGTTCCAGTCGCCGCAGGGACTGTGTAAGTGCCTTCTGAGTTACGCCCTCCAGGCGGCGCTTAATTGCGTTAAAGCGATGCGGCCCGTCATCAAGCACAGCCAGAACCATCATCGACCACTTATCTGCGATTTGGTCGAACAGCGCCCGGCTTGGGCAGTCCGACGAAAAACATTGCGGCTTTAATTCCAGCATCGAAGTTTCCTCATGTATACCTAGGCGACTCTAGGTGCCTAATTGACATTAGGTCTACAAAATATACTTATATGGCTTCCGAAAGCAAATGGAGTCCATCCAATGTCCAACCTCGATACCAGCATTTTATTTCGTCCTCTTTCCATCCGCTCGCTTGAACTGAAAAACCGGATTGTCATGGCTCCGATGACCAGGCAATTTTCGCCTGAGGGCATTCCTGGTGAAGGGAGCGCTGCATACTACCGTCGGCGGGCAGAGGGTCGAGTTGGGTTGATCCTGTCCGAAGGGACCGTGGTTGATCGTCCTGCTTCACGTAACAGCCCCGGCATTCCTTTTTTTCACGGTGAGGCAGCGCTGGCCGGATGGAAGAACGTGATCGATTCTGTTCACAACGCTGGTGGTCGCATGGGGCCGCAAATCTGGCACACCGGTGCAGTGCGTGACGTCAGCGGCTGGGAGCCTGATGCTTCCGTCGAAAGCCCATCTGGCCTCGATTCGCCAAATGACCCGCGCGGTGTGGTGATGAGCGAAGAGGATATTGCGGACGCAGTTGGTGCGTTCGCTAAGGCGGCGGCAGATGCCAAACGGCTGGGCTTCGATACAGTAGAGATTCATGGCGCTCATGGTTATTTGATCGATCAGTTCTTCTGGGCGGGTACCAATCAGCGCACCGATCGTTACGGTGGACCAACAATTAAAGAGCGCTCGCGCTTTGCCGCTGAGATCGTATCTGCGGTTCGTCATGCGGTCGGCCCGGAATTCCCTATCATCATGCGCGTTAGCCAGTGGAAGCAGCAGGACTTTGGAGTGCGCCTCGCAGAGACCCCAGCATTGATGGAAGACTGGCTGCTGCCGTTGGTTGAGGCGGGTGTTGATGTTCTGCATTGCTCGCAGCGACGCTTCTGGGACCCTGAGTTTCCCGAAATTGACGGTGAGAACGGTCTCAATTGCGCTGGCTGGGCAAAGAAGGTCACTGGAGCCACAACCATCAGCGTCGGTTCGGTTGGGCTGGATAATGATGTTACTCACGCATTCGCTGGGCAGGGATCAACCCCTGCAAGTCTGGACAAGCTCGTCGAGCGCATGGAACGCGAAGAGTTTGATCTCATCGCTGTAGGGCGCGTTCTGCTGAGTGACAAGGATTGGGCCGCCAAAGTGGAAAAAGGCGATTACGCAGATCTGAAGGGCTTTAATCCGGCATCGTTAGCCGAATTGGTTTGAGCCGTAATGCGAGATGGAGATTGGATGCACACAGGCTGCAGTCTGAAGGCGTCAGAGATCTAGCCTTGGATGTTACGAGGTCTAGATCATAATCTGTTGTTGAGTGCGCCTTGACTGTTTGAATGACCGAACATGTTGAGGCCACTCGACACCCGCGTTAATCATGACAAGGTTCCAGTGTGGCCCGAGCATTTATGCACGAGCTAGATCTTAGAGAACGGCGGCAGTGACGCCTACCAGTACGCCATGAAAAAAAGTAATTGTTCCGGCGCTGGTCATGGGTTCCTCAAGCCACTGAATAACGTACCGATCTGTAAATGGTTAGTGCCCTTCTGAGTAAAGGTATGTTCAGGTATACCAAGTATGGATTTGGTGCCTAATTGAAACCAGGTATCTAATGTATATCATTGGTTTTTTAACCATCGCCTACTTGAAGCTTGAAGGGGAGTAGGCCAGGACTGATCATGACGCAAACAAGAGAATCAGTGACGCTGCCAATAAACAACGTCATGAGGTTTACCTGCAACGGATGTGGTACTTGCTGTAAGGGACGTCTTATCCCTCTGACTCTTCAAGAGGCCGAGGAATGGTTAAATCGGGGGGGTAACGTCGCTGTCATACTCGAAGCTTTCGACAGGTCAGTTTTTCCCTTGCCAGAGCATTACGCTCATAGCGTGCAGCGCGGGGTAAACGTCGTCAGTGGAAAGGCACACATTCAGGTAATAGCCATCTTCGCCGGCAACGCACTGACACAGTGTCCGAGTTTAGGGGCGGACAACCGCTGCGGGATCTATGAAGATCGACCGCTGGTCTGCCGAATCTATCCGATGGAAATCAATCCTTTTCTAACCGTGCGTCCCGAAGAAAAGGTCTGTCCACCGGAAGTGTGGGAGTCGGGAGAGGTGTTATGTTCTGACCGAGCAGTTGACCCTGTCCTGGAGGATCAGATTCGACGCTCCCGGCAGGCTGACCGTGACGATGCCAAGGCTAAAGTCTCAGTGTGCGCAGCGATGGGGATGAGTGTTGCCGCTTGGAAGGGCAATGCGCTGGCCGTCTACTTAGCCGACCGTATGCAACTACGCCAGGCAATCAGTCTGGTTAGGTCGGGGGGGGATGTACCCGAAACTGTGTCTTGGAAAGTACGTGTCGACGATGCTGACCTTCACGCTCGTCTGCATGTAGCAGACCTTGAACTGGATCTTCGCGCACAGACTGAATATATCTTTCACTCGGTATAATCCACGAGCTCAGTTATGTGTCTGGTTTTATTCTTGAGAACAGGATGTTTATTGAGGTCGCGTACAGGCTGATGCACGCGCTAACCCGTGAAATTGTACTTTCAGTACTCGGAGCTCAGGGTTCGCTCTATCTGTTGGTTGCGCTTGCAACGTTTGATCTTGGTGACCACCAGAAATTTGCTCTGAAGTGGGCCGTGCTAGCCAGCATGGCATTGTTAGTCGGAGGGGTGTTGTTTGGGGGCTTCCCATTCCACCGCGCTCATTAATGTCGTTCAGCAGCAGCCTTAACGATTGGTGACTTCGATCAGGAGGTGGATGTGGTGTCCAAGATGTGGGCAATTTATCTGGACACCCTTGGTGGCGAATTGACGCATAGATGGGCATGAACTGATCAATAGAATTAAGGAACATCAATTGAACGCCGCGATTTTCCGCAGTTGGTCCAGATGGTCCGCCCACAATTGCGCCGTCTCCTGCCGCTGACTAAGCAGCGGGGCGCGTGCGTACACTGCGCCCGGTGCACCTGGCATCCGGTGCGACAGTGAAAGCTCTAGCACGATAGGGTCAATACCCAGATGCTCGTGCGCTATTGTCCAAAAAATATTTTGACTGGGCTCTAGGGCGGTAGTTTAAGCTCGAAAAAAGCGATTTATGCCGCCACTTTTGCCCCCATTCGCACCGAGTGTAGAAGCGATCGCGAACGGCGATTTCTGACAGAAAACCAAGAAGGAACTGGGTGGCTTTCAGTGTACTTCCCGACTGCTACTAAATGGAGGTTAGCGGGGCTCTCGATAGTCAGGCGGTCAGTTCCCGATTCATGGCAACAATTTCCTTGTGTGTGAAATTGCCACCGGGAGTCATGAACTTGGCCATCAGGGCATCCCGGTTTTGAGGCGCCCTCAACTTATCTGCCGCGCACAAGGCCGACTTCAACTCTGGCAACTTAAGTTCGGTGCAATAGGCAGGTGTACCGGGTTGCTGACGCCATGAGTCTTCAAGGCTACCAGCGGCAAGCGCGGTGAAGCCGGTATCCTCTACCAGATCTTGCGCGATTGCCTCAGCATTGATGTCACCGCCAGCGACAGGTAAGGCTATGCGTGAGGAAGACCCGACCGGTTGGCCGTGGTCGGCAAGAGTTGCTGCGAGGACGGCATTCCATGCCTTAACAACCGGGCGGCCAATCTGCTCGCTTACCCATACGCTTTCGGGCTTGCCGTCGTCCACTTCTTTGATCGCCCCGTCTCGTCCTGGATAGTAATTGGAGGTGTCGATGATGACGACCTTCTCGGGAACACTGCTCAATGTTTGCCGCAGATCCTGGTACTTTGCAAAGGGGATCGAGAGGATTACGGCATCCACGTCGGACACTGCGTCTTCTTTGGTCACCGCGTGTACACCGATTTTGTTGGCAAGGTTCTCAAGGGTATGAGGACTCTTCGAGTTTGCCAGTTTGACTTCATGGCCGCACGCAGCGAGCTTACGGGCAAGAGTTGCCCCAATGTTGCCTGCGCCGATAATTCCGATTTTCATTTCAATCGCATCCTCACCTACAAACAATAATCAAGCTATTAAGGGGGCCGATCAATCCTTGAGCGCTGCGAATGAGAGCTTCAAATTGATTTTCCATAGCACCCATCTCGAGATCCATCATGGCGACGTCGAACTTCTCTGTTTAAAACTTGAGCACGCTGAGCAAGAACCCACTGAGTGCCCAGGTAAGCGGATGCCATCGGGTTACAGCGATGGTAGCAGAGGCTACTCGCACGGTTGATATCATTCTGCCGTTGGTTTGTATCCCGCAAGCATTTTCAACGCATCATCATGTGACCCGCTCGCTTCAGCAAATCGTAAGGGCTTGGCGCGCTCGACGACAAGTTCGCGTGGGGTCGGAGAGATCTCGAGCAGTTCGAAGATTTCATCCAGAAACTCCTCCAAGGGCATGGCGTGTTCGTCGTTTTCCTGCCCAAGTAAAGTGGTACGCACACCCGGCGGCACAACCTCTATAACCTCAATCGGCGAGTTCTCTAGCTGCACTCGAAGACTTTGAGTGAACGAGTGAACTGCAGCTTTGGTTGCGCTGTAGGTCGGTGTTGCAGGCAGCGGGACAAATGCCAAGGCCGAACTGACATTCACAATCGTTGCACTGGGCTGCTTGATCAGATGGGGAGTGAACGCGTAAACCATACGAATCGTTCCCAGTAAGTTCGTTGTCACGATATCTTCGGCTGTGCTCAGGCTTTGTGGATCAGTCAGATCCTCCCAGTGCATGATCCCGGCGTTGTTTATGAGAACGTTCAGATTCGGATGGCTGATCGCAAGCGCTTTGCTGCTGTATTGGATGGATTGTGGATCGGAGACGTCCAGCACGACTGATTCGATACCTGGATACTCCGACACGATCTTGTCGAGCAGAGCCTTGCGACGTCCCGCGATGATGACGGTGTTGCCTGCCTTGTGAAGCCTGAGCGCCAGACCGAGGCCGATGCCTGAGGTGCCGCCAGTAACCAGAATCGTGTTGCCAGTGCTGTTCATAGTAAACTCCAGAAGCGACGCTTAAGCGGACAGATGTCCGTTTGAAGAAAATTACCGGACAATTGTCCGATTAGCAATGCATTGAAGGACAACTTTGCTCATGACTGACGAATTGGTGATGCGTTCTGACGCCAAGAAAAACCGGGAACGCATACTGGAGGTCGCTGTGCTAGAACTGACCAGCGATCCTGCAGTTGCGTTGAGCACGATTGCGAAGAAGGCTGGGGTGGGGCAGGGCACGTTCTATCGCCACTTCGCCACCCGAGAGAAGCTGGTATTCGAGGTCTATCAATTCGAGATGCAACAGGTGGCATCGTTGGCGGAACAGCTCCTCGCGACAAAACCGCCCAAGGAGGCCCTCCGGGAATGGATGGACAGCCTCGCTGAATACGCAATGACAAAGGCAGGACTCGCTGCTGCGATTCAACAAGCTGCGTCTGTTTACGAGTTCCCAGGGAAGTCGGGATACGCTCCAGTCCAGGCAGCTGCCGAGTTGCTTTTGAGAGCGAATGAAAAGGCCGGAACTATTCGTAGCGGGATTACTAACGACGATTTCTTTCTAGCCATTGCTGGCATATGGCAAATGGATGCCCAGAGCGAATGGCGCTTGCGTCTCGCCAGATTGATGAACCTGGTGATGGATGGTCTGTGCGCTGGCAGCCCCGAAAGCCTGAAGAAAAACGTGTAGCCTTTAGGACGGCCCTATTGCCAGCGACCTGAATTATGTACAGCATCGACTGAACGCTATGCATTTTGCATCGTGCCGGAAGTTCTCTTTTGGTTATGACGAATGTATGGGAGATTGCCCAAACCGTCCCATGAGAGAGTAATTGTAATGAAACAGCGTGATGAACTGATCAGGCGGTGTGTTGAGTTTCTGTCTGAAATCAAAGACAAGACTGCTGGCGCAAACATAGAACGCTGGCTTAATGACCATTACGCTTTTGTCCGGTAACGAACTTCAAATCATTCTGTTGCGGAACGAGGCCGGGCCGCTCCTGCCAGAAGAGTGCAAGCTCCTGGAGCTGGAAACAGGTGCCATCTGCTGGATACGCGAGGTGTATCTGGCTGGGCTGGGGCGTCCTTGGGTTTTTGCACGGTCTATCATTACTTCTCTTGATCGTGAAGCGGGTGATTCGCCTTTATTCGGATTAGGGGAGGTTCCCTTTGGAACTGTATTATTTGGCAACGCCCCTTATCAGAGAAGCGAGATTGAGGTGTGCCGGTACATGGAAAACGGTCAAACCGGTCAACCAGACGATGAACCGCTTTGGGCCAGGCGATCAATATTCAGTCGGCAAAAAAAATCGCATTCTTGTCCAGGAAATGTTCTGCCAGAACTTTGGGATGAACTGCGAAAGACAGAGTTTATGAAGTAAGAAGCGCGTATGGATTATTACGCGCCTCAATACATCTTTTTGAAACAGCGGGGCGAAGCAGTCTGCTTATCCATGTTCCCAATGTGAACAGAGGATGATGCTGCACAGATCCGTGCGCTTGAATTCCGGGTCCTTATAGGCGAGGAAGTCATCGTTGAAAGTGCCGAAGGTAGTTTGGGGACGATGTTTCATTCCAAGGTAAAATTCGTCGATCATCTTGTGAGCGAATCGGGCTTCCCGCGGATAGGCCAAAATCACCTCATTTCGTTGGTCGTCGGTAAACTCCTCAAATCCACGTCCCGCAACGTCCATTCCTGCACCCGCCTGTAGAAGGGCGATCTCGGAATGCATGTGTTCCGGAATGCCCGGAGTGGTATGAAGCGCGATTGCGTTCCAGACTTTTTCCACGTCCGTGGCGCAAATTCCATGACTGCGCAGAAAGTCACGCGCTGCATTGGCGCCGTCTACCTCAAAGCGGAGCTGGCTGTCGTTGTACTTCGACGTCAGACCGACATCATGGAACATCGCCGCGGTATAGAGCAGTTCAGGGTCAAAAATCAGGTCCTTGCGTTTACCTGTCATTGCCCCCCAAAAGTAGACGCGTGTGGAGTGTGAAAACAGTAAATCACTTTCGGTGTCGCGAATGAGTTGAGTCACTTCCCGGGCCAGTTGGCTGTCGGGAATTCTTACATCGAAACGTTCGGTCAGTGGCATGAATGCTATCTCTCCAATACGCCAAAACAGGTGTTGGTTGGTCTTAACAAAAGTTTAGAAGCCGTGAAGCGAAGCAAACTCTTCGATTGAAGCCTTTGGCATTTGCGGACACCGCCGGGCCGGATCACCAAACCCCATCGCCATGCCGCAGACCACCAACTCTTCAGAAGCCAGCGGCAAGCAGCTACGAAAAAGTGCCACGGGCGGAGTTACGTCGAGGGTGTAGGACGTAATCCCCGCCACTGGCGCCAAGGTTTATGGCTTTGATTCGGAGGGTTGCACGAGTGTCTCCTTATCATTGGAGAGCAACCAGGCGACGAGGGAGGCGGGCTGGGAGGTGCTTGGATTGCGCGTTACCCGATGCAATTGACCTGGCTCCTCATACCACGCTTGTCCAGCTTTGTAGAGCTGCGGCGGCTGGCCGTCGAGCGCAGACTCAATTTCACCACTCAGTACAACAACAAAAACATGCCCTGGATGTCGATGGGGTGTGGAAGTAGCGCCGGACGCGAAATCGACACGAACGGCAGTGGCCTTCTCAAAAGCCTGTGGAGGCAACACAGCTTGAGCGATCGGAGTAACGATTTCATCTCCCGCGCCACCTCCATGAGCCAGGGCAGCTGTACTGAGCATGCCTACTAAAGTTGCACCGATTACCTTGATGAGCAAGTTCATGATGTTTACTCCGGCTGCATTGCGAAGCCAACGCCAAAGCGATTCCAGGCGTTGATCGTGGCAATCACAAAGGTCAATTCGGTCAGCTGCTGGTCGTTGAAGGCGGCGGCGACTTCTTCGTAGATGTCATCTGGTGCATGAGTCGTCGCGACCAGCGTCAGCGTCTCGGTCCATAACAGGGCGGCACGTTCCTGCTGATTGAAAAAAGGTGTTTCCTTCCAGGTACTCAAAGCTGTCAGGCGACGTAATGTTTCACCTTGGTTAGCGGCATCGGTGGTATGCATATCAACGCAGTAGGCGCAGCCGTTGATTTGTGATGCCCGGATCCGTACCAACTCCCGCAAAGCGAGTGGAAGCACCGATTCCGAAATGGCTTTTTCCAGCCCCATCATGGCCTTCATCACCTGTGGAGCAGCTGCGTAATAGTTAAGGCGTTTTGAAGTCATTTCTTTATCTCCAGTCAACCGAAGGTTTCGGTCCTGAAGCAACTGTATTGGCTGAAACTAACGAGATAAACTGGGGGAAATCGACTTCATTGTACGAGAACTCGGATAATCATGGCTTTTGATCGATTGGAGGCGATGCGTGCGTTTTGCCGAATCGTCGAAACTGGAAGCTTTACGCGCGCGGCGCACGCGTTGAACGTGGCGAAAACGACCATATCCGGCCAGATACAGGGCCTTGAGTCGCTGTTGTCGGTAAAGCTGTTGCACAGGACCACTCGAAGGGTAACTCCTACCACAGATGGTGCCGCTTACTATCAGCGTGCCCGCGCCGTGCTCGATGATATCGACGAACTGGAAGTGTCCATTTCGCAGAGTCGTACTGAGGCGCGCGGGAGGGTGCGAGTGGAGATGCCTTCTCCAGTCGGGACATGCCTCATTATTCCATCCCTACCTGACTTTTCGAAGTTGCATCCGAATATTCAACTGGACATCGGCTGTAGTGAACGGGTGGTCGATCTCATACAGGAGGGCATTGATTGTGCATTTCGAGGCGGGCCGATCACGGATGACGGACTGGTCTGCCGGCGGGTGGGACAGATGCGCTTCTGCTTATGCGCATCATCCACGTACCTCAGGAATACTCCCCCAATATTGAGGCCTGAGGATTTAATGCATCACCGGTACCTTGGTTTCACATTTCCAGGTTCTGGAAAACAGCTGACCCCTGTGCTGCGGAACGGGGATAGAACGTTCGCGATTGATCAACTTCCGGCAATGCGTTTTAACCATGGGGACGCTTACATGACGGCAGGGCTGTCAGGACTTGGAATTATTTCCGTGCCTCTGGCGCAAGCAAACCCGCACCTTCAGTCGGGACAGCTGGTACCGGTTCTACCTGACTGGATCTTAGGCGGCATGCCCATCAGTCTTGTCTATCCCTACTCGCGGCATTTATCAGCCAGGGTGAGGGTCTTTGCAGACTGGGCAGCAGCGCTGATGGCAGACGATCCTCATTGGAAGATAAACGCATGACCACCCAGTAGTTCGATGCAGCTCTAATTTGGCGCAAGCATCGAGCAGATGAACTTGCGCGGTAACTTGTCTCTGACAGGTCTTGGGGTGTGCGCTGGATACAGCGACGCAGCATCCAGCGATCCGACGTGTTTTTTAGTTCACAACGTGCCACATTCATCGATCATTTGGCGCAGAGACTGGCGAGAGTGACCGGGCGACTTCGCCGTAGCCGCTACACCATCATCCTGAAACCAAGCTCGCCGAACGACCGCTAGGGGACGATTCTGTTGAAAAAGTCGGAATTTCAGGCTGGCAGAGGTCGACGTTGGTCCTCACTTCAGAACCTATTCACCACGTTGCGTGGTTTTTTGGTTCTGCGTTGATCGTTGCAGCTTGGTCGGCGGGTTGATTTGAGGGTTTTTGCTGATTCCGGGCGTACCTATCCCGTGGCCGGTGGGCCTTGTGAGGTCAGTTTCGCCAGTCGTCTTAGATTCTGTACCGCAGCCGCCAAGGTGAATTCGTCGTTCGCACCGGTCATTCCTCGTAGTCGTAACCGATCCAGTCTCAGGATTCGTTTGAGGTGAGCGAACAACATTTCGACCTTCTTGCGCTCATGGCGAGAGCACACGTATTGCGGTGTTGCGGCAATTCGCCGAGCAACATTGCGTGCCGCCTCATGGACGCTACGGGCGATTTTTCGGAACGAGGTGTTTGGGCAGCAGCGCTCTTTCATTGAGCATTTAGAGCAGTCTGTTTGCCGGGATCGAAAGATGATGGTGTCGGCTTTCGTGACATGTGAGCGCTGGTTCTTGAAGGCCCGCCACTCGCTACGCAGAGCGTGTCCGGCGGGGCAACGATATTCCTGCGCTTCTTCATCCCATTGAAAATCACTGATCGCGAGGCTGCCGTTCTTGCGCTCGGTTTTGTCCCAAACCGGCACATGTGGCTCGATGTCTTTTTCGTTCACCATCCAGGCCAGCATCGGTGCGGTTCCGTAAGCGGTATCGCCGATGAGCCGATCCGGC
>NZ_JAFCXH010000015.1:0-174738 GCF_049898225.1 Pseudomonas sp. DSP3-2-3 | reverse complement strand
AGCCTCTGCCTCGTTCAAGAAAGGCTTCGATGGCGGACAGCTTGAATTGTGTTGTGTACTTGCTCATGAAAAACACCCCAGAGGTTGGATGGGTGTCCAACTTTTGGGGTGCACTTCATCGGCGCTGCCCCGGTGGGAGAGGACTTGTCCTCGATGGCGGTGGCATAGCCAAGGAAATTTCATCAGGCAAAACGAAAAACCCCGCTGACCTTTCGGCCAGCGGGATTATTTTTTCTTTCACCAGAATCCCATCACCTGAGTAATGGAGTATTCATCGGTGAAATTATGCAGCAATGATGTCCGCAAACGTCAGAACTTTAACGCCTGTCAAAATGATTGCTTGATCGGCAGAGGTTTGAGTAGCGCCATTATCGACAAACACAAAAGTGTCGATACCGTTGTTGGCTACGTAATACTCTTGAAGACCGCCAGTATCAGCAGCAAACGACACGTTAGCCGCCGCCAACGCCGTGGCGTAATCTGCTACGGCAGTATTAACGATAGTAGTGTTGGTGGCGGAGCTGGCTACCCCCAGCGCTAATTTATCTACACCAACAACAAAGTCCGTGATTCGGTCGGCTGCTGCTTGTGCAATACCCGAATCATTATTGCCGATCACGAATTTGTTAGCACCGCCACCGCCAGTCAGAATATCAGCCCCTGCACCACCAGTGATGACATCAGCACCCGTGCCGCCAACGATGGTCACTGCACCAGTAACGCCGGCGAAGGAAACAGTACTGCCTGTGTTTCCAATATTATAAGTAATAGTGCCGTTACCATTATTGGTATCAATTGCGTTGATGCTGGTGGAGTCTACTGCGCCAGTCAAAGTAACTGAATAATTAGCTGCTTTGGTAATGGTCAATCCAGTAGCATCTGCAAACGCTTTGACTTCATCAACCGTGCCAGTAACCGAAGTAATGCTAGTGGCAGTAATCAACCCAGTTGTCTTGGCATCAATTGCGGTCAAAGCGGATGCCAAAGCTGTGGTACCAGACAAGGCTACCGTTGCGGCACCGGCTACAACCAGAGAATCAGCAGTCACCAATGCGGCCGTTGCTTCAGCAACCGTGCCCGTAATGTTGATTGAGTTGGTCACCGCTACCACACCCGTGGTTGCCGAACCAATAGCGCTCAGGTCCGTTGCCAAAATGCCGGTTGCCGCAGCATCATTCAAGGTCACTGCAACAGTTGGCCCCATGTCGATTTTGTTACCCGTAGTCCCCTCATTAGTTACCAGGACGAGCTTCACATCTGCAACAGAACCGCTAGTAGCTGTCACCGCAGTCGCATTCACCAAACCCACGGTAGTGGCTGCTTCAATTGCCTTGAGTGCTGCTGCTGTTACTGAACCGGTATCAGTCAGCGCGATGGTGCCTGCACCAGTAAAGCCTTTACCTGCCGCCAACAAGCTGGTGATCGACAACGTGGTGCTGGCAGCCACCGTAATGCCGCTGATTGTACCTGTGGCCGTTGCGCTACCCGCATTAACGCCGTTGCTGGTAAAGGTGTACGTGCCCAAAGCTTCAGTGACCGAAATGGCAGTGCCTGCGTTAGCGAAGGTGACAACGTTGCCGCCATCTTTGGTGGCAGTGAACGTGGGAACCGGAGTCACTGGAGTAACCGGCGGCGTCACCACCACAGTACCCGTAGCAGCCCCTACCGCAGCAACAGAATCAACCGCCACGTTGGCAATCGACGCGTAGGTCGCATCGGCTTTGGACAAATAAGTGCGTGCCAGGGCAGCAGCGGCGGCGCCGTTGTAGCCGGCGATTTCAGCGTTAGTGTCGATCTGCGCGGTGAAGGCTTTGGCGGCAATCAGTTTGTTGTTCACAGCGCTGGCATCGCCAGGACCGGCTGCTTGCTGGATGGTCCACGAAGCCTGAGCCTGGGAGACTTTGCCGGAATCCAATTGTGCAACCCAGTAAGCCAGGCCTGCAGCTTCAGGCGCACGGCCAAAAGCGTTTTGATAGATGGCGGTAACTTTCTGCGCGCTGGTGGCGGTGCCGAACAAGGCAAGCGATTCGGCAGAGGCCGAGAAACCGGCAATAACGGAAGCGATGCTGCCATTGGCGGCGTCGATTCGGTCGGCCCAATAGGCTTGACCTACCGTGTCAGCCGGGCGGCCAAAGTAAGCGATATAAAGTTGTTGAACCTGATCAAAATACGTCGAGGCGGCCATTTTAATTCCTAAATCCATTAGTTAAATAATCCTGACGTTACGCAAAGCGTCTAAATCGGGATTATTGAAGGAAACTGAACGTACCACACATACGCGTAGGAAATAATGACAAGTGCCTGGTTCATGATCTGAGTCAGAGATTATTTTGGCTGAGGGTCAATTCATTTTGTTATATTCGGATTAGTTCCAAAATAAATATTAATATCGATGTCGGCTGACAGCCCCACCGGTTCAGCGCCGTCCCGGTAAGACCGGACTTGTCCGGGAAGATGTGTGGGTTACACAGTATTTGTGGGGAACGCGTTGCCTTGGTGGGAGAGGACTTGTCCTCGATAGCGGTGGCTCAAGCAATGAGCCGGGGCAGGCAGATTGAGGTTGGCTGGGCTGGCCTTATCGAGGACAAGTCCTCTGCCACCGGGTAGTGTGTAGTGCCCGGTAGGACCATAAACGCAAAAACCCCGCCTTCTTTTGAAAGGCGGGGTTTGTGTTTACGGCATAGCGCTTCACAACCTACCGACGCAGGGTACGCGATGAAACCCTCTAAAGCGAGCCTCATCCTGCACAGAGTCGCTAACTGGGTCACAAACTGGAGCCTGGCAGCGGCTTTTTTATGTCGTCGCCTCTGTTCAAGCCTTGAAACCCGTGAGCTAGAGCGGAAAGTCTCGCTCTAAAAAAATTTCCTCCCAGTAAGCAAAAAATACCCTACCAGCACGCGATTAACTGCGCGCGCGCTATGCTAATGTGCCATTACGGTATTTTGTGCCCCTCAATTGCGTGTACATGGAGTTCTACCAATGGCAGCTTCGACATATTTCGATCAAATTCAGCAGCTGTATATCGCCTACTTCGGGCGCCCAGCTGATCCGGTCGGGCTGGCCTATTGGGCTGCCAATGTAGATGCCGCCAATGGCAGCGTCGCGCAGGTGATTGCAGGGTTTTCCGCGTCCACCGAATCAGGCGTGCTGTACGCAGGCGCGACCACTGCGCAAAAGGTTTCTTCTATTTACCTGGCGCTGTTCAACCGTAATCCAGAGCCCGCAGGTCTGGCGTACTGGGTTGCCCAGATCGACTCCGGCACCGTGAACCCGGCGCAGGCCGCCTATCAGATTCAAACTTCGGCAGGCCCGGGCGATGCCACTTCGGTCGCCAACAAGCTGGCTGCAGCCAAAGCCTTTACCGCGCAGATCGATACCAGCGCCGAACTTGCCGGGTATGTCGGCACAACGGCCGCGTCCAGTGGCCGCGCCTTCCTTAATGGCGTCGATGCAACACCCGCTTCCCTTGTAGCTGCGACGTCCACCACGACGCTGGCCACCAGCGTGGCGACGGCCACCAATACAACCACGACCCCACCGGTTACGCCCGTTACGCCTGCCACGGGGCAAACGTTCACCCTGACTGCCGGGGCCGACAACTTCACCGGCACATCATTTAACGACACCTTCACTTCGACCCTCGTGGGTGGCTTCGGCACTGGCGATGTGCTCGACGGCGGCGCGGGCATCGACACGCTAACCGTCAGCGGCACATCCGCTATCAGCTCTGCGGGGCTAAAAGTCGCCAACGTCGAATCAGCGTCCTTCACCTCCAGCGGTAGTGTGGACCTGGATACGTCGAGCTGGACCGGCCTGACCAGCCTCACCGCTCAAAGCAGCAAAAGTCCTATGGAGATCCTGGCCGGGACAGCCACTGCTGTCACTGCAACAGCGCTTATTAACGGCGCCAACACAATAGTGGTGAATGGCGGTTCAACGGTCTCGGTAATCGCGAGCGGTTCAACCACGGGCTCAATCACTGTGGGCTCGACCCTTGCGCCGACTGGCACCGTCACCGTCAGCAACAGCTCCTCTGCTGCGGGGAGCATGGGCGCGACAACGGTCAAGGGCGGTACGGCTGTCAAAGTCGCCCAGATAGCCAGCAACGCCGTCAACACTGAGACCGAGCTAGGTTCAGTCACGGTTACCGGCACAGCCGTAACCACCACAGTGGACATCACCAACACCGCCCTGGCCACTGCCAGCGGTAGCGCAGCGGGTGTGATCACCAACAGCGTAACGATCACCGATGTAAATAGTGGCAGCGCAACTCTGGTGGGGACCATCAGCAACGTAGCGGTGAGCAATGTCACCAACATAACCATCTCCGGCACTGCACTGACCCATCTGAGCGTGAAAGGCGGGGTAGGCAACATCATCACCAGCAACAGCGGCCTGAGCGTCCCAGTCGTCACCACACTCAACTTGACGCTGGACGGCCAGTCGGGCGGAAGTCTGATCGACGCGGGTATTTACTCCACCCTTAACCTGACCACGACAGGGAGTGACTCGACACTCACCAATATTTTTGAAGGCGGCATTACCACGCTTAATCTCGCGGGCACCCAGGCGCTGACGCTGGCCAGCGCTACCGGCCTGTCATCACTGACCAGCCTTAAAGTCAGCGGCTCGGCAGGCCTCACTGCGGACCTGAGCAAGATCACGAAACTGACCTCGATTGACGCCTCCGCCACGTCAGGCAACGTTACCGTGAGCATCGACAGCACGAAAGCCAGCTACCTGGGCGGATCTGGTATCGATACGGTCACCCTGACCGGCATGGCTAGCCAAACCATCAACGGTGGTGCGGGTACGGCTGATGTGTTGAAGGTGTCAGCAACGAATGCGGCCACGCTGAACAGCGCTGCACTGGTTTCGGGTTTTGAGGAAGTGGTGTTCAGCGGCTCGACCAATCAAACCATCAATACCAGCAACTTCGTGGGGGCCACCCAGTTCACCACCAGCGGCGGCAATGGTCAGACGCTGTCCAACATGGTCAGCGGCAGCACGCTGCAACTGACCGGCGCAGGCACGAGGTATGTGGTTGACGGTGCCGGTTTTGCTATCGGGACCAACGACATCCTGAATATGAAGCTGACAGATAAGTCGACGGCGGGCGTTCAGTTCGCCAGCACAGGCATTAATGCCGTGAACGTCGAGAACATCGCGATCACTGTCACTGACGCCCAGGCCAACCCCACCGGTACGTTTAATGATTTTTTGACCCTGCAGGGCAATTCGGTCAACACCATCACCGTCGCGGGCAACGCGGGCCTGACCCTCACAGCAACCAGCACTGCCCTGACGTCGGTCGATGCCAGCGGCATTACCAAGGGTGGCTTTACCTGGACCTCAGGCAGCCTGGCCAATGCCATTACCGTGAAGGGCAGCGAGGCCGGCACTAACAACATCAATCTTTCGGGAGTCAGCGCCGCAGTGGTCAATTACACCGGCGGCAGTGGTAACAACGTCCTGACCACTGGCAACGGCAACGACATCGTCACCCTTGGCAATAGCGCTGGCACCAACATCATCATCTTTGGTTCAGGGACCGACAAACTGGTGCTGGCAGGCATTGCCACCACCAAGGCGGCCTACACCCAAACCACCGGATTAGGCATTGGCGACTCCATCGACTTTTCGGGGGCCAAAGGTGCGGCTATCAACTCTGTGCAAGCCAACCTTGGGGCCAAATTAACCGGGCAGGCCAGTCTGGATAATTACCTGGACGCAGCGACAACAACCAGCGTCACTGCGGGTGCCAGCGCTGTCCTGAACTGGTTCCAGTTCGGCGGTAATACCTACATCGTGCAGGACACTTCGGCGAACAGCGTCTTTACTGCGGGTGCCGATAGCGTCGTGATGTTGTCCGGTACGATTGAACTCTCAGGGTCCAGCGTGACAGCGGGCGTTGTTGCCATGAACCCCGTATAGAGCCTTCCCGCCAAGCAAAATCGAGGACAAGTCCTCTCCCACAAAGTGTGGTGCTGACAGCCTTGGTTGCCTGATTGGGATTCATTGCCTGAACCACCGCCTTCCCGGACAAGTCCGGTCCTACCGGATCTGCGCAAAACTTGTGGGAGAGGACTTGTCCTCGATAAAGCCAGCCCAGCCAACCTCAATCTGCCTGACAGAACTTCATCGCCCGAGCCACCGCAATCGGGGACAAGTCCCCTCCTACCAAAGCCACACACACCCGGTGGGAGAGGACTTGTCCTCGATGGGGCCATCAATGCACCGTCGCGCGTACCTGTTGGCTCTCGCTTGGCGCGCTGTCGATGATCCAGTCCGGCCAGATATCCAGCGTCCATTCGCCCTTGCGGCATTGGTCATGCAGGATCGCCAGCCATTGCCGCAGCGGTTGCTGGGCCATGAGCAGCGTGGCTTTCTGTTCGCCGAACTTGAACGTCAGGGCGACGATTTCCGGGGTGCGGACCACATCAATCGCGTCGATCAGCCATTTGCTGTCCTGCTGCGCAGCCTGCACGGGCGGTTGTTCGGGCAACTGGGCGATGGCGGCCTGCTGGGCGAAGCTCTGGATCGCATCGGTGTGGTAATCCGGCACCGGGGCCGCCGCATTGGCGCCCATGGCAGCCGGGTGCAACCAGCTCAACAGATGCGGCACCAGGCGTTTGACCAGGCGCTGGGTCAACCAGAACACCACCGGCCCGCCCGACTCCAGCTCGCCCACCACTTGCAGGCGGTCTTCGAGTTCATGCATCTCGGTGGTAATACGCTTGAGGTCCATCGGCGCAGGCGCCGGCGTAGCAGATTCCGTACTCACTCATACACTCCAGATTCAGTGCGCAGCCCGAAGATAAAGGCCGCAGTCCCTGTTGTAGATGGCCGCTAATGGGGCGGTTATCAAGGGCTGAGCGGGCAGACGGCTAAATTAGCCGGAGATGTCGGGAATATCGGTTCGATTTACGAAGGGATTCAAACGCAACAGAGCTTTATTTCCTACACGCACCGGCCCGCCTCGACCAATGCGCTGCATTTCGTCAGACTATCGGCCTGAATGGTGTAGGACATGACACCACCGAGCGTGGCTGTTAGGGTCGGGCACAGGTTTTTGGTCGCTTTGGGCGATGGTTTTTAACAGGAGTATTTAGATGTCGTATGTGCCGGTCAGCAGTGAAGTGCATAAAGACAAGCGTTGGTTGCGTCATCCTTCAATGGCATTTGCCAAGAAAGAAATCGTAACGCCGATTTTCGTCAATGAACTGGTAGACGCTATTCATACAATGCCTGTCGCTTTCGTCAGGCATGAAGATCGTTTTGTGTTGGTCGCGGTTATGGGGCTACGGACCGAAGAAAATTTGCTGCTGACCGAAAACAATGAATGGTTGGGAGGCGCTTATATACCGCTCAGCTATCGCGCTCGCCCCTTCCAGCTGCTGGAAATACCGGATAACAAAGAGCAACAAGTATTGTGCATTGAGGAGTCGAATCTGACCGATGGCATGCTGGGTGAAGCGCTATTTGGCGAGGACAACCAAATTGCTGAAGGCGTTAGCAAAATTTTCAAATTGCTGACCCACTACAACACTACTCGTTTTCTGACCGAGGATATCTGCGCAGCATTGGCCGAGCAGGGTCTGATTCAACCATGGGAATTGACTGTGCATGACGGTGAGACACAGCAGCCATTGACTGGCCTCTATCGCATTGATGAAACCGCCTTGAACGCTATTACCGATGAGGCTTTTCTGGCCTTGCGCAAGGCAGCTGCATTCCCGGTTATTTACGCTCAGCTCCTTTCAATGAATAACATAGTTTTTCTGTCGCAATTGCTGGTGAAGAAAACCAAAAAAGACAGCGCCAAAACTGAAGAGGCTGGCGGCGGAACCTTTAGTTTTGCAGGTCTGTGAACCTCCAATGCTAACGATATAAACGCGTAAAACGGAAAACCCCGCTTCCTGTGAAGGAAGCGGGGTTTTCTTGTTATCACCACACCTCTCACTTGCGTGAGAGGTGTGCCTCCGAGGAGACTTAGGCGATTACGTCAGTAGCGGTCAGAGTAACCAGACCAGCCAGCTTGATCACAGTGTCAGTAGCGGCTGTGAACGTGGCACCTGCAGTGTTATCACCAACAACGTAGGTGTTGGACTGGAACTGGAAGTACTTAACTTGGCCGGCACCAGTAGCGAGGCTACCGTCACCAGTAGCAGCCAGATCCAGAGCCTGAGCCAAGGTAGTTGCAGCAGTAACGTTTACTGCAGTAGCGGTGAACACACCAGTACCGTTGGAGAATGCAGACAGGTCGATCTTGTCTGTACCAGCAACGAAGTCAGTAATGGTGGTCATCGAAGTTGCAGACGACTGTACAAACGCAGGGCCAACTACGGTATCAGCGCCAGCGCCCAGAGTGATGGTATCTGCACCAGTCGACAGAGTGACCTTATCAGCACCAGTACCGCCGATGATCACGTCAGCCAGGGTCGAACCAGTCACGCTCAGTTTGCCAGTGAAAGCAGAAGCGTCAACTTTGGAACCAGTAGTAGTACCAGCAGCCAGAGTCAGAGTCAGGTCAGTAGCGCCCTTGACAGTAACAGTGGTGTTGTCGCTGTTGTTCAGGCCAACAGTGTTTGCAGCTGTACCGTTCGAAGTCAGACCCAGAGTGGTCAGGCCCGAAGTAGTCAGGGAGGTAACAGCAGTGCCAGCAGTAGTAGCAGTACCAACAGCGATTTCAGTAGCGGTGTTGCCCAGAGCAGCGCCCAGAGTCAGAGCAGCAACGTTAGCGGTAACGGCTACCGAAGTACCAGCACCCAGGTTGCTGATGGTGTCGCCAGTCAAGCCAACAGAGAAGGACTTGATAGCAGTCAGCTGAGCAGCGTCAACGGTAGTGTTGGTAACGCCCAGACCCAGAACTTCAAAGCCAGTAACGGCGTTCAGTTTGGTGTAATCAGCAGTTACCAGAGCGGCGTCTTTGATTACCAGAGTGTCGGTGCCAGCGCCGCCATTCAGCTGAGTACCAGCTGTCAGAACGCCAAGGTCGCCTGCACGCAGGGTCAGAGTGTCGTTAGCAGCACCGCCAGTGAAAGCGAAAGCAGCAACAGCAGCGTTAGCCGAACCGTCAACGCTTACAGCGCCAGTAGCGGTAGAAGCGTTAACCGAAGTCAGACCAGCTGGAGTAACAACGGTCAGGCCGCGGTCGCCAGTGATGTTCAGCGTTTTCAGAGCCAGACCAGTGTCGGTCAGGGTGATCGAGCTGTTTGCGCCAGTAACAGTCAGAGTTGCGGTAGCAACTTTGGTGCCTGCCAGGTCAACAGTGCTACCAGTCCAGCTGTTCAGAGTAACGTTCGCAGCGGTATCAGCTGTCGAAGCGATAGTCGTGGTGCCAGCCAGAGCGGAACCTTTCAGAGTTACGGCTTGGCCAGCAACAGTGTAGGTAGCGCCCAAAGCAACTGGAGCTTCGATGGTCAGACCAGTAGTGCCAGCAGCTGCTGTGTAAGCAGTAACGATGCCGCCGTTGATGGTAACGTTTTCAACGTTGTTCAGAGTTGGGTTGGTGAAAGAAGAGTCACCAGCAGCCAGGAACACACGCAGGGTGTCAACACCAGCGCCACCGTTGATGGTGTCAGCAGCGCCCAGAGTTTTAGCAGTCTGAGTGTTGTCAGCAGTGAAGATGTCGTTGCCCGAAGTGCCGGTCAGAGTGTCAACGCCAGCAGTCAGAGAGAAAGACGAACCAGTACCGCCAGCAGCTACAGCAGTAGCCAGAGCCGAAGGAGCGTTGGTAACAGCGGTAGCGCCAGTAGCGGCGGATACAACGGTAGCCAGGAATGCACGGCCTGCATCAGCAGCGCCAGTACCCTGGTAGCCAACGATTTCAGCAGTGGTGTCGATCTGAGCGGTGAACGCTTGAGCGGCAACCAGTTTGGCTTGAACTACAGCAGCGTCGCCAGCACCAGCGGATTGCTGGATGGTCCACGAAGCTTGAGCCTGAGTAACTTTACCGGAATCCAGTTGAGCAACCCAGAAAGCCAGGCCAGCTGGTTCTGGAGCGCGGCCGAATGCGTTCTGGTAGATCGCGGTCACTTTGTCGATAGTCGACTTGTTGCCGAACAGAGCTTGGGATTCGGTCGAAGCCGAGAAGCCAGCCTGAACTGCAGCGATGCTGCCGTTAGCGGCGTCGATTTGGGTAGCCCAGAAATTCAGGCCAATGGTGTCAGCTGGACGGCCAAAGTAGGCGATGTACAGTTGTTGAACTTGTGCAAAGTAGGTGGAAGCAGCCATTGTTTACTCCAGGAATCATTATAAAAAGAAGCTGACACACAAACGGACAATCTTTGTCTCGTTCATCAGCTGCCCAGCACTACCGTGCAGCCTTGGGCGGCACTCTAGCATAGGTAGTTGTGTATCTCAGCCATTACGGTAGGAAAAATTGCAATGTTTCGTAGGAAATTTTTCTAGATAGTATTTATCTATCGAAACATCCTACAGCTATAGTTCCCACCTACTAGGTCTCAATCATGTCGTTTTGACACTGATCGGCACCTAATAGGCAGCATTCAAAAACAAATGTAAAGGGAATTTTTAGCTAAAAGAGCGGCTTACAAAACCTTTCTTACGGAACGCACAGATCTTTCCTACGCGCTTCGTGGCTACACAATACTAGCTTTCGGCAGCGTTGTTAGAACCTTTAGGCCTAAGGCTGTTTGATTTTTTCCGCGCACCTGCAAGGCGTTCTCGGTGCGCCGTGCAACGAAGATGTTGCGCTCGTCTAACACAACCGGTTTTTCCAGTTCACGATACGCCGCAATTTGTTGCAGAGCTGTGTCAGGGTCACCTGTCACTGCACCGGACACCCAGAGCAATGCTGCTGCTTCAGGTTTGATCCAGTTGACGGGGATGAAGCACGGCTGCGTTACAGGTTGCGGCCGGTTGGCGGGGACCGGGGCAACTTCTTCGAGCACGGCGCTGAACGTTGCGTCCAGAGGTGCGCCGTGACAGGCGATCAGGCGCAACGACTCGCTGCGCTCGGTGGCCGGGGAAGACAGCAAGGCTTCAATTCGCTCGATCTGCAAACCGAACGCAAACGCCTGGATACGCTCACGGCTGGCTTTGCCGTGGGCGGCGATCTGCTCCGGGTTGGCGATGTAGTAACCCAGGCGCTCGGCCAGGTCTGCGGCATCGCCCGGCTCGGCCAGCCAGCCGGTGTGGCCTTCATCGACCAGTTCGGAAATACCGCCAATGCGCGACGCCACCACCGGCAGGCCGCAGGCCATGGCTTCGGTGATGGTGACGGGTTGGTTCTCGGGGCAAACCGAGGGCAGCACGAATACGTGGGCCTCGGCGAACCGCTCTGCAATGCGGGCATTGGGCAGGCGGCCCCAGAATTTGACCGAGACATTTGGGGCGTTTTTCTTCATGATAGCTATATAGCTAGCTAGCATATGACCATCGCCGACCAGGTCCAGATGGACCTTTTCCTGGGGCAATAACGCTACTGCATCGAGCAACGCGGGCACGCCTTTATGCCCACCCATGTAGCCGGTGAACAGGATACGCAGGCGTTCGCCGGGCGCAGGCGGCGCGGTATTAATGAAGCGTTCGAGTTCAATGCCGTTGGCGATCACGTGCATGCGCTCAGCGGGAATGCCGTTGAGGATGTATTGATCGGCCAGGTAGCGGCTCGGGGAGATGAAGTAATCCACGGCGTCGAGCTGCCAGCGCAGGTAGTCCTGGCGCATGCGTTGCGGCAGTTGCACGTCGTCGTCATGGATGTGTTCATGGCAGGTGTGGCACTGGGTGCTGTCCTGGCACAGGGTGTTTTGCGTGGTGATCCGCGTGCTGTTCATGCAGAAACCCCAGTGGTCGTGCAGGGTCAATGCGATGCGGATGCCGTGTTCGCGTGCCAGTTGCAGGATGCCCAAGGACAGGCCAGCCATGTGGTGGGCATGGATGACGTCAGGCTGCCAGTCGGCAATCAGGTTGAGGAAGATACGTTCCACGCCGGGGTGGCAGACGTTGTTGCCGGTCGGAGCGAAGTCGCGTTGGGTCAAGGACACGCGGGTGATGGGCAAACCATCGAAGACTTCGGTCTGGATCGGGTAGCCGGGCAAGCCATGGCTGTTGTCACCGGCCAGCACCCGGACATCATGGCCACGGTCCGCGAGAGCACGGGCTTGATGATGGGCGATGATTTCCGCGCCGCCGATGACGTGCGGCGGGAAAAAGTTGGAGATGACGAGGACTTTCATGGCTCGGTTCCTGCCGCTGCGTAAGGGAAGCGATAGCCGCGCAAGCCGGGCAGTTCGATGTCGGCATCAGCGGCCAGGCCCAGGGTCAGGGCAATACCGCTGGTGTTTTCCCCTTCTATTAATAGAAGGCCTTCGGCGCCCTGCCCTGTCACGCGACTGCCGAGCAGGTGTTGCAGGTCCAGGCTGTCGGTTTGATCAGCGGCGAGGATGATCAGGTCGATGTCGATTTCGTTGATCAGCAATTCATCGAGCAACAGCCGCAGCGCTTCCTTTATAGGCGCGTTGATGCGGCTGAGGTTGCCTTCGCGGGTCACCGAACCGGATGCATCGCCTTCGGCCAGTTGCCAGGCGCGCACAATGTGCCGACCGGCCAGCGCCGTGAGCCATTGCGGGTGCTCGCCGATGATCAAGGCGCAAGCCGCAGGACGATGGGTCAGCAAGGTGGCGAGGGCCAATTGGCCTGGCGCTTCTACTAAAGCAAGCTCCGGCGCGATGAGGAAGTGTTGCCACTGGCGCGGCAATGGCTTGAGGGCCAGGCGCGGGTTGTGGCTGGCCAGTTGACGCAGCAGTTCCCGGGCGTAGCTGCGCCAGGTCAGGATCGGACGGGCCACGGCTTCGCTGGCCAGTTCCAGATACTGCGCGGGCTGGGTCGCGAGTTCGTGGATCATGGCCGCCAATGCTGCGGGGTCGGTCATGTCGACGGTGCGGCAACCGCCTTCGGCAGCCAGTTCAGCCATGACGCCGCCGTTGTGGCAGATGCACGGGCGCGCATGCCAAAGGCTTTCAACGATGGGCATGCCATAGCCTTCGACCAGCGAGGCGTAAACGCTGACGTGGGCGCGGGCGTAATAATCGTTGAGGGTGTCGTCATCGACCACGCCGTGCCAGACGATGCGCGGATCGGCGGCGCTGGCTTCGCGCACCGCTTCTACTATGTAGTCGGCACCGGCGTAGCGGTTGCCGATCATGTCCAGCTGCCAGTCCAGATCCGGGTAATCCGCGGCCAGACGTGCGACGGCGGCGAGCAGGACTTTATGGTTCTTGCGCGGTTCCAGGGTCGAGACGCACAGAATGCGCAGCGGTTCGCCCGCACGCGGCGCGTCGGCCGGGGTAGTGGCGCGTGGCGAAGCGGTCAGTTCGCCGGGAATCCAGCAGGTGCGAACCTGGGCGCGCGGGGTGATGTTTTCCCGCTGCCAGAAGGCTTGCAGTTGTTTGCCGGCGTCCGGAGAGATCGGCAGCACGCGGTCGCATTCAGCCAGGCCGCTCATATAAGCCGCGTGGTTGTCGCGAATGCTGATGTCGGCGACCCATTCCGGGTGGGTCACGGGGATGGCATCGTAGAAAATGGCCGCGACTTGCAGGCCAAGTTCCCGCGCGGCTTCCCGGCGAGCCGGGCCCTGACGTTCGAAAACGATTTCACTTTGCAGCAACCAGCCACCTTTGAGGTGACGACCGCCAAGGCTGGCCAACGTTTGCGGCGCATGGGCCGGTGAACGCGGCAGCACGTAATGCTCCGGATCAGGCAGCGGGCCGCCGTACAAGGCCAGATTGCGGTATTCGGCTTCGGTGGGCAGCACGTAGGCGCGCAGGTTTTCGTTCCAGGTGACGAACAATGGCTGGCCGAAATTCTGCAATTTGCGGGTCAGGCTGCGTACCACGCGGGCCACGCCAGTGTTGGCGGTGTCGCGCAGGCAGGCGCTGGTGTCGATGACCAGTTGCGGCACCGGCAGATCCTGAATCGGCGCCAGGTCGGCGAGCAATTCAGCGTACGCCTTGATGGTGTGCTGCCAGGTGAAGGTCTGCTGGAAGGTGTCGAGGCGGGTTTCCCACTCGGCGCCGGTCAGCAGTTCACCGGCCAGCACGCGCAGGGCTTTTTCGGCGATGTCGTGTTCATCGCTGCACAGCTGTTGCTCGTCGGCGACGACTTCCGGATGGGCGCCGATGTTCAGCACCAGCACCGGTTTGCGCAGCTGCTGCATTTCCGCCAGCGGCAGGTTGAAGCCTTCCCAGTGGGAAACGCTGATGCCCAGATCGGCGTTGGCCATCAGGGTATTGAGGTCGGCATCGCTCGGGTGGCCCAAGGGCAAAATGTGCGCCTTGAGGTCGTCGGGCAAATCCAGTTCTTCGGCGGTGGCCAGCACACTGAAGCGTGCTTTGGGATGCACGGCGATGATTTGCCGGGCAATCGGGTACAGGCCTTCGCTGTTTTTGTAGTTGCCGGTTTCCCAGCGACCCAGGTTGATGATGATCGGGCCGTCGTCGGCATCGGCTGCGCTGAGTGCGCTTTCAGCCTGATGGCCGTTTTGCCAGAGGCTTTGATCGACGCCGCCGGTCAAATGGTCGGCGCCCAGGTGAATCATCGAAATCTTCACGCCGGGGCCGGCATCGGGCAGGCTTTGGGTGCGGGAAACGAAGTGGCTGATGGGCGTAACCACTTGGGCTTCGGGCAGGAATTCCCGACGCTGAGCGCGCAGACGTTCCTGAACCAGACGCGCCGGACCTTGCATGTCTTCATACGGCACGCCGCCACAATCGAGGGCCACGGTGGGAATGCCCCACTGACGGAACACGGCGATGGAGGCATAGAACGGCCAGCCGCCGATCAACGCTACAGTGCCGGCCGGATCATGACCGACCGGTACGAAGTGGTGACGGTTGTCACGCAGCCATTCGGCGGTGACCTGGTCGAGTTCGGTGTACGGGCCGTGGTGCAGCGGCGGCGTGTGGATGTCATCGGTGATGCTGCGCAACACGTCATGGTTGGCGCGCTGGGCGACGAAAGTGATGTGCCAGCCG
The DNA here is from genome assembly GCF_049898225.1 of Pseudomonas sp. DSP3-2-3. Classification (NCBI taxonomy): domain Bacteria; kingdom Pseudomonadati; phylum Pseudomonadota; class Gammaproteobacteria; order Pseudomonadales; family Pseudomonadaceae; genus Pseudomonas; species Pseudomonas sp. DSP3-2-3. The sequence continues at coordinate 159,739 of NZ_JAFCXH010000015.1, read as the reverse complement.
GCCGCTTTCAGGCCTTGAGCAAGCAACAGCAAAACGCGGTCGACACCGAAACGAAACAGCAGGCGTTCATTGCAGATAATTAGATGCATGAGGTCAGTTCAGTCTTATTCAGGCGCATAGCCGATGGCGGCGTAGTCTTGCGCGCCAAACAGCAGTCGATTGAGAGGGCCGGTGATCGCTTCGTCGTTGCCTTTGAGGTGCAAGATCGGGTCGCCAGGGTGACGGCGGTCGATTTCGACGCGCTCGAAACCACGTGCCTTGAGCAGGAACCCCACCAGCGCCGGCGGCATCGGGTTGCGATGCGTCGGGTCGATGTAGAAGTTGCAGGCGCCGACGATCAGGTTTTCCGGGTTCGGCGTTTCGAACAGCACCACGCCACCGGGGCGCACGACGCGAAGGGCTTCGTCGAGCAGGGCAATGAACACGTCAATCGGGATGTGCTCGATGATGTGAAACGCGGTCAGGCCACTGAGGCTGTGGGCGGGCAAACTGGCCAGGTAGCGCAGGGCATCGCCGACATAGGCTTCAAGACCGGCATCGGTGCAGCACTGGATCATGGCGGTGTTGGTATCGACGCCAACGGCCGGGATGTTGGCTTCTTTAAGCAGTTGCAGCCATTCGCCACGGCCACAGCCCAGGTCCAGCACCGGATCGGTGGTCAATGCCGCGTCGGCATTGCTCATGAAATACGGCAGGTTGGCTTTGAGGCGCTCGCGGATCATTTCTTTCGAGCCACGGAAATTGGCTTCGAATTCCAGATACAGCTCAGGCGGCATGCCTGGTTCTTCGGCCTGCGCCGCAAACACCTGGTTGCCACTGCCCGCTTGTGCCTCGGACACCATCACCGCTTGTTCGCGCTGACGCTGTTCAAGGCGTTCCAGGCGCGTGACCAGGTATTGCTCGTTCTGCTCGATGGCCAGCGCGTGGGTGTAGAGACTTTGGTTGGTCTGGTTCTGGATCTGCAAACCGATGTTGCGCAGGCGGGTATTGCCGTCGGCGAGGTGGTATTCGAGGGCATTCATGCGCTCGGGCATATGGCGCAGAGCCATGCCGACATAGACCAGACGCTGCATGCCTGGAATGCGATAGACCACCGCACGCACGAGCATGATGACCACGTTCTTCACCGACGCACCGCCCGGTCGCTGCCGCGCACGGGTCAAGAAGCTCATGACCCGAGGATGACCGACGTATTTGCCGATCACCGGAATGCCACGCAGCTTGCGATACAGGCTCGGCGGCGGGATCTGCGCCTGGGCCGGCTGAGCGTCGCCGCTGGTGTCGTCGGTCATGGTCGGAATGTAGCGCTCCGGACCCGGCGGCAAATAGCCTTCGAGCTCCATCGGCTCGAAAGCGCGAATCAGGTCGTTGGGCAGATTGGCCGAGAGCTTCGACGCCTGGGCGCCCGCTGAAACACGCTCGTATTCGCGGCGATTGACTTCAGCCACGATGTCTTTTTGCAGTTTTTTAAGATCGATAGTCATTATTTGCGTTCAAGACCGGTTAGCAGCCAGTACATGCTGATGAGTTCATAACGCTATAAAGCTGCGTTATTTCGGGAATATGAAGGCGGCCATTCTACGCAGGTGAAGGGCTGGGTGGGAGGGGACTTGTTTTTGATTCGGATGTTGCGTGACTGACTGTGGGAAATTTCGTTGGTGGCCAGGGTTTGCGCTGAACCGGTAGGACCGGACTTGTCCGGGAACGGCGTTGGGTCAGGCAGATGGGGGGGGGCTGGGCTGGCCTCTTCGGGGACAAGTCCCCTCCTTCCGGGTTGGTGTGTGTCAGCTCAACCAGTCATGCTGGGTTGAGCTCCCCGGTGTGGATTCAAGCCATGCCGCATCCCACAATGGGTAGTCGCCGATGTATTGAACCAGGTTGGCACGCAGGGGATTGGCGATGATGTAGCGGGCCACGTTTATCAGCTCTTGATCACGGCGAATGGTCTGGTCGTGGAAATCCGCCTGCCACAAACGCCCATTGCTGCATCGGGCTCTATTGATGGCTATAGCACTGCGGGCTTTGACTTGTTGAATCAGGCAGCTCAGCGTGCCTTTCTGCAGCTGGAACAACCAGTGCAGATGATCCGGCATTACGACCCATGCCAAGGACTGCGCCAATTCTTGTTTTTGTGCGCGCCTCAATTCATTGACAACCAGGCGACCCAAATGAAAATCAGCGAAGACAGGCTGCCGGTCCTGTATGACCGAGGTCACCAGATAGATTTGACCTAGTTTAGAGAAACGTCCATAGCGTAGATGTGAACCTGGCATTCCCTTGCCCTCATGAGCGGATGAGCGGATGAGCGGATGAGCCGCCAGAATGCGTCAGGCAATAGTGGGATGCTGGTGCAGTGTTTTTCGGGGAATTTCAGAGGGGTGTCAGGCGAGGTGATGCAAGCCAATCCGACGCCTCGGGGACAAGTCCCCTCCTACCGGGCTTACATTGGACCGGTAGGAGGGGACTTGTCCCCGAATGGCGTTGGGCGCATCAATCCAGCTTGAACGAAGCTTCCAGCGCGCAGACGCCAGCGAAGTGTTTGTAGCCGGTATGTCCGGTTACGTTGAACACCGCGGCCTTGTCCCACCAGTCGAAGTTGTCTTCGATGTGGTCGGCGCCGCCATGCAAGGCCAGGGTCAGGCTGTAGCTGCCGGGTCCGATGTTCAGCGCCGGGATGGTCACGGTCAGGGTTTGTTCCACGCCCGCGTTGACGCCCAGGTCGCGCAATTCACCACGCAGCCAGGTGTTGGTGCCGAAGATGTCGTAGCCGGTGCGGTCCTTGAACATGAAACCCAGGGACAGATCGTAGATCGGCTCGTTGGCTTTGATTTTCAGGGTCAGGGTCAACGGCGCGCCAACTTCCAGCATGTGCGCGGCGTTGCCATTACTGCTGATGGTCAGTTCTTCAATGCGCGCCTTGCCATTGCCGGAGCGGCCAGCGTAAGGCGCGTTGACGGCCTGGGCCTGCAACGAGCCTTCTTCCTTGCGGGCGATCAGCGAGTTGTAGAAATCCAGCACGTCGTCCGGTTTGCCGTCCATGAGCATCTTGTGATCGCCCAGCAGGATGGCCCGGTCGCACAGACTTTTGATCGCGCCCGGATCGTGGGACACGAACAGCAACGTGGTGCCTTGCTCACGGAAATCACGAATCCGCGCGAAGGATTTGTGCTGGAAGTAGGCATCGCCCACGGCCAGCGCTTCGTCGACGATCAGCACTTCAGGACGCACGGCAGTGGCCACGCTGAAGGCCAGACGTACGAACATCCCTGAGGAATAGGTGCGCACCGGCATGTCGAAGTAATGACCGATTTCAGCAAAGGCCTCGATCGCGGGCATCAGCTCGATGATTTCATCGCGCTCCAGCCCTTGCATGCGACCGGCCAATGCCACGTTCTGGCGACCGGTGAATTCCGGGTGAAAGCCCATGCCCAACTCAAGCAACGCAGCGATGCGCCCGGTCGTGGTGATGGTGCCTTCGGTGGGCATTGCGGTGCCGGTGATGAGTTTGAGCAGCGTGCTTTTACCGGCGCCATTGACGCCGATGATGCCCACGGATTCACCCTGCCCGACCTTGAAGCTGACGTCGCGGATGATCCAGTTCTGATCGCGTTTGCACAGCCCGAGCCATGTGCCCAGTGCGTGCCAGCGACCTTTGAGTTTTGGATAGGCCTTCCCTACCTGGTCAACGAGAATAGTCATATCAGATCTGATCAAGTAGGTCGTTGTAGCTGCGCTTGTACAACAGCACAGCCAGAAGGAAGACGATAAGGCCGAACACCAGCGGGTAAACCAACGGGCGCATGCCCAAGGCTTCGCCCAACAGCGCACGTTGCGCGGTCAGTACCAGCGGGAACACCGGGTTCCACGACAGGATTTCCTGCACCCGCTCAGACAGAATGCTGAGTGGATAAACGATAGGCGTGGCCCAGAACAGTGCCTGGAAAAACACGTCGGACAGTTGCCCGATATCGCGGAAGAACACGTTCAGGGTCGCCAGCAATGCACCGACGGCAATGCCCAGCAACACGGTAATGCCCAGAATAGGCACCAGCACAAGGATGGTCGGCATAATCGGGTAACCCGAGATCAGCATGAAGCCGATCACCAGCACCAGCAGAATCAGGCTGTTCAGCGCCGCGACGGCAATCACCGGAATGAACAGGATGAATTTGGGGAAGCTGGACTTCTTGATCAGGTTGGCGTGTTCAAGAAACACCCCTTTGCCACGCTGAACCAGCTCCAGCAGCAAATTCCAGGTGATCAGGCCGGCACACAAATAGATGCTGTAGGCGTATTGGTGCTCGATGCCCGGCATTCGTGCCTGCATGAGGCGCGAGAAGATCACGGTATAGATAAACACCATGAAGATCGGGGGTACGACCAGCCATAAGGCGCCGAACGTCGAACCGGCGTAGCGGCTTTTTATCTCACGCAGGGTAATGGCGTAGATCAGCCCCCGAAAACGCAGGACATCTTTCAATAAGGAGAAAACTGACAAGGTCGTTTTCATTGTGCTCGGCTCGCCATGTTCAGGAAAGTTCCTAGTTGTAGGGCCACGTCATCCCAGGTGCGATAAAAGGGCTGGGCCGTTTTACGCTGGGCAAAAGTGTCGATGGCCTGGATTAGTTCGGGGAGGCTGTCTGGCTTTATGTAACAGGGCCATTGCCGGCCGGCTTCGCGTAATACCGGAATGTCTGCGGCAATGACCGGACAGCCCTGCATGGCAGCTTCAAGCACGGGAAGGCCGAAACCTTCGTCTCTGGGCACATAAATCAGGGCGGTGGAGTTCCGGATCAGCCAGAGCAGTGCAGGATCGCTCAGGTTGGCCGCATGAAACAGGCGCTCATTGAGCAGCGCGTGAGTTTGCAGACGCTCAAGCAACCGGTCAACCTGCCAACCGACATTGCCCACGAACAGCAACCGCGGCTGTTTGCCCTGGGCCCATAACGTGTCGAACGCATCGAGCACCAGGGCGTGGCTTTTGCGCGGCTCCAGCGTACCAATGACCAGAAACAACGGATCGTCAGCAGTGGCTGGAGCAGGCAGCGAAGCCTTGTAGCTGTGGATTTGCTCGGCGCTGGGCATCAGGGTGCAGAAATCACCGCCATGGGGCAGAACACTGACGGTTCCTTGCAGGTCATGTCGCGCCAGACGTTCCACCAGACGGCTGCGCACAGCCTGCGTGGGCACGAACAATTGCTCGGCGCGGCTGGCCAATGCGTGCAAGTGCTCGCTGAAGCGTTGCTCCAGACCGTCGCGAAACCATTCGGGGTGTTCCAGCGGCAGCAAGTCGTGGACCATGCCGACCAGTCGCGCGCCACGGGCCAATGCGGCATCCACTGCGGGCCATGGGTTGGCGTACCAGGAAGCATCGAACAGCAGGAGGATATCGCCGTCACCTGGTTCGATCTTTTGACCCGGGGGTTGTGCATGAATGCCCAGCCCCTGACAGGGGTGCGGAGCCAGACAGTCGAAGGCTTGCCACTGATCGCCGTCGAAGGTGACCGGCAGGATCTGCCAGCCCGGCTGACCGAATTGACGTTGCGCTGCGCTCAGCAGGCAACGCACGACACGCTGGATGCCCGTGTGCAAACCCGATTCAAGCAGGCGAGTGGCGTCGAACAGGAGACGGTTCATAGGCAGGCAGCCCATTGGTCGAGCTGGCTGACGCTTTCGGGGACAAGTCCCCTCCTACCGGCTTTGCACGAATTCGGTAGGACCGGACTTGTCCGGGAAACGTCGGCGCAGACACCGGATTGGATCAGGCGAAATGATGTCGGCCGATCCGGCGCCATCGGGGACAAGTCCCCTCCTACTGGGTTTATACGAATCTTGTACCGGGTTGTTACAGGCAGCAGGGATTTCATCGAGGGCAATAGATGTCTTGCATACAACAAATGGCTAAAGATACGGCTCACCAAAAGCAGGCGCGCCCGCCGGCAGAGCAGAGGCTCCAGCGGCGGGCGGCACATACTGAAACTTAGAAGGATTTACCGGTTTTTACGCGTTCCAGGTCAGCATCAACCATCAACTGGCACAGCTGCTCCAGGGTGGTCTTGGCTTCCCAGCCCAGCACGCGCTTGGCTTTTTCCGGATCGCCGATCAGCAATTCGACTTCAGAAGGACGGTAGAACTTCGGGTTGACCTGGATAACGGTCTTGCCGGTGTTGGTGTCGATGCCGTGTTCGTTGTCGGCGCTGCCTTTCCATTCCAGATTGATGTCAACGGCCTTGAAGGCCATGGACACGAAATCACGAACGGTTTCAGTGCGGTTGGTGGCCAGGACGAAGGTGTCCGGCTCATCGGCTTGCAGAATGCGCCACATGCCTTCGACGTATTCCTTGGCAAAACCCCAGTCACGCTTGGCGTCCATGTTGCCCAGTTCCAGGACGTCCTGCATCCCTAAGGAAATGCGCGCTACGGCGTCAGTGATCTTGCGGGTCACGAATTCTTTACCGCGCAGTGGCGACTCGTGGTTGAACAGGATGCCGCTGGAACCGAACATCCCGTAGGACTCGCGGTAGTTGATGGTCATCCAGTGGGCATACAGCTTGGCCACGCCGTACGGGCTGCGCGGGTAGAAGTCGGTGGCTTCGGTCTGCGGAACCTGTTGGACCTTGCCGAACATTTCCGAAGTCGAGGCCTGATAGAAGCGGATCTTCGGGTTAACGATGCGGATCGCTTCGAGCAGATTGACCGCGCCCAGACCGGTGATTTCAGCGGTGGTCAGCGGCTGGTCGAACGACACGCCCACGAAGCTCTGAGCAGCCAGGTTGTAAACCTCGGACGGCTCGGCTTTCTGTAGCAGGCGAATACTGGCGCTCAAGTCAGTCAGGTCGTGCTCGACCAGTTCCAGGTTCGGGTGGGTAGCGACGCCGACTTCTTCAAGACGCCAGAAATTGACCGAGCTGGTGCGACGATAGGTGCCGTAGACCTTGTAGCCTTTTTCCAGCAGCAGCTGGGTGAGGTAAGCGCCGTCTTGACCAGTGATACCGGTGATAACTACAGATTTGGTTGGTGCGTTCATTGTTTAGTATTCCGGTCGGGGACTGGGTCCGTTTTACTGTTATTGCTCAGCCAAATGTTGACGCTCTCGACGCTTTCATCGGACAGCTTGCCAGCCCAGCGGTTGAGGATGAACAGATTGGTAATGAAGTCATATTGTGTCTTGAGCAGATCACGACGAGCCTTGAACTCATTCTGTGTCGCGGTCAAAACATCCACAGCGTTGACGACACCGTAGGTAAAAGCTTTTTCAGAGGCAATGGTCGACTGCTCAGCGGATGCCAAGGCATTGCGATTGGCACGTATTTTTTCGACGCTTGAGTCTGCGGTCAAGTACGCATTGGTAGTTTCTTTGACGACCTGCCGACGAGTCGCTTCCAATTGCTGCTCGGCGGATATCTGGTCCTGCACCAAACCACGCACTCGCGCCGACGTCGAACCGCCGCTGTAGATCGGCACGGACAACTGCAGCCCTGCTACATAGCTGTCGGTTTTAGGTGCCAAGGCATTGTTATAGCCTTCGTTGGTATTTTGTGCACTCAGATTCAGGGACAAGGTCGGATAGTGTCCGCCTTTGCCGCCGCGCACCGCTGCGCCGGCAACTTCCACGGCGCTGAGGGTGGATTTGAGCGACGGGTTGTCCTGCATCGCCTGTTGTACCCAGGTGTCCAGACTCTCCTCCGACACCTTGAGCTCCACGTCGGAGCGGATGCGGCTGAGTTTTTCAGTCACCGGGCGACCGACGATTTCAGACAATGCAGCGCGGCTCAGGCGTACCTGATTGCGCCCGTCGACTTCCTGGGCGGCCAGGGTATCGACCCGCGCGCGCAGGTCGAGTACGTCAGTGATCATCGCGTACTTCTTCTCATACAGGGCGTTGACCCGGTCGAGGTTTTTTTGCGTGGCGCGGCGCTCGGCCTGGGTCAGCTCCAGCTCATCGTCCGCAGCGAGTGCGGCAAAATAGCGCTGGGCCAGGTCGACCGTGGCTTCGGCCTGAGCTTCAACGGTTTCTGCTTCGGTCTGCTTGATGGTCAGTTTGAACTTCTGATAGTTCTCCCAGGCCGCCTTGTTGTAGAGGGCCTGGCTCAGGCTAAGGCTGTAGTTTTCACTGTTGTAGATCTGGTTGGTGGTTTCATTGACCTGCTTGATGCGGTTGGCACCGGCATTGGCGGTCAACTGCGGCAACAACGAACCGAATGCTTCACGGGCGTGTTCCTTGCTGGCCTGGGCACGCGCGTAAGACGCCAGCACGCGCGGGTCTTCAAGACGCGACTCGCGGTACAGCGACATCAGGTCTGCCGAGTATTCCTTGGCGCTGACGCTGGTCGGTGGCGGCTTGGGCGTGGTCGGGACGGCGATTTTCGGTTCGGCGGCCTGCACTTGAAACGACAGCATTCCCAACATCATGTATGGAAACAGGAGGCGCACGATCATTCCTCGATCATCGATTCGGAGATAGCGTTGCGTGCCGGCTGCAAGATGTACTGCAACATGGTCCGCGAGCCGGTATTGATCAAGGCATCGGCCGGCATGCCCGGAACCAGCTTGCGATCACCCAGCTTCCTCTCGCCATCCTCGGTCACGCGCAAGCGAGCCAGGTAATACGGCGCGCCGGTACGCTCATCGGTCAGGCGGTCAGCCGACACCTGAGTCACGACCCCTTCGATTTCCGGAGTGGTTGCGCTGTTGAACGCACTGAAACGGATCTTGGCGGTTTTGCCGACGCCGATACGGTCGATATCGACTGGCAACACATGCACTTCGACGATCAGGTCAGAAATCGACGGTACGATGTCCAGCAACGGCGTCGCCGCGCGAACAATACCGCCCACGGTATGGACGGTCATGCCGATCACCATGCCATCATCCGGAGCACGAATGACGATGCGGCTCATACGGTCTTTGTAGGCAGCCGTACGTTCCTGCAGGTCGTAGACCTTGGTCTGGGTATCAGCCAATTGCTTGGCGACGTCGGAGTTGAAATCCTTGGTCAGCTGCACGATCTGCAACTGGGTTTCGTTGATCTGCAGGCGGGTCTTGGTGATCGTCGAGTTGTGGTCGGCAATCTCGGACTTGAGGCCGTCCAGTTTGCGTTCCTGTTCCAGCATGCGTTGTTTATCGACGAAGCCCTGAGCGAGCAGCTCGCGCAACTCACCAATCTCGCCAGCGTAGGATTTGCCCAGATTGTTCTTGGTACCGATCATATTGCCAAGACCTTTGATCTGCTCGTTCAGCTGACCAATACGCTCTTGCAGTACGGCGATTTCACCCATGCGCGAGTTACGGCGGGCATTAAAGATCTGGGTTTCGCTGAACTGTGCTTCCTGGCCACGCGTGGTATTGGGCTCGATTGCATCACCGAAATCGATGGTGGTCTTGCCATCACGCTCGGCGCGCAGACGCGCTTCGGTGGCCTTGGCAGCAACCAGCTGGCTGCGATTCATTTCATATTCAGCGCCGACCTGGGAGTCGTCGAGAATGATCAGCGGATCGCCCTTCTTGACCGTATCACCGTCATGCACCAGCAGCTCTTTGACGATACCGCCTTCCAGATGCTGAACCGTCTTGCGATAGGTTTGCACGGTGACGACACCGGGCGCGTTCGCGGCGCTGTCCAGGGGTGCAAATGCAGCCCAGGTCCCGAAGATGCCAAACACCACAAAAATGATGCCGAAGCCCAGCCGACGCGTCTTGGCGTCGGAAGTCGGCAGATCATGGAAGTTGTCGGCTGCGGTGGTAATCATAGTTTTCATCGACATCTTCCTGATCAGACGCTAGAAGGCGCTGCGCCTGAGGTAGCAACCGGGGTCGCTTTTTGTTGGGTTTTGGCTTTTGCGCTGAGCTCTGCAATCACTTGCTCGCTCGGGCCGTACATGCTGAGCAGCCCATCCTTCATCACCAGCAGGCGATCAAGTTGCGAGAGGATATTGGTGCGGTGAGTGATCACGAAAATGGTCGCGCCCGTCGCCTTCAGGTACTCAAGTGCGTAGGACAGTGCGCGTTCACCCACTTCGTCGAGGTTCGAGTTCGGTTCGTCGAGGATGATCAACCTTGGCGTGCCATAAATGGCGCGGGCCAGGCCGATGCGCTGACGCTGGCCGCCGGAAAGGTTTACGCCGTCACTGCCAATGACCGTGTCGTAGCCGTCTGGCAGCAACAGGATCATTTCGTGGACACCGGCGACCTTGGCAGCCTGGACCACCAGCTCAGCATCGACTTCGCCGAAACGGGCGATGTTTTCGCTGATGGTGCCTTCAAACAATTCGATGTCTTGCGGCAGGTAGCCGATGTACGGCCCCAGCTCTGACTTGTCCCAGTTGCTGATGTCGGCACCGTCCAGACGCACAGATCCGTGCTGCGGCGGCCAGATGCCCAACAGAGCTCGGGCCAGGGTCGATTTGCCGGAAGCACTTGGCCCGATCACACCGACCACGGTGCCCGCCTGAACGGCGAAGCTGATGCCCTTGATGATGGCCGAGCGCGAGCCCGGTGCACCGACAATCATGTTCTCGACAGTCACGTTGCCTTCCGGAGCTGGCAGCGCCATGCGTACCGGTTCCGATTGCAGCTTGCTGAGAATTTCATTGAGACGGCTGTACTGGCCACGGGCGGCAATGAAGCCTTTCCAGCTACCAATGATCAGGTCGATTGGCGCCAGGGCGCGCCCCAGCAACACGGAACCGGCGATGACCAGGCCCGGGCTGATTTCATGGTTGACCGCAAGGTAGGCACCCAGACCGAGAATCAGCGACTGCACCATCACCCGGAAGGTTTTCGACATGGACGTCACGACGCCACCGTTGTCGCTGGCCACCGATTGCAGCAGCAGGACTTTCTTCTGACGCAGCGACCAGCGATTGATCAGGGAATTGAGCATCCCCATGGATTCAATCACTTCAGCATTACGCAGATTTTTGGTGGTGTAGAGGCTGGCCGCGATGTTTTCCCGATTCGCATCGGCGATCGCTTTGCCGGTTACTTTTTCGTTGGCATACGCAAGGCAGATCAAAACGATCGCGCAACCGATGGCCATCCAGCCATACCAAGGGTGGAACATGAACATCACAGCAACGTAGATCGGCAGCCAAGGCGCATCGAAGAATGCAAATACGCCATTCCCCGTCAGAAACTGACGCAAACTTGTCAGGTCACTAAGCGGTTGCGCGGAAGCATTCATACCGCCGGTAGCCAAAGCCTGTTTGAAACTGGCGCGGTAAACGTCGCGACTCAATATCACATCAAGCTTGGTGCTGACCCGGACCATGATCCGCGAACGGATCCACTCCAGCAGACCCGTCGTGATGGTGAGAATGACCATGATGATGGTCAGCATTGCCAGGGTCGACAAGCTTCCACTAGTGACCACTCGTCCGTATACCTGGAGCATATAAAAGGTGGGGACAAGCATCAGGGCGTTAACAAACAAACTGAAAACACCGACTGATATGAAACTGCCTTTACAAGCTTTTAAAGCAGCCTGCAAGCTGTTTTCATCTACGTTGCGCATAATTTCCGAACTGCCACGGGGGTATGGAAAAGCGCGGGAGTGTATCACCCCCCTAACGTGCAATAAATGAAAAACCATTTATGGGAATCAGACGTCAGTCGTTTCCTACGTAGGAAAATTCTCTTATTTGTTGTTGCAACGTCCTCAAACGCAAGAGTAAAGTTCCGCGCATCTTCAATCCCCCATGTTGTTTCCTAACAACCAGTGGTTCAGCTGCGATCCAGTAATGTTTCAGTCGTGAACAACAGACGGGCGGTTTCCCTCTCGCAGTACCAGTGGGTTTGTCATGCGCGTTCTGCATTTTTTCAAGACTTATTACCCTGACACCACGGGCGGCATCGAGCAGGTCATTTTCCAGCTCTGCCAGGGCAGCCGCGCCTTTGGTGTTGAAGGCCGGGTGCTGACCCTGAGCCCCAACCCCTCCCCTGCCCGGCTGCAGGTTGCCGATCATCAGGTCACGCGGGTCAAAGAAAACTTCCACATTGCTTCAACCGGGTTTTCCCTGAAGGTGTTCAGCCAGTTCAAGGAAATGGCCGCCGAGGCCGATCTCGTTCATTTCCACTTTCCCTGGCCAATGATGGATCTGGTGCATTTCGCTACCCGTCATGGCCGACCGACGGTACTCAGCTATCACTCGGACATCATCAAACAGCGCACATTGCTCAAGCTTTACGATCCGCTGATGAACCAGCTGCTAAAGAGCATGGATCGCATCCTGGTGGCTTCGCCTAATTATCTTGAATCCAGCGAAACACTCAGACCCTTCAAAGACAAAACGACTGTGGTTCCCTACGGACTGGATCAGTCGGCATATCCAAAAGTCTCGACGCAAAAACAGGATCAATGGCGCAAGCGAGTGCCGGAGAAGTTTTTCCTGTTCGTGGGTGTGCTGCGTTATTACAAGGGTCTGGACAGCCTGCTCAGCGCCCTTGAAGGCGTGGATTATCCGGTGGTGATTCTCGGCGGCGGTCCGCAGGAGCAAGAACTCAAGGCCCAGGCTGAAAAGCTGCAGTTGCGCAACGTGCTGTTTCTGGGCCGGCTGGATGATGAAGACAAAGCCTGCCTGCTGCAGATGTGCTACGCGCTGGTCTTCCCTTCGCATCTGCGTTCAGAGGCATTCGGGATTTCCCTGCTGGAAGCTTCGATGTATGGCAAGCCGATGATCTCCTGTGAGATCGGAACGGGCACCACGTACGTCAACCTGCACGAAGAAACGGGTCTGGCCGTCCCGCCCAATAACCCGCTCGCCTTGCGTGAAGCGATGCGCAGACTGTGGGATAACCCACAGCAGACTCAAGACTTTGGCAGCAACGCCAAGGCGCGCTTTCAAAAACTGTTCACCGCAGAACGCATGTGCGCGACAACAACACAGGTTTATCGCGAGCTGTTAAAGACAGCCGATGCCACACACCCTATAAAAAATCACTGAACAACCGCTACCACGTCGGGCTTTGCGCTGCGCAAAATACCCGCATGATAGCTAGCTATATATCTAGATATATAGCTAGCTAGCCGCCATTCATCGCAGCCTCTCAACTCCCCTCCTGCCTTGCCGATAGTGTGAAATCCATCCAATAAAAAATCCCTTGATACGAGATCGCCGATGAAAACCGTCCAGGCTCGCTACACCGTGATTTTCATCGTACTGATCGCCGCCATCGCGCTGATTACCGCGCAGGGCATCGAGCATTTCGTCGCGCCGAAAATTCAGGCCACTGAGGAGCAGGTGGTGTTGCACAAGGTCGATCAGGTGGCCACGCGCATCCTGACGGATCTGGCTCGGGTCGAGGCGCAATCGCGAGGCATTACCCAGGCGGTTCCGCTGCTGGACAGCGACGGCATTGATCGGGTTATGCCAGGGTTGATCGATCAGTATGGGGACGCCAAGGTGTTTGGCGGCGGGATCTGGCCAATGACGCAAATGCGTACGCCAGGCCGCAACAAGCACAGCACCTTTTATCATCGGGATGCTTCAGGGAAGCTGGTGGTCAGCACGTACTGGAACTCTGATGCGGCGCCCAATTACTACGAGCAGCCATGGCACAAGGCTGGCCAGAATGCCCCCAAAGGGCAATGCGCCTGGGCGGCGGCTTATCAGGATGCAGCCAGCCCACAACCGCGCACCAACTGTGCAATGGGTATCTATAAGGACGGCGCGCTGTTCGGCGTGTCGACCATCGACGTTACCCTGGGCTTTTTCAATGGCCTGATTCAGGACAAACAAAAGGAAGTCCAGGGGCAGATCATGATCGTCGAACGCGACGGCAAGATCCTCACCAATCAGGAAACGATTCCCGGCGAGATCGTGCTCAAGAACGTCGCGGACTTCAGCAATCAGTCGCTGTTTGCCAAACAGATTCAGGAAGGCTTGCGCAGCATCTCCGGCAGCAACCTTTATCAGCAGGCCTATAAAGACCCGCAAGCCGGCGACCTGACGTTTTTCCTCAAAGCGGTGCCCGGCACGCCTTGGTTGATCGCGACCGCCCTGCCCACTTCGCTGCTGACTTTGCACAGCAATGAGGTGTTGAAGACTCTTGGGCTGATTCAGATTCCGCTGGTGATCCTGTTGGTGGTGGTGCTGGTTTTCGCCATCAGTCGCTTGATGGGCCGCTTGACCGTACTGCGCGGCAACATTGACACATTGTCGTCAGGCGAAGCGGATCTGACGCGACGTATTGCGATCAAGGGCGAGGATGAGCTGGATGCCGTCGGTAACTCGGTCAACCGCTTCATTGCCTATCTGCAGGGCATGATGGTCGATGTGGCCGCGGCGACCAGTCAGATCTCCGGGGAATTGGTGCAACTGCAGCAGCAATCGCGACACACCAATCAAATCCTCGATCGCCATGCCTCGGAAACCGATCAGGCGGTGACGGCGATCAACGAGATGAGCGCCACGGCTGACAGCGTTGCGCAAAGCGCCAACGAGACCGCGAGCTTTACGCAAAGCGTCAACGACGCTGCGCAAAAATCCAAAGAGGTGGTCGATCAGGCGTCAGTAAGCGTGTTGTCCCTGGTGGAAGAAGTAGAAAGCGCCACGCAATACGTTCAAGGCATGCAGAGCGACGCCAAGCGCATCACCGATGTACTGGGTGTGATTGGTGGCATCGCTCAGCAAACCAATCTGCTGGCACTCAACGCCGCGATCGAAGCCGCCAGGGCTGGTGAGCAAGGTCGTGGCTTTGCCGTGGTGGCTGATGAGGTGCGCGCCCTGGCCGGACGCACACAACAGAGCACTTCGGAAATCAACGAGATGCTGGCCAGGCTGGAGCAGGGCGTCAACGATGCCGTGGGGGCGATGGTCAAGACCAAGGCCAGTTGCGAATCCACAGCCGATCGGACTTCACGAGTCAATGAAGGGCTGGATGGTATGGCCAGCTCCGTGCTGCGCATCCACGATCTCAGCGCACACATCGCCACAGCCGCCGAAGAGCAAAGCGCAGTGACCGAAGAGATCAACCAGAACATGGTCGCCATCCGGCATATGGTCAGTGATCTGGTGAACAGCGGGCAGCAGGCCGACAAGAGTACCGAAGCGCTGCTGGCCTCCAATGAGCGGCTGGTAATCCTGGTCAACCGCTTCAAGGTGCGCTGACTTATAGGCTGTGACTGTAGGAAAAGACGAAAGCTTCCTCTACTACACGGCCTATCGACTACAAATTCCGGCTATGCCATTAGTCGGAATATTCCCTGCGTAGAAGCTGATTTTTGTCAGCTTTTATTGAGCCGTACTGTGCTAATGCGTTGTTTCCCGGACAAATCACGCTCTGGATCGCTGTTTTCAACCAAAAATGGCGAGCTTGAGCGCGTCTTCCGTTCATACCCGGAAATGAAATGTGCCTTGCAGGCCGCGTAGAACGGGCTATCGACTACAAATTCCGGCTATGTAACATTTATGAGAATGTGTTTTTTAGATAGCTATATAGCTAGCTAGATATCCATCTATCTAGCTACCCAAGGGCTGATATGTAGGGGGTTTACGGGCTTTTCAGGGATAAAAAGCGAAGAAATCTACTGAATCGGTCACACTTTGACCCATTGGTACATAAAAAACGAGGATACCGGGGGACGGAACAATTCGCTGAGATGCGCGCGATAGAGCAGCCAAGTGACCATGGCTGAAGGCTATCGACTACAAATTCCGGCTATGGCCAAAAGCCTTGTTTTAGCTAGATAGATATAAGGATAGCTAGATATATAGCTATATATCTTTAATTTAACTATCTGTTTCTAAAGGCAATTCATCAAGAAGAACAACACGTTCTGCCGGAATCACTTCCAGTCCGTCGCCCAGGGAGAGGCGCATTTGCGCAGCTTCCTGGAAGCGAAACATCAGGCTCTTCACCGTCTTGCCTTCGGTAATGGTCTGGTACGTGATGGTAATTCCCGACTTGGCCATGATCTCGTTGATGGACGGGGCTATGACGCGCTGACGCAGGTTGTTGAATCGTTTGTAGCTGTCACCAAGGTCCAGCAGGATGCGCAGTTTCTCGACCTCGATGATGAGCACGCCAGTGCTTTTGAACTGCATCATCAGTTCGAACAACCGGAAGCTGTGCATGGAGTTCAGATTGGCAACGCGACGCAGATCGTAGGAGGTCAGTTTGCTGTTGAGCATCGACAGGTAGGGGATGACATCGACCGTGAAGTTCAGGGTCACCCGGCCCTCGCCTTCGGCGTAAGTCGCCTTGTAGACCCAGCGGATACGCGTGCGGTTCTTGCCGTCAAAGGTCTGGATATCGCGCTCGTAGAGGGAATCCGCTGCTTCCTTGAGGTTGGTGTAGGCAAACCGGATCGGCACGCCATAGATCTCTGCGAAGCTCGCCGCAGTCACGGTGATCTTGGAGGGCATGGGTTTGCGGGGATCAACCTGGGCAATGGCTGCCAGCAGCAGGCGCTGTTCCTGAAGGGTCAGGCGATAGGACGCACTTATCAGATCATTGGCTTTGGTCACAAGCAATGATGAAGGTTCTCGGGTGGTCATCGACTAATCCTGGCGCGGTGAGGAGTCGATAGTAACAAGCTTGGGCGAGAAGTTTCTCCTCCCTTTTCATAGCCGGAATTTGTAGTCGATAGCAGGGCCATTGGCCATAGCCGGAATCTGTAGTCGTAAGATAGCAAAGAGCCATACCCGGAATTTGTAGTCGTATGTCCGGTACGGCATAGCCGGAATTTGTAGTCGTTACACGGAAAACGCAATTCCTGGGAAAAGGATTTCAGAATGTAACCTTGACTAAACATCGGACAAATGCCACCAGGCGTGCCATAGCCAGAATTTGTAGTCGATAGAAGCGCTTGCGAAGGCAGGATTTGTGGCAGCGCCGACCTCCTGATGCGTATAGCCGGAATTTGTAGTCGTTATCTGTCTTGCAGAACGTGCCTGCGAGACGATCTGGAGGGGATTTGCCTGTGGATAACAGCCGGAATTTGTAGTCGTAATAGCTGAAATTTGTAGTCGTAAGGGCTGAAATTTGTAGTCGCGTAGCCGGAATCTGTAGTCGTATAGCCGGAATTTGTAGTCGATGCACCTCTGGAGGCCACGTAATTCAAGGCCTGCAGAGGTGCTAAAAACAAGATTTAAAAACAAGCTTAAAAACAAGAAAAAAAGATTTTAAAAAGGGGCGTGAAGCTCATTTTTCCTGTTTGGGAAAATCAAAAGCCACAGCCAAAAGCAAAATCACCAGCCGAGCTCCTCAGAGCGCGCACAAGCAACAAACTCTGCATTTGGCGAGCTGGTGCGTGAAGAACACCCCGGTGGCGCGCTGAGAGGCCAATGAGCGCCCTGGACCTTGGTTTGAACAGAATATCTGCGACAGGTTTCCTGAAATATTCCTGAGTATGACGCGCATCCATCTTGAAACACCGAAATCAGCAGCCTCGGTTTCTATTTCAAAAACAGTTCAAAAACAGCGCCAGGCCCGTGAAGCATCAATGAACAAAGTGATTAATCCTTCAAAAAGTTCAGGTAGGTCTGTCATGGGCTATGCAAACGTCCTACACAAAAATAAGGCCAATCCCGCGTCTACAGGTATAGCTAGCTATCTATATAGATAGCTATACTGCTAGCTGTCTTATAGCTATCTATATAGCTATACATTGGAAAAGGGAACCACAGTGACCATTTTTGCTTGTGTAAACACCAAGGGCGGCGTTGGCAAAACCACAACGGCTGTGCACCTTGCAACGATGCTCGCAACACGCGGCAAAACTCTTTTGATCGATGGTGACCCGCAAGCCAGTGCGGCAAGTTGGGCAGCCTGGCGTCGTGACAACCCGGAATACAGCCCGAGCCCGACAACCGTTTGTTTGCAAGGCAAAGCCATCAACTCTGAAGGCCGTCACCTGGCCAGCTCCTATGAGCATGTTGTCGTTGATGCCGGTGGCCGCGATTCGGTAGGCCTGCGTTCGGCGTTGCTGCTGGCCGAAGTGGTCATTGTTCCGGTTGGAGCCAGTTCATTTGACGCCGCTGCCATGACTGACCTGTTGACCGTCGTCGATCTGGCACGAGACTACAATCCGGACCTGGACGTGCGTATGTTGCTCTCCAGGGTGGACACCCGCACCAAGGACACAGGTGAAATGTTGACCTTCCTTGAGGAGCAGTCATTCAGCGTGTTCAAAACCAAGATCTGTGAGCGTGTGGCTTTCCGTCGCTGCATCAGTGAAGGCGCCATCGTGCATGAGCTCAAGCGTGACCACGCCGCTATCCAGGAAATGAACGCTTTCTTTGCTGAGGTGTTGGGATGATCAAGTCCAAGCCAGACATCAAAAGCTTCAATAAGGACCCGAACGATTTTCTCGAAGGAGGGGAGGCGGACAAGGCGTTGTCCAAATCGCGCTCGGCTCCGGAGAAGGCTGCACTAGAAGACGCTACAGCCAACGCCATCGAAGCATTCAAGCCGGAACCTACAGTGCAGAAATTGTTCCGCCTGCGATGGGATATTGCCAACGCCTTGAAACTGGGCGCTGCTCAGGAATCAGCCAAGACGGGCAAGCGGGTTACTGAGACCGACATCATCCAGCAGCTCCTGAAGAAGCACTACAGTCTCAAATAAAATATATATCTATATAGCTAGCTATCTTTGAAACGCTATCCTTGCCACAAGGTAACGCCGAACCGGCATAGCCAGGTGAAGATCCAAGTAGGGCAGGGCAGGGCAGGGGTGATAGCTAGCTATATAGCTGGCTAGCTATCGATAGCGTTGTTAATACCACCCCTTGAAACCTAGAAGTGTTGATTGCTGCTTTTCCTTCTCGCTGGTTTCGACCGGCAAGGCGAGAGGGAAGAGCGCTTTGTAGATATAAGTGCTATGTTAGGGGTGGTATTAATATTCAGAGGCTCCCATGCATAGCGATATCACGGCAATCCACGCGCAATTGGTCAGTAAACTTAGCGCTTTCAATCAACTGTGGCCTGAATGGGTCGTCTCTGCGCAGGTCTGGCAGCTGCCATTGCTGGCCGAACAAAAGGCGCCTGACTTGATTGAGGTTCATCCCCTGGAAGGGGCTGCGGCTATTGAAGCAACGGTGCGGGCGATGACGCAGTTTGAACGGGCGCCTGGTCAGGCGCCGGGAACAGTGATGCGTTTGCCGGGTTACTTCGCGCTCAATCGGAGCGTCTTGCCTTGGATACAAGAGATCAACCAGTTGAAGGATGAGCTGATGGGGGCGATTGAACAGACGCGCATCGAACTGAATCTGGCGCCTACCGCACGCTCAAAAATCCTGCGCCAGGCGTTGGGTGTGCAATTCAGCATGAAGCAGCTGGCGCGTCATACCCAAGTATTCGATATCTGTCCGCGGCTGATTGTGTTCACCTGGGCGGGACACACCACGGGAGGCGAGCGCATCGCGGTGGGCAAAGTCAGGGAGTTGCTGAGCAAGGCCGCCGAACAGCAATCCGCCAGGGAAAGCATCGACATCGGACAAACCCTGGCCGGTGCGGAGCTGCGCCGTATCGTCAACCTGGCCGATCAGGCCAGCCTGATCAAATACAAAAAGGTCGCGCCGCATCCCCGGGCGATGGTGTATTTCTCGGCAAGCTCACGCTACGACGCGATGATTCACAGCAACTTGCCGATGTTTGTCCTGGCGGGTGAAGAGCCCACCACGGTGCATGAGCTGCGGCACTTTGATCGGCATGCACGTCAGGCCGAGCGACCCGACAAGAAATCCCGCATCGAAGTCATCCCGCGCATGAACCTGTACCTCAACCCCGATGACCTGGTGGGCCAGCGCAAGGCAGTCGTGCCTGCCAGTAAACCCAGCGATGTCGCATCGACGTATTCGGGCAACGTTCACAAAGATCCGGTTGAAGCTCTCCCTGTCGAAAAAGCCCAGCTGGGCCTCAACCTGGCTCCGGACAAGGATTGAACACCTCGGCCGCACCAGCCTGGATGAACTCGGCCCACTCGCTCATCAGCTGCCGGCGCTTTTCCAGCAGGTCGCCCCGGTTGTAAGCCGCCTCGACTTTGTCTTCCAGAGAGTGAGCCAGCGCCATTTCACAGACTTCGCGGGGGAACAGCGTGTTCTCTGCCGCCCAGGTACGAAACGTAGAGCGAAAGCCGTGGGGCACGAATTCGCTGGCCTGCAGTTGCTGCATGATGCGCCGCAGTGCATTGCCCGGCAAGCTCGCAGAGTGTCTGGCGTTGGGGAACACATACAGCGGATGCTTGCCTTGTTGTTGCTCCAGAACCTGGATCGCGCCCTGACACAGCGGGACACGGTGGACCTTGCCAGCCTTCATCCGCGCCGCATCGATGGTCCACAAACCCGCAGCCAGGTCGAATTCGGACCAGCGCGCATCGCAGACTTCCGAGCTTCGGCAAGCGGTGTAGATCAGCAATTCACAGG
The DNA here is from genome assembly GCF_049898225.1 of Pseudomonas sp. DSP3-2-3. Taxonomy (NCBI): domain Bacteria; kingdom Pseudomonadati; phylum Pseudomonadota; class Gammaproteobacteria; order Pseudomonadales; family Pseudomonadaceae; genus Pseudomonas; species Pseudomonas sp. DSP3-2-3. The sequence continues at coordinate 139,374 of NZ_JAFCXH010000015.1, read as the reverse complement.
CCCGCGCTGCAGTACTGGCCAGGCTGTCCAGCCGGCGAATAAAAGGACCGACTTCCTCGGCCGGCATGGCGGAAAATGGCATTTTTGTGTGCTTCTGCCGAGGCAGCAGTTTGTCGAGATGCCCACGCCAGCGCGCCGGGTTTTCGCCTTCGCGCAATTTACGAGCCTTGGCCGCATCGAGCACCAGCTCCATGCGGTTACGCAATCGAAAGGCAGTTTCCGGGATGTTGGTCCAGATGGGCGTGAGCACATCCAGCACATGCTCGGTATCAACGCTGGCCACCGGCATGTCGCCCAGCAACGGATACACATGATCACGTAGCGAGTGCGACCACTGCTGAGCATGCCGGACATTTTTCCAGCTCTGCCTATGGGTTTTGATGTAGCGTTCGGCTTCGATGCGGAATGTCACAAGCTCCGGTGCCGACAACGTTTGCGAGGCGTCCAGCAAAACCCGCTTGCTCAGCGGATCAATACCTTGCGACAGATCCAGCCGATGAGTGTCGACCGCAAGCCGCGCGGCCTTGAGGGACACGGCCGGGAACGCACCCAAGCCCAAATCGTGACGTCGATTATTGAGCTGATAGCGCAGTAACCATTTCTTGGTGCCCACGGCGCTGACCCGCAGGATCAATCCGCGCTCATCGTGATAGCTGCCAGGCTTTTCGATGGTCCTGACGAAGGACTGCGTCAGTTTGCTCATTCGTGGTTCTTCTGGGAATTAGGTCAGGCGGACGTTGAATTCTACAGCGAAATGTACGCGGAGTATCCCTCTGCGTACATTGATCTCTAACTCCAATATTTTAGGGGATTTTAACCAAGATGCGCACAAAGGTCCCACATCAAGACCCACACCCGACGACAAGCTCGGGCCGGAGCCTGCACAAACGCGATGCCTGGGAGGAGGGTAGCTACGGTCTAAGGTGGAGGTTGAACTTATGCTCAGCAGGTGAATACTTCTGGGAGGTCATGCATATACCCATGACGTAATAACCTGAATTTAATATGGATATTAAAAACACTTTCTTCTGATAGGTTGAAAAGACCAAAAATAATGCGCCGCGCCCAATCAAAACAGCAGCCCGCTTTTATCTATTTCCGTGCAGACTGCTGAATTAATCTTCCACCCTCCGGTCGCATACTCGAATATTTCGCCACTTTTTTGAATACGGAATAATTTCCAAAATAAACATTCGATAAGATGCATAATAAATTTTCCAAATCCAATTGGAATGGTCAGCTGAGTGCATTAAGCTTTCTCGGCCTTTAGGCGTTGTAGGCAGTGGGGATCAGGATGGAAGGCGGGAAGATATATTCCAATGGCGCTTATATCGAGCCTGTTGATGTCGGCATTATTATTCTGGACTCTGAATTACGCATTCAGTACTGGAACAGTTTTATCAGTGTTGCCAGCCAGAAAGACCTGAATCAAGCCTTGTACCTTCCGTTTATCAGCGTATTTCCAGAAGCGGACACGCCGCATCTGAGCGCTATGATCAGCAAGGTGCGCAGTGACGGGCAGCACGTCTATACCCAGTGGCGAGAAACACCTTACCTGATTCGCCTGACCAACTCTGCAGCCGGGCATCCTGCTACTTTAATGCTGCAAAGTACGCTGCTGTTTCCATTTATCCAGGCCAACGGAGTGCTCTGTTTCGGGCTGCTGCTCTACGACAGCACTGATTTCGCCCGGACCCACGAACCCCTGAGCGCGGCACTTCAGGCGCTCAATACCAAGCAGCTGGAACTGGATCACATTGTCAGCAAACTGGAAAAAGCCCATGTCCAGCTGCTGCAATCAGAACGCCTGGCGGCGATAGGCCAACTGGCCGCCGGCGTCGCCCATGAGATCAACAACCCTATCGGTTATGTGTTCTCGAACCTGAAAACCCTGGGCGGTTATGTCAATGACTTGCTGCGCATCATCGATGCCGTCGATACGGTGGCAAGTGTCGATGAGCTGCGCAAACTCAAGCAAAGCCTGGAATATGACTACATTCGCAACGACGTCGAAGCATTGATTGTCGAGTCCGAAGATGGCATAGATCGGGTGAAGAAAATCATCACCGCGCTCAAGGATTTCTCTCATATCGAAGAGGATGAGTTTCTCTTGGCGGACCTGCAGCGAGGCCTGGATTCGACGCTGAACATGGTCAATAACGAACTAAAATACAAGGCGGAAGTGGTCAGGGAGTTTGCTGAAATACCCGAGGTGCAATGTATTCCGTCGCAAATCAATCAGGTAGTCATGAACCTGTTGATCAATGCCGCGCATGCCATCGAGCAGTTTGGCGTCATTACGCTGCGTTGCGGTCATGAAGACGATTGGGTCTGGGTGGAAGTACAAGACACCGGCAAAGGCATAGAACCTGCAGTCCTCAACCGTATTTATGACCCGTTTTTCACCACCAAACCAGTCGGGCAGGGCACCGGCCTGGGACTCACCCTGTCATACAACATTGTGCAAAAACACCACGGCCGACTGGAAGTACACAGTGAGCCCGGACAAGGCTCGCGCTTTCGCTTGTGGCTGCCGCTGCGTCAGCCCGATACTGGCTTCGCGGATAGTCAGCCATGACCGAAACAGCCTGTACCATGCTGCTGTTCAAGCCGCCCGGCAACACGATGGCACCTGAACCTCCTTGAAATCACACCCCGTAGACCGTTGAACCTTCGAGCCGTGATGTAAGGAATTTGATGAAAAACCGCTACGTAGTTGCCCAGATTTACATCCACCTCGTTGCCTTCGCTCTGGTTGCCTTCAGTGTGATCGGGTTGATCGGTTTTCTGTTCATCGAGCACTCCAGCCGCTTGAACGTGGTGCAGATTTCCGATGTGTCCCTGGCGGCATTGTTGATCTGTGCAGGCCTGCTCAGTGCCGCACACAGTCAGTATCAACTGGCTACGTTTTTCAGCAGTCTATTGATCGGTTTGTGTTTGTATACCCTTGGTCACAACGCCATGTCGGGGCTGGACGGGATTTCCCGGGTTAGCGGACTGTTGCGAATGCGCAGTCCGCTGGCGGGTCTGGTGCTTTGCATGGGCCTGGCCATGGCGTTTTCCCATCGTGGTACAGCGGGGCGCTGGTTGAGTCAAATCAGCGGATTTGTCCTGGTAATGCTGGTAGCCGTGACCTACACCAGCACCTGGTTGCCCGGCTTGGACCTCAATCACATCGGCTTCAGGCTCGAAAGCAATTACATCGCCCATCTGTTCACCCTGCTGATTGGCGTAGCGCTGATCCTGCTGCCGCGCCTTCCTGAACAGCGTGCGCAATTGCTCGACCGGCTAACCGTCAGTGCCGGCATCATCGGTGCCCTGACCACGGTTTTGACCTGGTACATGCTCAGCCAGCAACACCTGGCCAACCAGGATCCCGCCGACAGCTTTGCCGTGGAGTATTTGCCTAACCTGATTCTGGGGCTGGGGCTGATCTTCAGTTTCCTGATCATGACCAGCCAACGTCTGGCCCGGCTGGCGATCAAGCATTCCCAGCATCTGCATGCCGCCAACCAGGCGCTGCAGGCCAGTTTGCGTGAACATGCCAGCCTGCAGGCGCTGAACCTGCGCATCATGGAGTTTTCCGAAGACATCCTGTGCTCACTGGATGAACACAGTCGGTTTACCGAGCTGAGCCCTTCAACGGCCAGCGTGCTGGGTTATCGTCCGGACGAGATGATCGGTCAATCGCTGTTCGACTATCTGCTGCCCGAAGACCGGGCGTTTACCCAGATCACCCTGCAAGCCATGATCGATGGTGGCGAGCGGCATAATTTTCGCGGCAGTTGCCGACGCCAGGACGGCACTGTCGTGCACCTGCACTGGTCGGGACGCTGGTCTGCCAGCGAGCGCACGCTGTACGCCATGGCACATGACGTCACGCCGCTGGTGGACAGCGAAAGCTTCGCCAGGGAGCAGCGCGACATCCTCACCATGATCTCCACTGATCAGCCGCTGACGCAGATCCTCAACAGTGTTTGCGTGCTGGCCGAATCCCAGGCGGCGCAAAGCATGTGCTCGGTGCTGCTGGTGGACAAGGAGCAAAAACACCTGCTGCTTGGTTCGGCGGCAAGTCTGCCGCTGTCTTTTACCCGACTGCTGCATGGCATGGCCATCGGCCCCCGAGACAGCACCTGCGGCACGGCGGTGTTTCGGCGCAAGCTGGTGATCAGCGATGACATCGCCAGCGATCCGCTCTGGGAGAACCTGCACGAGGCGGCGCTGAGCAATGATCTGCATGCCTGCTGGTCGATTCCGCTGATTTCCCATCGCGGAGAAATCCTCGGCGCGTTCGCCATGTATCACCGGATTCCGCTCGCCCCGACCGCCGAGCACCTGCAACTGATCAGCACCGCCAGCCAGCTCGCGGCCCTGGCCATCGAACATCTGAATGACCGGCTGCGTTTGCAGCAGAGCGAACAGCGCTACCGCTCGCTGTTTACCTTCAACCCGGACCCGGTGTTTTCCTTCGATCTGCAAGGCCGTTTTACCAGCATGAACCAGGCCGGTTGTGAGCTGGCGGGCTACAGCGAAGAAGAGTTGCTCAACGAGCACTTGTCGCTGCTGGTCCACAATGAAGACCCGTCGAAACTCGCCGATTACATCAGCACCACCATCACCGGCGGCTCGTTGCGCGATGAAGGCCTGCTGCGCACACGCGACGGTCAATTGATCGACGTGGGCCTGACTCACCTGCCCATCGTCATCGATGAAAAGGTCGTCGGCGGCTTCGGCATCGCCAAGGATTTCAGCGAGCGCAACAGCACCCTGCGCGCCTTGCGCGAGGCGTTGCAACACTCCGAGCACCAGGCCGAACTGCTCGGCGGTCTGAGTGAGACTGCCGTGAACATCAACAGCATCATCAACAGTCACACTCACAACGATACCTTGCTCGACTACATGGCCGAACGCTTGCGTCTGTTGCTCGGCGCCCATCAGTCGGTCATCGATCTGAGCGAGACGCCAGAGGGCGCGCCGGCCATTCATTCGGTTTCGCTGTCCGAGAAATATTCCGACTGGCCTTATGAATCCATTGCTGCCGACGACCTGGATTTCAACGCCAAGATCCGTGACACCAACCAGCCGATCCTGCTGACCCGCGACGAGCTGGACAACCATTCGCGCTGGCACGCCAAAGGCGCCATGACGCGCACCTCGCCGGCCAAACGCGGCTGGCTGGCCGTGCCGCTCAAGGACCATGACGGAACCAACCTGGGTCTGTTGCAGCTCTCGGACAAGTACGAAGGCGAGTTCGACCAGGACGACCTGGCCATTGCTCAGCAGTTTGCACAAATGGCCGTGGCGGTCATGAAAAACAGTCAGCTGGTCCAGGCCGTCCTGGCCGGCGAACTGCGCTTGAAAACGCAGCTGGAATTCACTTCCGCCATCACCAACAGTGTCAGCGAAGGTTTGCTGGCGGTGGATCGCCAAGGACTGCTGACCTTCATCAATCCGACGGCAGCCGACTTGTTGAACCAGCCGGCCGAAGCGCTGGTGGGCCAGGCCCTGGAGCATTATCTGCCGCTGGCCCTCAGTGACAGCCAGCACAGCGCGCGCACCAGCAGCTACCACGGCGAAGTCAGCCGCTGGCGAGTGCCGCAGGGCGAGCGTTACCTGGCGTTCGACAGCGCACCGTTGATCAACGAGGAAGGGCCGCAAGGCTGGGTAGTGGCGCTGCGCGATGTCTCCGAACAGAAACGCTTTGAATCGGAGCTGGCCCATAACGCCAGCCACGATGTCCTGACCGGCCTGCCCAACCGCACGCTGCTGGAAGATCGCCTGATTCAGGGCTGCAAGATCAGCAACCGCTACAAACGCACCCTGGCGGTGATGTTCATCGACCTGGACGGTTTCAAGCCAATCAACGACAGCCTGGGCCACAGTATTGGCGATCTGATCCTGATCGAAGTGGCGCGGCGCATGGAACAACAGGTGCGGCCTGGCGATACCGTGGCGCGTCTGGGCGGTGACGAGTTCATTATCATTTTGCCGGACCTCGCCAAGGCCGAAGATGTCTTGCAGGTGGCCAACCGCTTGATTGAAAACATTGGTCGCGTCTACAAGATCGAGGGCACTGAACTGCAGATCACTGCCAGCATGGGCATTACCATGACCGATGGCACCATCGAGCAGCCGATGCATCTGATTCAGCAGGCGGATCTGGCGATGTACAAAGCCAAGCGTCAGGGCAAAAACAGCTATCAGTGGTACACCGAAGACCTCAATCAGAAAGTCAGCGAGCGGGTTTATCTACGCAACGAACTGCAAAAAGCGATCGAAGCCCAGACCTTGCAGCTCTACTACCAACCGCAGATCGACGCGCGCAGCGGCCGGGTGACCGGCTATGAAGCGCTGATGCGCTGGCAGCATGCCGAGCATGGTTTCATCCCGCCCATCCAGTTCATTCCCGTCGCCGAAGACACCGGCCAGATCATTCCCATGAGCGAATGGGCGCTCATTACCGCCTGCCAGCACGCACGCTTGCTATTCGATCAGGGCTGGAAGAATCAGGTCATGGCGGTGAACATTTCCCCGCTGCAATTCCAGCGGGCGAACTTCATCGACTTTGTGCAAACCACTCTGAAAAACACCGGTTTACCCGCCGAACTGCTGGAACTGGAGATCACCGAGTCGGTGCTGATGGACAACGCCGAGAAGGCCATTCAGACCCTGCAAGCGCTGAAGAAAATCGGTGTGCACATCGCCATCGATGACTTCGGCACCGGGTTTTCCAGCCTCAATTACCTCAAGCGCCTGCCCATCGACAAGGTCAAGATTGATCGCTCGTTCGTCCAGGAAATCATCAGCGACCGCAACGACGCAGCGATTACCCAGGGCATCATTTCCATGGCCCACCACTTGGGATTGAAGGTGATTGCCGAAGGCGTGGAAAACGAACCGCAGTTCGATTTCCTGAAGAAGAACCAGTGCGACGCGTTCCAGGGCTATTACTTCGCCAAACCGATGCCGCTCAAGGACCTGGAACAATTCCTCCACGAGCAGCAGCAACTCCTCCAACTGCAACGTCCGGCCCAGGGCATCAATGCCGGCGAGCAAACCCTGCTGCTGCTTGATGACGAAGAGAACATCCTGCGCGCCTTGAGCCGCGTGCTGCGCCGTGACGGCTACCAGATCCTGACCGCCAGAAACGCCGCCGATGCCTTTGCCTTGCTGGCCAAGCATGACGTGCACGTGATCCTGTCCGACCAGCGCATGCCGGAAATGAACGGCACCGAATTCCTCAGCCGGGTCAAGGATCTGTACCCCGAAACCGTACGCATTGTGTTGTCAGGCTACACCGACCTGAAATCAGTGACCGACGCGATTAACCAGGGAGCGATCTACAAATTCCTCACCAAGCCATGGGACGACAAGGAACTGCGCATGACCATCGCCCAGGCGTTTCAACACCATGATCTGATTATGAAAAAGGATGAAAGTCCGGTCGTGGGCGAGCTCAAGGAAGTTTGACCAAACAGGTAGGAGATTCCGTTGCGGCATCACGTTGGAGGCTTGCCCGCGAAGAACGATGACGCGGTAGATCTGGGCCATCGAGGCGCCTGATTCGCGGGCAAGCCTCGCTCCAACGGATCTGCACGTACAGCCGATGCATTTGCGTCTACTGGAATGCCGTCTTCCCGGCTAAAGCCGGTCCCACAGTGGGACCGGCTTTAGCCGGGAAGGCGTCGGTTCAGACAATACGTCTGGCGCCTGGCGGTTGCCCCCCGACATAGAATCTCCAACAGCGCGCTCATGGCATCTCTTTCAAAGCAGAAAATATAATTCCCGTTACACTAAATTATTCCTCAAGCCTGGCCGATAGTATTACAGGGTGCCCGGACTCTTTTGCAGTCGCGCCCCCGTTGATAAGCCAGTCTACTTGTTAACGAACGACGCACGGATTGCATTTCGTTGTCTTCCAATGAGAATAATCATGTACCTGAGAAATATAAATATCGCACCGCGGGCGTTTCTGGGATTTGCGTTTATCGCCTTATTGGTCATTGCTCTGGGTTTCTTTGCCCTCAATCGGATGTCTGTCATTCGTCAGGCGACTATTCAAATGGAGACCAATAGCCTGCCCAGCGTAGGCTATCTCGGGGACATCACGGAAAACGTGCTGCGTTTGCGCATTACTTCCTTCCGTATCTTGATCAATCGTGAGCCCGCCCTATTAAAGGGTACCGACGATCGAATGCGTGAACTTGCCGGCAAGGTTCAGCAAGCCAAGAGCAACTACGCGGCACTGCCTTCTGAAGGCGAAGAACTTGATTTATATAAACAATTCGACGCCACGCTGGACAAGTACCTGGTCGCTCAAAACGAGGCGCTAGAGCTGTCGCGGCAAGATAAAGTCGACGAGATGCGGACACTGATCAACAGCCGGATGAAAGACGCTTCGGACTTGATGGGTGATCAACTCAGGAAACTGGTGGCTATTAACAAGACTAATGCCAGCGCGGATTCAAAAATTGCCGGCGAACAATACAGCGGAGCGGCCCAGGCGATCATTGCCGTGGCAGTCGTGGCGGCACTGTTGACCGTGCTGCTGGCCTGGCTGTTGACCCGCAGCATCGTGACGCCTCTGAACCGGGCGGTGCGCGCGGCACAGGAGATTGCCGGGGGCAATCTCACCATGCCTATCGAGGTCGATGGCAAGGATGAATCCGCCCGTTTACTTGAAGCACTGGCAATCATGCAGCGCAACCTGCGCCAGACCATTGAACAAATTTCTGGATCTGCCACGCAACTGGCATCGGCGGCCGAAGAGTTGAGCGCTGTCACCGAGGAGTCCTCACGGGGACTGCAGCAGCAAAATAGCGAAATCGAACAGGCTGCCACCGCAGTCAACGAAATGACCGCCGCAGTGGAAGAAGTCGCACGCAACGCGGTCTCTACCTCCGAGGCTTCCCAGGCGTCGAATCAGACCGCGCGCCAGGGCCGCGATAAAGTGCTCGAAACTGTCAAGGCCATTCAGGCCATGACTCAGGATGTGCAAACCACTTCCAATCTGGTCGAAGGCCTGGCCGAGCAGGGTCGTGATATCGGCAAGGTGCTGGACGTGATCCGCTCCATCGCCGAGCAGACCAACCTGCTGGCCCTGAACGCGGCCATTGAAGCGGCGCGGGCAGGCGAAGCGGGACGAGGGTTTGCGGTAGTGGCTGACGAAGTTCGCGCCCTGGCGCACCGCACCGCTCAATCCACCCAGGAAATCGAGCAGATGGTGGCCGGGATTCAAAGCGGTACAGGCAATGCGGTGCAGTCCATGGCGCTCAACACCAATCGTACGCAGTCGACCCTCGAACTGGCGCGCGCTGCTGGCGATGCGCTGGAGCAGATCACTGAAGCCATTTCGCAGATCAACGAACGCAACCTGGTGATCGCCAGTGCGTCAGAAGAACAGGCTCAGGTTTCCAGGGAAGTGGACCGCAATCTGGTCAACATCCGCGATCTGGCGACCCAGTCGGCCACTGGCGCCAACCAGACCAGCGCGGCCAGCCATGAATTGTCGCGACTGGCAGTGGACCTGAACGCAATGGTGGCGCGATTCGTGGTTTGACCTGGCGCAAACCTGTACAGACTGTGTAGGAGGGGACTTGTCCCCGAGGCGTCGGCTGGGCCGGCAGCATTTCGCCTGACCCAGCCCGGTGTCTATGCCACCGCCTTCCCGCACAAGTCCGGCCCTACCTGATGTGGGCAATACCGGTAGGCAGGGCATCTTCCAGCCAGGCCTCGAACTGACTGGCCGGCATCGGCCGGCTGATCAGGTAGCCTTGGCCAGTATCGCAGCCGGCTCCTTGCAGGAACGCCAGTTGCTCGGGCGTTTCGATGCCTTCTGCGGTGACGGTGAAACCCAGGGCGTGACCCAGGTCGATGATTGCCCGGGTGATCGCGATGTAGCCTGCGCCATGGGGCAGATCCGAGATGAAGGTCCGGTCGATTTTCAGATTGTCGATGGGCAAGTTTTTCAGATAGGCCAGCGACGAATAGCCGGTACCGAAATCATCGACCGCCACCGTCAGCCCCATGGCCTGTAAACGACCCAGAACGTCTTGCGCCAACTCCTGACGCTCCATGACCAGGCTTTCCGTGACTTCGATTTCCAGCGCCTGAGGCGCAAGGTCATGGCGCTGCAAAGCCTGCTTTACGGTTTCCACGAAGTCACTGCGCTCAATCTGCAACACCGCCACGTTGACGGCGATACGCAGGTTGAAGCACCCGCTATCGCGCCAGCGTCGGGCCTGGCTGCACACCTGATCGAGCACCCATTCGCCAATCGGAATGATCAGCCCGGTGCGCTCGGCCAGCGGGATGAAATCCGCCGGCGAAATCAGACCCAGCTCGGGGTTGCGCCAGCGAATCAATGCTTCTGCGCCATCCAGAGCGCCAGTCGCCAGATCGAGCTTGGGTTGATACCAGATCTCGAACTCGTTGTACTCCAGGGCGTGACGCAACGCCCTCTCCAGGGAAACGCGGGCCTGGATGAGCGTAGTCATCTGCGCCTCATAGAACCGGTAGTCGTTGCGGCCGGACTCCTTGGCCGCATACATCGCCGTATCCGCCTGGGTCAGCAGGCCTTGCGCGGTGACCCCATGCTGCGGGCCCATGGCCACGCCGATACTTGCCGTCACCAATGCGGCGGTGCCTTGCAAGTCAAACGACTGATGCAGCGCCTGCAACAGCGTTTGCACCACTGGAATGGCATCGGTTGCGCTGTGCAGGTCATAGAGGATGAACGCGAACTCGTCACCGCCCAGGCGGGCCACGATGTCTGCGGGCCTGACGGCGTCGAGAAAACGCTGTGTCGCCTGCTGCAACAGCAGGTCGCCCATGGGATGACCCAGACTGTCGTTGACCAGCTTGAAGCCATCAAGATCCAGAATGAGCACGGCGAGGCTGGTGTCCGCCTGGATCGCCCGCTCAATGGCCTGGGCCAGGGACTTGTAAAACAAGACCCTGTTGGGAAGGTTTGTCACCGAATCGAAATGGGCCAGCCGCTCAAGCTCCTGCTTGGCTTTCTTGCGCTCGGAGATATCGCGCACGATGGCGTAAGTGACGTGCTCATGCGCCAGTTGCAGCGCACACAGTGTCACTTCAGCCGGAAAAACACTGCCGTCGGCGCGCTTGTGCAGCCATTCAAAGCGCAGCGCCTGCGCGTTATGCGCCTGCTCCAGCAAGACAGGCACTCTGTCTGCCGACCGTTGGCCGTCAGCCTGAAATTCCGGGGAGATGTCGAGTACGGTGAGGTCCTGAATGGATTCACGATCAAAACCCAGCGTCCGCAAAGCGGCAGAGTTGGCAAGATTAATCAGGCCACCGTTGCCGACAATCCAGATGGGATCGGGCGAACGCTCGAACAACGCGCGAAAGCGGTCTTCGCTCTGCACAAGCGACGAGGTGATGCTCTGGCGCTCGGTGATTTCTTCCCACAGTTCTATATTGCGTCGGCGAATCAAGCGGTGGCTCAAGCTCACCTGCAAGGCAAACAGGCTCAGCACAAGCGTGCCGCCCAAGGCCATGATGAACAGCGAGGAATCCAGCAGCGAGATCGACGGCCACCCTTCAATGGGCCGACCAGCCAATTGCCAGCTTCCACCTGGGATATTCACCGGGACCAGAATGGGTTGTCCCTTGAACAGGGCCGGGTCGCCGTGAATGATGTCGCCCGCCTCACCCAGCCCGTCGTGACCCCGCAGCGCCAGCGCCAGCCCGTTGTTTTCGCTGATACCGCCGGCCAGCAAGAGCCGATCAATATCGGCGACCACCGAAATGCTGCCCCAATACAGATCGCGCCCTGTATGGCCTGACAGGAAAACCGGACGCCGATAAATCAGCGCTCGTCCGCCTTGATAAAGGGGCAAAGGCCCTGCAATCAACGCAGATCTGGCCAGTCGGGCTTTCTGCAAAAGAGGGTATTGATCCGCCAGGGTTCGATAATCCAGGCGAACCACACTTTCATTGCCCTCCAGGGGATATACATCACTGACGATGTCATTGGGGGCCAGGACGACATGCCGGATATAAGGCACCGAATCAATTGCGCTCTGAGCCATGCTGCGTAAATGCGTCGACGAAATAAACCCATCGGCGCTCAACAGTTGGGCAATACCTTCGGTCTCGCTGAAAGCGGAACGAATATGTTTTTCCAGTTGCGCGCCAACTCCGCTGAGTTTCAGCGCGACTCTGGCGCGCTCACTGTTTTTTTGCCGCTCGTTATCGAGCCGTCCCACGCCGTAGGAAAGCATCACGCCAATAAGCAAAACGCCAACGGGCAATAAACAGGTGCTATAGAAGCGAGCAACATATCGTGCAGTCAACGGGGCATTATTCACACAACTACTCATTTATGCCTTGCGGGGATCAATCAGACTTTCAGCACGGTACGATGCCATTGCAGGCTTGCCTGCCGGGATCTGCCAAACCGCACCCATGATGCCATCTTCGCGCAACATTCAGCAGTGCACACGACACACGGCGTATCGGCGGCGCCTGGCACCATTGCTGAGCACTGAAGCGTTGCAACTATCAATTTGAGCAATGATTGGTACCAATCGCATTGACTTCTTAATAAATCCCAGCGGCGTAGCATTGCCTCCATACCGAGTTAACACCCCATTATTCGATCTGGAGCAACTACCATGAAAACTTCAAAACTGATCTTCGGCCTGGCTTTCTCTGTATTGGCTTCCAGCGCTTTCGCCCTGCCAGCCGTGAATAGCCACGAACAACTGAACGCAACTGTGATCGCTGCTGATGGTGCCGATCGCGTCGGTGCAAACCGCGTAGCCGCTGATGGTGCCGACCGCGTTGGTGCAAACCGCGTCGCTGCTGATGGTGCTGACCGTGTTGGTGCAAACCGCGTCGCTGCTGATGGTGCTGACCGTGTTGGTGCAAACCGCGTAGCTGCTGATGGTGCTGATCGTGTTGGTGCAAACCGCGTAGCTGCTGATGGTGCTGATCGTGTTGGTGCAAACCGCGTAGCTGCTGATGGCGCTGACCGTGTTGGTGCAAACCGCGTAGCTGCTGATGGCGCTGATCACGTTGGTGCAAACCGCCTGAGCTGATCCCTTCCCTGCTCTTCTCCAGCCCGGCTTTTGCCGGGCTTAATTGTTTTTGGCATTAAGTTTTTCCTGACCGCTTAATACTGTTTCATAAAGTTAACAGTTATCTCATTCCATCAACGCTTCGGCCAGACGCCCCGAAATAAGCGCCCCCAAGGACTTTCTGACCGTCCTGTCTTCATCATAAAAACCCCATCACATGCGCATAAATGCCAATAACTTGGCGTTAATATACAATCCTTGTAAACAGTCAATAAAACGACTATTCCTGAATTCCAGTAAGCCATCAAGTCTTGAATACCAGCATCGAGGGTCATATCGACTGGTGTTTCAACAAGGACAACGGCTGATCTTGATAAAGGAATATTGGGATGCAATTGACTCGACGTACTGTCCTGGCTGGACTGGCAATCACCAGTGCTTTGGTACCTGCGGGATATTTTGGGGGCCGCAAGGTCCATGCTTATCTTGAAAAACACGACGGAACACCACCCCAGCCACGAGTCGAGCCGGCAGATCTCTCTATTCAACGTCTGAGTAGCCGTCTGCGTGGCATATGGGCGGTAAAAATCACCGGCGACGCCGAAGGTTTGTACGGTTTGCCCGCCGATGGGCTGGAGCTGCTCCTCGACTCGGCAGAACGTGGCCGGGCGTTGCGGGGTTTCATCGACACGCCGGATAATCTCCGGACCCCGGCGCTTCCTCGATACAAAGTCATCGGCGACCTGGTGGGCGCCTCACCCACACTCATTCGCTGGCGACTTCTGGACCGGGACTCGGCGCGTTATGCGCCGCGCTATGAATTCACGGTCACCCTCGATGAGGCGCAGGCCACACTGGATGCCATGGGAACAGACGTTCTTGCCGGATCCATTCAGCCCGTCGATCCCCAGACAGGCGTAACGGGCCCGAAGCTGGGCTTCATGGCGCTCAAACGCGCTTTCCCCAAAGCTCATTATCGGATTGCCACCAGCCCTGAATTTGTTGCCTGGGCAACGGCACCGGAAAACCGCTTGTACCATCAGCTGTGGCACGCTTCCCGGGACCTCTGGCACGAATTGTCCGAAACGCGCCGCAATGCATTGCGCGGTTTAGGCTGGCAGCCCGGTCCACTGGGCGCGGAACGCCATGCTCGGGGGCGGAATATGGATCGCAATGGATCGGGGGTCGACTTTTTCTACATGCATCGGCACATGCTCACCATTGCCCGCCCCTTGAACGCGCCTCCCGCATGGCGTCACTTTCCTCTGCCCCAGCCAGCGGCAGATCAGGATTGGGCAGGCTTTGCCCGCTACTTCGAGAACGTCGACGGCTGCTCGGTCCCGCCAACATGGCTGACGCCTTCGGATGAGAAATTCACCGAAGGGGTCGAACTGATCAAAAGTCCGGAAACCTTTCATACCAACTTTCAGATGTGGGATTCCCGTTATCGCGATGCCGACTATTTATCCCGCGTGACGTTGGGGCAATTCGGTACGGAGCTGGAACTGGGTTTACATGACTGGCTGCATATACGCTGGGCGAGCATCCCACGTGATCCGGTCAATGGCAGTCCAGTGCCCGCCGGCCGGGAACCGGCGGACTTTTCGCACCGGTGGTTTACGCCAGAATACGACTGCCTCGTCGATTCGTTTTCATCCCACGTCAATCCGTTGTTCTGGTGTTTCCATGGCTGGATCGACGAGCGTCTGGAAGACTGGTTCGATGCCCATCAGCGCGTTCATCCGGGGCAGATCGTGCGGCGTCGCTTGATGGGTGTCGACTGGTTTGAGCCCGGTCCATGGGTTGAAATCGACGAACCCTGGATGGGACCGCTGACCCATGGCTGCTTCTCGCAGCCGGGCGTGACTGCCATCAAGCCGCTGGAGAAAGACATCGATATCATGAAGCTGGCGCTGGAAATTGCCTGCAATAGCGACGATGACCTTGCGCAGGCATTGCACAGGGCACCCAGCCGCTCACCCTATGCGCGCAACCTGCCCGTCCGCACTCATGTGGGCAAAGCCTGAGGCAGCTGATCGGAGCCTGAAACCCCAGGCTGCCGACCCCCTGATAGGCCGATAAGACCAGCCGGTCACTTTTTGATAATTCCCCGTTCAGCTATTTCATTCTCCGCCGATAGGTTGAACAAGTGTTTGCCCTGCTGGCTTAAAAAAACAACCTTCCAGCTGCCCATTAGAAAAAATAGACATTCCTGGAGGAAGTCGATGAATAGCTGGTTCGCTAATGTCAGCGTCAATATGAAGTTGGCCTTGGGATTCGGTCTTGTACTCTTTTTTACTGCCATCCTCGCTTTGACTGGCTGGAACAGTCTGAGCAAACTCATTGATCGCAGTAACTGGATGAGTGACATCACCACGCTCAACGCCCAGCTGACCAAGTTGCGGGTGGCGCGCCTGCAATACATGGTGGCTGACGGCGACGATACCGTTGCCCAGACCGTGCAGGTTGCGCTGGACGGCTTCAAGGCCCAGCAGCAAAAACTGCTCAAAAGCTTCAAAAGTCCTGAGAACGTCAAACTCCTGGAACAGCTGAGCACGGTCATTGCCGAGTATGAAAAGTCTCTGAACACCATGCGCAATGGCTACAAGACCATTAACACCGTACGCGCCGATATGGGCGCCAACGCCGAAAATGCTTCGGCGCTGATTGCGCAGATCAATGGTGATGTCTTGAAGTTGCCCGTCGATGACGAGCGACGCTTCGATCAGTATCAAACCATCATCAAGGCCAAGGAAGACTTGATGCTGGCGCGCTACGAAACGCGCGGTTATACCGGTAATGCCACCACCGAAAACGAGCAAAAGGCAATCGGCCAGCTCAACACCGCCGTGCAAGGCCTGCAGCAGCTCAACACGATGTTCAGCGGCAGCCAGGCTGATCGCGTCAAGCAGCTGGAGACCGCACTGACGAATTACCGCAAGGCCCTGCAAGCCTTCAAGGCGGCGACCAATGACGTCGCCACAGCGCGCAAGGAAATGACCGCTCAAGGTCAAACCATCGTCCAGCTCAGCGACGACATGTACAAAATCCAGCTGGATCGTCGAGACAGCGAAAGTGTCGATGCACGCAACATGCAGCTCATCTGCACCTTGCTGGCGTTGGTCCTTGGCGTTCTGGCTGCCGTGATCATCACTCGGCAGATCACCCGTCCGTTGCGCGAAACCCTGGCAGTCGTGGAGCGTATCGCTTCTGGCGACCTGACGCAGACCATGGCCGTGACCCGTCGCGACGAACTGGGTGTGCTGCAACAAGGCATCCAGCGCATGGGCAGCACCTTGCGTGACTTGATCGGCGGCATTCGCGACAGTGTGGTGCAAATTGCCAGCGCCGCCGAAGAATTGTCAGCCGTCACCGAACAAACCAGCGCCGGCGTCAACAGCCAGAAGGTCGAGACCGATCAGGTGGCCACCGCCATGCACGAGATGTCGGCCACGGTGGCCGAAGTCGCCCGCAACGCCGAGCAAGCCTCCGAAGCTGCTTCCACCGCCGATAAAGAAGCCCGCGCCGGCGACAAGGTGGTGGGCGAAGCCATCGTCCAGATCGAGCGTCTGGCCGCTGAAGTGTTGCGCTCTACCGACGCCATGACCTTGCTGGAACAGGAAAGCGACAAGATCGGCAAAGTCATGGACGTGATCAAGGCCGTAGCCGAACAGACCAACTTGCTGGCCCTCAACGCCGCCATTGAAGCGGCACGGGCCGGTGAAGCCGGGCGTGGGTTCGCCGTGGTCGCCGATGAAGTGCGTGGCCTGGCGCAACGCACTCAGAAATCCACTGAAGAAATCGAATCCCTGGTCGCCGGTTTGCAGAACGGCACACGCCAGGTGTCGAGCATCATGCTCAGCAGCCGCGAGCTGACCAACAGCAGCGTGATGCTGACCCGCAAGGCCGGCACTTCGCTGGAAAGCATCACCCTGACCGTGTCCAACATTCAGGCGATGAACCAGCAGATCGCCGCCGCCGCTGAAGAACAAAGCGCCGTGGCCGAGGAAATCAGCCGCAGCATCATCAGCGTGCGCGACGTCTCCGAGCAGACCGCATCGGCCAGCGAAGAAACCGCCGCCTCCAGCGTCGAGCTCGCGCGCTTGGGTGGCCAGCTGCAAACGATGGTCAGTCACTTCAAAGTCTAACTGTCAGAGCTTTCCAAGGCGCAATAAGATCAAGCCCGGCTAACTAGCCGGGCTTGATCGTTTCAGCCGCACGTATTTGCAAGATCCTCTGCCCGCCCTCTCTTCTATAGACTGAATCAGAAAAATGATGGCTTATCGCCATGTTTTTTGATATTCATACATTCATCTATATCAATCTAGACTCAAACTAACGCCCCCTCTAACAGCACTTAGCCGTGTCAGTCACTCACTGGCGCTGCTTCCTCAGCTTCAGCTCTGGCTGGAAAATCCAAGGAGAGTCATGAATACGTGGTTTGCAAATATCAGCGTCAAAATGAAACTGGCGCTGGGTTTCGGCGTAGTACTGGCTCTTACAGCCCTGCTTGCAGTCACTGGCTGGAGCAGCGTGAGCAAGCTGATTGAGCGCAGTGACAGAATGGTCGACATCACCCAACTCAACGCATTGCTGGACGATGTGAATTCAGCCCGCTTGCAGTACGTGGTGGATAACGGCGACGAGAAGAGCGCAGACACAGCACAAGCCGCGCTGAATCGATTCGATGCGCAGCAAAAGAGACTGTCGAGCGTTTTCCTCAGCCCTATCAACCTCGGCAACCTGCAGAAGATCAACAGCCTGACCGCCGACTATCAAAAGTCGCTGAGCAAGATGCGCGAGGCGTACAAAACCGATGCCACCGTACGCAAGGAAATGGGCGTGTATGCCGTCAAAGGCGCCGAGCTGATTGGGCAAATCATGGATGACGTCATGAAGATGCCAGCGTCCGATGAACGATTCCAGGCCTATCAAGACATCATGAAGGCCAAGGAAAACCTGGCCCTGGTGCGCTATGAAGTCCGCGGTTATACCGGCAACGCCACGGCCGCTACCCAGGAAAAAGCCACGCGCCAGCTTGAGACCGCACTCAAGGGCATGGAGCAGCTCAACGCTACATTCGGTGCCGAACATGGCGACAAACTCAAGCAACTTGAAACTGCGTTGATTGGCTACCGTGCCGCCGTGCAGCGCTTTACCGCTGCAAACGCGGATGTGGTCAACGCTAGCAAGGAAACCTTTGATCAAGGGCGTGCGATCACTCAAGTAAGTGACACCATGTACCAGTTCCAGCTCAACGCGCGGGAACAAAACGCCAGTCAGGCGCGCACCCTGCAAATCACTTGCACGCTGCTGGCCCTGGTGTTGGGCATCCTGGCGGCGGCGGTCATTACGCGACAAATCACCCGCCCGCTGCAGGACACGCTTAATGTTGTAGAGCGCATTGCATCCGGCGATCTCACCCACACGATGACCGTGACCCGTCGCGACGAGCTGGGCGTGCTGCAACAAGGCATCCAGCGCATGGGCAGCACCTTGCGCGACTTGATCGGCGGCATTCGCGACAGCGTGGTGCAAATTGCCAGCGCCGCCGAAGAACTGTCGGCCGTCACCGAACAGACCAGCGCTGGCGTCAACAGCCAGAAGGTCGAGACCGATCAGGTGGCCACCGCCATGCACGAGATGTCGGCGACGGTTGCCGAAGTCGCCCGCAACGCCGAGCAAGCCTCCGAAGCTGCTTCCACCGCCGATAAAGAAGCCCGCGCCGGCGACAAGGTGGTGGGCGAAGCCATCGTCCAGATCGAGCGTCTGGCCGCTGAAGTGTTGCGCTCTACCGACGCCATGACCTTGCTGGAACAGGAAAGCGACAAGATCGGCAAAGTCATGGACGTGATCAAGGCCGTAGCCGAACAGACCAACTTGCTGGCCCTCAACGCCGCCATTGAAGCGGCACGGGCCGGTGAAGCCGGGCGTGGGTTCGCCGTGGTCGCCGATGAAGTGCGTGGCCTGGCGCAACGCACTCAGAAATCCACCGAAGAAATCGAGGCCCTGGTCGCCGGTTTGCAGAACGGCACGCGCCAGGTGTCGAGCATCATGCTCAGCAGCCGCGAGCTGACCAACAGCAGCGTGATGCTGACCCGCAAGGCCGGCACTTCGCTGGAAAGCATCACCCTGACCGTGTCCAACATTCAGGCGATGAACCAGCAGATCGCCGCCGCCGCTGAAGAACAAAGCGCCGTGGCCGAGGAAATCAGCCGCAGCATCATCAGCGTGCGCGACGTCTCCGAGCAGACCGCATCGGCCAGCGAAGAAACCGCCGCCTCCAGCGTCGAGCTCGCGCGCTTGGGTGGCCAGCTGCAAACGATGGTCAGTCACTTCAAGATCTGATTTTAGAGCGACTTCAAAGCCCGGTTTTTGCCGGGCTTTGTTGTTTCTGGCAGGTCCGGTTCAACTATCAATTTGAGCAATGATTGGTACCAATCGCATTGACTTCTTAATAAATCCCAGCGGCGTAGCATTGCCTCCATACCGAGTTAACACCCCATTATTCGATCTGGAGCAACTACCATGAAAACTTCAAAACTGATCTTCGGCCTGGCTTTCTCTGTATTGGCTTCCAGCGCTTTCGCCCTGCCAGCCGTGAATAGCCACGAACAACTGAACGCAACTGTGATCGCTGCTGATGGTGCCGATCGCGTCGGTGCAAACCGTGTTGCTGCTGATGGTGCTGACCGCGTCGGTGCAAACCGCGTAGCCGCTGATGGTGCCGATCGCGTCGGTGCAAACCGCGTGGCTGCTGATGGTGCTGACCGCGTTGGTGCAAACCGCGTAGCTGCTGATGGTGCCGATCGCGTTGGTGCAAACCGCGTAGCTGCTGATGGTGCTGACCGCGTCGGTGCAAACCGCCTGAGCTGATCCCTTCCCTGCTCTTCTCCAGCCCGGCTTTTGCCGGGCTTAATTTTTTCTGGGCATAAGGTTTAGCAAGTGCCTGAGGTTTGCCCCAGATAATCGGCAACAGCAATCTGATCAGCCTTGCGCTTGCCTGCCGCGAGAAAGGCAACAAAAGCCACGTCTTTCCATAACCGGTCCAACTCTGCGCTCATCTCATCCACGGCCCATTGCGGGACCTCGGCACAGTCGAGCTCTACCCGATAGGCGTGCTGCAAGACCGTCAGCATCTTGCTGCGCAACTTATCCAGACCTTTACCGCTGGCCACGCGCTTGTAAGTAGACAGGAAGAAGGTCTCTCCCCGACCCGGGCCTTTGCTGGTGACATAAGCCACCGCACACAAACCAACGCCACTGCGTTTGCGCCAATGAACGGTTGAGCGTTGGTTCAGGGTCAACACATCGCTACCTTGCCAGGCATGACCACTGTGAGTCAGATGGCCAATGGCGCATTCCAATGCCCGCAACGTGCCGCCAAAACGCGCATCGTTGAAGCGCTCGGAGAGGATCAATTGCTTGTCTCTGATCGCCCGCACAATCCAGGCGTTGCCCTTGGCGTCGCGGTTGATCCCGCGTGGCACGTTGTAGGTGACACCGTCCACGACCTTGGCATAGGTTCTGAGACCCGAAGCGGACAGGCCAGCGCCAGATTCGTTGTGGTCCTGCTGGAAAAGCGGCTGATTGAGCGGATGACCGTTCTGGTGCAGAAACCGGAGTATTTCAATCGAGCCGGCGGTGACCTGGAAACTGGTCAGGAAAGGCCAGCGCTGATGGATGAACTCCCTGACAGCAGGCACGTCGGTAGGTCGACCGGTGCTGGCAAGTCCAGGTTCTTGCAGGGCCTTGGCTTCATGAACCACGTCATTGACGACCGCTTTCGCCTGATCAGGCCCCAGCAGCTCTTTGTAATGTTCGTAGATGCCGTCCAGGTCTGAGCTCGCCTTGCGCGTTAATCTTAAAATCACTCCAGGCCCCACTTGCTTTCAATATCAGTCAGTTCAATGAAGTTCCCTACCTTTGCATCATCCAAACCTTCCTGAATGGATCCAATCTGCCAGATCTGCTGTTCGATATAGTTAGCCAGCGCTTGTCGCAAATGATACGGCCGGTCCCGGTGAGTCGCTTCCACCAGAAGATTGAGCCGTTCAAAAAGTGCCGGATCCATACGAAACGAAACGACAGGGTTCATCGATTATGTCCTGTTTACCTTGAATTCAGGGTACAGCGTCATCTGCACGCAACCTGAAAAAAGCCTGTAATTGATAGCATCCTGCCATGTGCTTAGTTTTGAAACATGCGAAACTATAACAACTTTACAGCATATTTATCAATTAAGCATATAGTCGCTATCTGCCATCACCACGTATGCAATTCAATACAAAGTCATTACACAGCGTGTATAAAAGCCAACGAATCTTCTGAAATACTAATCATTTTTAAGCATTCCGTTAGTCGAAATCATTGCACAGTGCCTGCGGCATTTAATCACTTGCTATTTCAATATATGGATCATGAGTGAGTTAGTACGCATCAAGGTTGGCAATATAATCGGCAACGACAATGCGATCGGCTTTTCGTTTGCCGGCAGACAAGAATAATCTGAAATCATCGCTCAGCAATAATGCATCGATCTCGTCGGCTACCCGTTGATGCATCAATTCAGGCCCAGCCGGCACTTCCTGCGCCGTCATATAAGCGCTCTGCAGCACCTCGATCAGCCGCAGGCGAAATTTCTCCATGCCTCGACCACTGGCCACGCGCTTGTACGTCGACAGGAAAAAGGTCCCACCCCGCCCACGCCCCGGATTGGTGACATAGGCCACAGCGCACAGCCCGATTCCGCTGCGCTTGCGCCAATGCACAACTGCTCGGTCGCTCAGTTGCAGCACATCATCGCTGAGCGATGCATGCCCACTGTGCAGCAAATGAATAATCGCCGCATCCAGCGCATGCCGGACACTGCCAAACCGCGCATCGGTAAACCTGGCATTTACTACCACGCGGGTATCCTTGATCACACGAACAATCCACACCCGACCTCTCGCGTCGCGCGTGATACCGCGTGGAACCTTATAGGTGACAGCATCGACAACCTTGTCGTAACACCTTAGACCCGATGTATCGGTTTCTGAGGGTGTGGTCATTTGTGTTATCTGTGGTGGGTTAATAAGTGACTTCAGTCCGACTGTTGATGATGGGACATTATAGCTGGGAGGAATGAGTTAACCGGTAGCGGGGCAAACCAAAACTAATCTCATAGCTCGGGCACGAAACCCGTCTAAAGCTTAGATAACTTATCGTGTAAGCATTTCGTCGCGTCAATGAAGCCAGTTGCATACCATCGGCTACATTTATTCATCGTCCTGTCCGGCATGACAGGTGCGCATGTAAATTATTGAGGAACCGCACGATGCAAACCGAAAGGGAAGACAAGGCCTGGATCGACTACCGGGAGCGTTTCGCAGAAGTCTATGACGACTCAAACTATTCAAGCCCACTGCAGGGGTTCGTGATGCGAGCCAGCCATAGATTGGTGGAGAAAAATTATCGTGCCTCTGACCACATTGGAAAAGTCCTGGAAATAGGTGCAGGTACCGGTGAGCACCTGGCATTTGTGAAACATGGGTTCGACGAATACACACTCAGCGATCTGGACCCAAAAACCCTGAACATCGCCGAAAAGAAGCTGGCCAGCTACGCGCAAGGGAAATTGAAGTTTGCCGTTCAGTCAGGCGATCACCTGAGCTATCCCGATAGCACCTTCGACCGAGTCATTGCCTCCCACGTGCTGGAGCATATTTACCAACCTCACCTCGCACTCAAGGAGTGGATCAGGGTCCTGAAGCCTGGAGGAACTCTTTCAATCCTGATACCCACCGATCCTGGAATGGCTTGGCGCCTGGGCAGACATTTTGGCCCGCGTAAAAATGCCTTGGCTCAGGGTATCGCCTATGATTATGTTATGGCCAGGGAGCATGTGAACTCTTGCAATAACCTGATTGCGATACTTCGGCATTATTATGCTGACTCAGTTGAAAACTGGTGGCCGTTTCCGATAGCGTCGATTGATCTCAACCTGTTTTTTTCCTTCCATGCCATTGTTAAAAAAACGGACGATAATCTGTAACGAAAAAATGACAATTGCTTAAGTGTGTAATGAACTTGAAATCAAAAATTTCACATTTGCTCCCCAGGTCGTGCTGATAGTTGCGTCGTGAAATCCTAAAAAGTATAGTGCCCTAACCACCCCCGACAGATGAGCGCTTATCAGTTATAGCGTTTGCTTTTCTGAATCAATACATCAGAAAAACAAAGGCAGCCAATACAATGGCGTCAAATGTGATAAGCCTCGATATCAAAATAGCGGTAGTCATACCTTGCTTCAAGGTCACTCGGCACATTCTTGCGGTGATCAGTCACATCGGTCGCGAAGTGACTCGCATCTATGTCGTTGATGATTGCTGCCCCGAACAAACAGGGCTTTTCGTACAAGAGCGGTGCTCAGACCCACGGGTCCAGGTGGTATTCAATCCCGAAAATAGAGGTGTGGGTGGTGCAGTCATGTCCGGTTATAGGGCCGCGATTGCAGACGGTATGACCATCATCGTTAAAGTCGACGGCGACGGCCAGATGGACCCCAGGCTTATTCCAGACTTTATTGCGCCCATCGTGTCCGGCGAAGCCGATTACACTAAAGGGAACCGCTTCTTCAGCCTCGAAGAAATCCGCCAGATGCCCAAGACTCGGTTATTGGGCAACACCGTTTTGTCGTTCATGACCAAACTGTCCTCAGGCTATTGGGATCTGTTCGATCCGACTAACGGCTATACCGCCATTCACAGCGATGTTGCGCGGCATTTGCCGACTAAAAAAATCAGCCCCCGCTATTTTTTCGAAACCGACATGTTATTCAGGCTCAACACCCTCCGTGCGGTGGTGGTTGATATTCCAATGGATGCACGGTACGAAGATGAAGTCAGCAATCTAAAAATATCAAGAGTTGCCGGTGAGTTTCTGAGGAAGCACCTTCGCAATGCGTGCAAAAGAATTTTCTACAACTACTACCTACGGGACATGTCGCTGGCGTCTTTCGAGTTGCCCATTGGGTTGATACTACTTTTATTCGGCACCGTGTTCGGCATTTCGCACTGGATAGAGTCGTCTACCTCAGGCGTGATTACCTCGGCCGGCACGGTGATGCTTTCTGCTTTGCCCATACTGCTGGGAACCCAATTGATATTGGCGTTTATCGGCTATGACGTGCAGTCGGTACCCAGGCGCCCTTTTCATCTGCGAAAACATTATCTGACCCAAACCGAACTGGATAAAATCACTCACTCATGACTTATCTCATCGCGCTAATTTGTGTACTTGGCATTGCGGCTGGACAGCTACTGTTCAAGCTCAGTGCGATGGAGTTTCATCGCTCAGAAAACTTGTTGAATTCCAGCGCCGTGATTTATTTTATGGTTGCGCTGATTTTATATGGCGTCACTACCATCGGCTGGGTTTGGCTATTGCAGAAGGTCGACCTGGGGAAAATCTATCCATTCATGGCCCTGTCCTTTGTTGTGGTCCCGCTTGCCAGTCACTTACTGCTGGGGGAAAGGTTTCAGGCTCAGTATTTCATTGGTGTGGCGATCATCATCGTGGGGATTGTCATCGCAGTGAAAGCTTGAGCTTGTTGAAAAACGTGCGATCAAGGAAGGTGAAAGCTATGGAGTGTCGGAAGGTCATTAGCAGGTTGCTATCGATACTGTTTGTAATGCTGGTCTTGTTATCGCCCTGCGCATGGTCCTCTGCCTCGGCAAACCTGATTAATGCCGAGGGTGAAGGCTTCATAGATGCGATCACGCTTTCTGATAACCGTGTCAATGTCCAGGGATGGGCGGCACCTGACCAGGCTAATCAGCAGATAACCGCCATCAACATCCTGTTTAACAATACCTCCGTGTACCAGGGCTCATTTGCCCGATTTCAGCGGCCAGATGTCGCCAATGCCTATGCACGGCCGCAATGGAGTGCCTCGGGCTGGAAAGTATCGTTTGAACTGCCGGATGAAATCAGCGTTGGCGTTTACTCGGTAACGGCTCAGGCGCAGACCAGCGCAGGCGAATGGATTCAGTTGATGCCTTCGCAAGCAGCTAAACATATTTCCATTTCACGGGATGCCCGTGAAGAAAAACTACTTATCCGAAACGTGAAGATAGTGATTGCCTGCGCACTGCTTTTTTTGGCGGTGTGTTTTATCAAGGCTCGCCCGTTGGCACTGTTCATCAACACTCGATTCAGGCTCAATTTTTCGGAACCTGTCTTGTTCAGCGGTTGCGTTTTGCTCGTCGCGTTATTATTCGTCAGTCTCGGATTGACCGGTTCCTCATTGGGTCTGGGTCAACCCAACGCACCATTTGTGCAGATGAACTCAACGCCAATAATGGGGCACGACCGCCCAGTGCGCAGCGACGAATGGCTGGTTCTGACCCCGTTGGCTATTGCTCAATACAATCATTCTCCCAGCCATCCCATCCTCAATAAAAATCTGGGTGAGGACGGCCAGAATATGTTGGTCATCGGTATGACCGGTGCGCCTGTTGCACATATCTCCGAAATTGCCAAGCCCGCTACCTGGGGCTTTTTCATATTTGACCTGAGACGGGCGTTGTCCTGGAACTGGTGCTTCTCATTGGTCAGTTGCTTTCTTGGTCTGGCATTTGTTCTAAACAGACTTGGCGCGGAACACTGGAAGCATGGCTTTCTTTTTTCGGCGCTATTTTGTTGCGCGCCTTATGTCGTAGCATGGTCTAACTGGCCTGCGTATGCCGTATTTTTTCCGTGCATCATATTTCTCTGCGCACTGCATATCCTGAAAACGACAACGTTCTATAAATTGTTCTTGCTGGGCGGGTTGCTTGGTTTGGCACTGGCCGGCTTTGTGTTCATTTTGTACCCTCCATGGCAAGTTTCTATCGGCTATGTATTTATAGCAGCCACAATCGGTGTGATGGTACGTGAAAAGCTTTATAAGGCACTGACCATCAGAAGGGTTGCAGCCTACATTTTTGCCTTGTGTATTACTGGCATTATCGTAAGTTTGTGGTGGCTGGATGCAAAGTCAGCCATTCAACTGATGGAACAAACCGTGTATCCAGGACAGCGAATCTCAGTGGGGGGAACAGTAACGCTACCAACGTTATTGCGCGGATTCACCAATATTTCTACGTTGCAGCAATTGAACAGCCCCTTCAGCAATCAAAGTGAAATTGCTTCGTTTTACTATTTTTTAGTTCCATTGGCAGTGTTGTTTGTTGTGCGGTGGTTGCAAAAGACGGTTACCGCGTTTGAGTGGTCCCTGGTGCTGATGATTACGTTCATTGTGTTTTACATGTTTGTCGGGTTGCCTCTTGAATGGGCGAGATATTCGTTATGGGGACGTGTTCCCGCTTCTCGCGCCGATATTGCATTAGGGCTTGCCAGCATAATGCTGACCCATCTCCTGTTTACCCACAGGCATCAACCTGCCGAAGCTTCGTCATTGACACAGTCTCTGGGGCTGGTAGCGGCCGGGGCTTGGGCCTATATCGTCTATCGCAGCATGCGGCAATGGGATGAATCGGTTTTATCAGGGTTGAACAGCAGCATTATCATTGCCCTGTTGTTCGTGACTGCCGCCATCAGTTATTGCATGATCGCCAACAAACTCAAACCTTTTATGTACATGAGCCTGGGGCTCTCACTGGCCACGACAGCAAGCTTCAACCCCATCAATATTGCGCCAGAAACTATTCACATTCGACCATTGAAAAGCCAAAGCTCAGAACTGGCAACGCTGATTGGTAATGATCGCGTGCTTGTATTGGAAAATGCCACCACAGCTATGTTTCTGCTTGCATCGGGCATCCCCGTGGCCAACGGTGTTTTCTACTATCCACAAAAGGCCCTATGGTCGCGGTTGGACCCGGCAGGCTCTGAAACCAATACCTATAATCGCTATCAGCATCTCATTTACCTAGGTTCTGACTCACTGCCAAAGGACTACGTTTTAGGTACACCGCAGGCTGACGTTGTCACCGTAAGCGTCAACCTGGGAACCTTTGACTTTAGCAAGTCAGGCGCCCAGATAATCACCGCACCTGATGTTGACAAAAATGCTTTAAATAATAATTCGAGCTTGGCATTCCTCATGTCAGCTGATGGATGGAGTTGGTTCAGAACAAAATCCCTTTAAACCCTCGGCGGCCACGCCAGCCCAAAGTCATGATGATCCAGACTGAGATTGGGGTTATAGGCCAGGTCATTTCTAATGTCTGGCCATCTGCGGGTCATGTAATCCACTTCCGATTTGAAGCGCTCCTGTTTTTCGGGAGTGTCTTCAAGGCCTCGGGTAGCCGATTCGTGATGGTAAAGTTCGGCAAAGGGCGTCCAGACGTTGGTGTATCCCGCCTCTTGAACACGCAAACAGAAGTCCACGTCATTGAACGCAATCTTCAAGTTGACTTCATCCAGCCCGTTCACTTCCTGGTAGATGGATTTGCGGATAATCAGGCAAGCCGCTGTTACGGCTGATAGTGACTGGATCAAAACAGCGCGCCCAAAATAACCATGTTCGCCCTTGGGCAAGAACTTATGGGAATGGTTGGCAATACCACCGACGCCGAGAATAACGCCGCCGTGTTGCAGGCGATCATCGGCGAACCACAACCGCGCGCCCACTGCGCCGACGTTGGGCTGCAGGGCAATGGCGACCATTTCGTTCAGCCACTCAGGCGTAATCACTTCGATATCGTTATTGATCAGGCCGACCAATTCACCACGCGCCTGTTGCACCGCCTGATTATTCAAGGCGGAGTAGTTGAAAGGCCCGTTGTCCCTCAGCACCCTTACATTGGACTCGTGTGTCAGTTGAGCGAAGTATTCCAGAGATTCGGGCTCGTCAGAGCCGTTATCCACCAGAATGATTTCATAGTTGCTGTAAAGGGTAAGTGTCTGAATGCTGTCGATACATTGTTTTACCAGGCCACAGGCATTGCGCGTCGGGATGATCAAACTGACCAACGGTTGGGGTTCCGGAAGCTCGTAACGTACCCGGTACATTCCGATCGGCAACAATTCAGTGCGGGCCAAGATGCCTGTGCGCTGCAGATGTTCATCAACCGCCGTGGCCCCCGCCACCGCCGCATAGGGTTTCTCCCCTCCAGCCATCGCCGTACTGCCCGGCACGATTCGCCAGTGATACAGCACCCGCGGAATATGAATGATCTGCGCTGGTTTAATCAGCTCGATGCAGCGCAGCGCCAGGTCGTAATCCTGAGAACCCTCGAAACCGATCCGAAACCCGCCCACTTGCTCCACCAGATCCCGTCGGTACACGCCGAGATGGGAAATCATGTTCTGCGAGCGAAACAAAAACTCGTTCCAGTTCGGCTTGAAGTAGGGTTCGCTGCGTCGGCCGCGAATATCGATCTTGTCTTCATCGGAGTAAATCACCCCTGCATCCGGGGTTTCGATGATGGTGCGGGCGACCCAGTACAGCGCGTGTTCGGCAATCAGGTCGTCGTTGTCCATCAACGCCAGGTATTGCCCCTGGGCAATGGCAATCGCCGAGTTGCTGGCGGCCGAGATATGACCGTTCTGTTCGCGAAACACGACATTGATTTGTGGATCGTCACATTGAATCTGTTCAAGAAACTCCCGCACAGCGGGGTTGGTCGAGGCGTCATCGGCGATGCACAGTTCCCAATTCGGATAGAGCTGGTAGCGCACGCTGTCGATAGCCTCGCGCAGCAAATCAAGGGGCGGATCGTATACCGGCATGATGATGGAAATCAGCGGTTTGTCAGCCCAGCTGCGGATGTGTTCAGTGATCTGCCAGCGCCCTTGGGCGTCCAGCGTGTCGTACTGTTTGATCCAGGCGGCGTAGTCGTGCCGATCATGGTTTTCCTGCGTAACGGCGGCGGTGCCAATGCTTGCGTGCGAGCTGGCGTGATCAGTGCCACTGAACCAACGCAGCCGCGCAATCAGCCCGTTCACGCCTTGCTGTTTCAACACGCTGATGGCTTTGCGCGTGGTCGCCTTGAAACCACCGCCTCGGCGAATGATCGAGGGCAGCAGTGCTGAAACGCGCTTCAGACGCCGCACGGTATGAAACGAACCTCGGATGGGCGCAGCGAGTCTGCGACTGTAGGAGGACTCCAGCGCCATGATCCGCAGGTTCAGGTGATGGATATGCGTGTCCTTCTCCACCTGCTGGGTGACCAGCGCACTTTCCAGCTCGGTGATCCTGCATTGGAGCTGGTAGATATGCTCCTCTTTGTCCATTTGCTGTTGCAGGTGCGCGCGTTCCAGATCCTTGATCAGCTGCTGATGGTCATTGGCCGATTCAGTGTGATGGTTTAACAGGCGCTCGACCGTCTCGATGGTTTCATGCTCGGACTCGATCACGCTTTCGGCCAGGGAATGCGTGACCTTGTCCAGCTCGCCCATGCTCAGGGTGAGCTTCTGGATCTGCTCGCTCAAAGGGGCCAGCGCGCTGCGAAACTCGTGCTGGTACTGGCTGACTTCATTGAGCTCGACGCTGATCAGCTGCGCCATGACTTCGTCGGTGTACAGCACCAGGTCCAGCGCCAGGATCAGGTCGCCGGTCTCCTCGATCAGCGCCAGATCGACCGGCAGTTCCAGGTAGGGATCGTCATCCAGGCTCAGAAAAAACACCGGACCGCCGGCCTTTTCGACTTTCATCAGGCCTGAAGTCGAAAGCAGATGCTCGACCTGGCCATCCCAGGTCCAGATATCCCCGGTTGCTGCGGACAGGCGCAGTTTATCTAGCGAGAACGATACTTTCTTGTCGACCGGATCAAGCCTTAGCCGCTTGGGTCGGGTGGTCATTTGCGCGAAGGGAAAATCCACTGTTTGCCGACCGGGCTGCAGCTGGAGGGAAAGGGAAAAGTGCTCCTTGAATTCGCCGTCGCCGTTGCTGTAGTAGAGCCTGGCTTGCGGCGGGGCCTGAACGGGAGGTGTCTTCTGATTGATCGGCTGCTCAGGTTGCCAATCCATGAACTCACTGGCGGCGCGATCGGTGACGTAGGCCTGGAACAACGCTTCGCGGGCGATGTACCGATCAATATCGCGATCGGAAACCGGCAAATCAGCCAGGCGCAAACTCTCCACAATGAATTGCCGACGACTGGGCGGCATGATGCTGGGGTAGAACGGCGTGGCATTGGCGATCAACAGCAGCAATGAGCGCAACAGCAAATGTCCCAGCTCCACCCCATTGGTCACCTCCCATTCGACATCGATCAGCGCAGGGGTACCGTCGCGGGTGATCAGGATGTTATGGGGTACGGCATCGATGAACGCTCCCGGCAAACGTTCATTGGCATGCTCCAGGGAAAGCGTCAGCCCTTGTGCCTCAAGCAGGTTTTTCAGGATATCCAGGTACTGCCTGACGAACAGGGCAAAATCCTGAATTTTCCAGTCGGGTGTGGTGGCAATGTTCAGGAAGCGTTTGCTCAAGGGCTTGCCGCTGGCATAGGCATCGACCCCGGAAAGCACATGCCGAAACTCCCCGTCAGATTCCTCCGGTAGTTTTTCCCGCAAGGGCGCGTGGCGGACTTCAATAGCGGTCTGCGTTTCGACAAAACGCGTCACCTTGCAAAACTCCGCTTTGCGGCTGGTGTTGTAGTGGTACGCGAGCATTTCCAGCCCCACGACCCGCTCGGCAGACCGCGAAGCCACCACCAGAAACGAGTTGGCCAACTCCATGCCCAAGCCGTTTTCGATCACCACTGGCCAGGCACGCTCCAGATTGAAAGCGGTCGCGCCGGGTAATTGCGGGTCTTTTTTTACGCTCTGCCAGGCCAACGCCGCCGCATCGAATGCCTGGGCCTCAAAGCCATGTTGCGTGGTGATCGACAGGGGAAGTTTGTAGTCCGGCGCCGGGAAGAGAAACTCGGAATGATCGAACCCTGCCGCGTTGATCAGACTGGCCAGTTTGTGTCGGCCGAAGGTTTGCGGCTGGCCCTTGATGTAGCGTCCCTCGATGCCATACATGGGCACGCTGAGATGATCTTCGGGCGCACCGGCAAAGTACTTCAGGCCCAGTTGGTTTTCGATGGCCAGAAACAGCTTTCCATCAGGCTTGAGCAGGGCACAAACCCGTTCGAGCATGCCTTGCGCCGCGTCGGTTTGATGGCTGAACACGCTGGCATATTCCAGGACGCCAATCAGCGTGATGACATCGAAGCGCTCATCGGTATCAAAATCATCGAAACGCTCAGCCAGCACCACGACGTTATCCAGATCCCGGGTTCGACTGGCGGCGATCTGTGCCCGGCGGACGCTGCCCTCAAGACTCAGAACCGAGCCGCCGGACTCCCCCAGGTACCGGCTGATCGCGCCACAACCAGCGCCGATTTCCAGGATGCGACCTGCAAGGCAGTGCTCGAACGGACGCAGAATATTGCCCCGTGCGGTCCCCAGGTGATAAAGCGAAGCCCAATCGCTGCACTGCCGGGACAGCTCGGTGGACAGCACTGACAAATCCTCAGCCTCGCGAATAATCCGCGCGACCCGCTCCTCACTTTCGTCGCCATCGCTGTAGGCGAGCCCTTGGTAGTCAGGGCGCAGCCAGATGCCCATGTCCTGATTAAAAACATATCCCTGTTGTTCAAGCTTGAGCATTGTTCGACACCTGATCGATATCCATCGTAGCGGCCAGATCTATGAGGCCAAGTAACTGCGGCGTAGCAGACACGACAAAGTGGATGGAGTCGTAACGGCGATCATGGGGAACGATGGCTTCACCCTCTCGGGAAGCAATGCCGATGGAAATGAAGTAGTCGCCCGTGGCCAGCCGATTGACGAATTTCAGACACGCCCTGGCCTGTGAGCCGGCGTCGCCCAGTGCATGGGCGCTGGAGCATTCCAGCAGGTAGGAGTTGGTCCCGTAGACCGTGACGCCTTCCTTGGTTTTCAGGGTCAGACCCAGAATGGGATTGATCACCGTGCGGTTGAAGCGCAGGGCCAGATGCAGCACGACCTCTTCGCCCGGGGCAATCTGCGGCGGGAATTCATGGCCACCGGCGCACAGATGAAAGTCCGTCAGGCTGGCGGCCCCGTCACCCCAGCGGTATTCGTGGGCGTTGTAGCCGCTGCGCCGGGAGTACGCGTCCGTCAGGAAGTCCAGCGTGGGGCCATCTTCGTCGCGGGTGTAGTTTGAGCTGCCTGCGCTGAGCGCTGATCCATCCTGCACCGCAGCATTCTCCTGAGCAGGCTTGTCACGCCCGAACAGAATGTCCAGATACCGATTGATGACCGCCCGGGACGGCCCGATCATTGCCAACCGACTTTGATCCAGCAGAATCGCGCGATTGCAGTGGGTGACGACTTGTTCGCTGGAATGGGTCACGAGCAGAATGCTCGTGCCATTGTTTTTCAGCTGCCGCAGCCGCTCGAAGCATTTGGCCTGAAAACGTGCGTCACCCACCGACAGCGCTTCATCGACAATCAGGATGGCCGGATCGATCTGCGCCTGAACGGCAAACGCCAGGCGCATGATCATGCCGCTGGAGTAGGCCTTGACCGGTTGTTCGATGAAGTCACCGATGTCGGCAAAACCGGCGATGGCATCAAAACGCTGATCGACTTCTTCGCGACTCAAGCCGAGCACCGAAGCATTGAGGTACACGTTCTCCCGACCGGTGAACTCCGGGTTGAAGCCGGAACCCAACTCCAGCAGCGCCGCCACCCGGCCACGGGTTTCGACACTTCCGGCAGTCGGCATCAAGGTGCCGCAGATGATTTGCAGCAACGTGGATTTACCCGAGCCGTTGCGGCCGACAATCCCCACCGTTTCCCCGCGCATGACCTCGAAATCAATGTTGCGCAGCGCCCAGAATTCACGCCCATAAGAGGACACCGGCGCGCCCAGCCTGCGTTGCAGTCGCGGCATGATCGAATGCTTCAAGCGGTCCGAGGGTTTGTCGTAGGTGTAGAAACACTTGGAGATGTCACGCACGCTGATGACACTTTCTTCAGAGGACATCGGCAAACCCCTTGCGCATCTTTTGGAAAAACCAGAAACCCATGGCAGCAATCGCCAACCCGACCAGCATGGCGATACCCAGGCTATCCCAGTGCGGTAGTTGCCCAAACAACAGCACATTGCGACTTTCTTCGATGATGTAAGTCAGCGGATTAAGTTTGAGCCAGGGTTGGTAAGCTTCAGGCAACGCGGCGACCGGATAGAGTACCGGCGATAGAAATAACAACACCGTGGTCAGCACAGCAATAACCTGCCCCACATCGCGCAGATAAACACCCAGTGCGGCCAGTAACCAGCTAAACCCCAATGTAGCAATGAGCAGTGGCACTAGAATCACTGGAAAGAACACGGCCGACCAATACAGCGTATGGGTCAATATGAATTGCGCAACCAACAGCACGATTAAACTGATAGCCGTATGAAAAATGGCCGAACCCAGCGTTATAACCGGGAGAATTTCCAGTGGGAATACGACCTTTTTTACATAGTTGCCGTTGGACATGATCAATGACGGCGAGCGATTGGCACACTCGGCAAATAATCCATGCACGATCATGCCCACGAATAACAAAATGGCAAAACTACCTTTACCGGCCTCCTGTCCCGGCCAACGAGACTGAAACACTTCGGAAAATACAAAGGTGTACACCGCCAGCATCAATATCGGGTTGAAGAAAGACCACGCCAGGCCCATGACCGAACCGCGATAACGCCCGATGACTTCACGCTTGGTCATGACGAAAATAAGTTGTTTATGGTGCCACAAGCTACGGACAAGACTCAGGGGTCCCGCCCCCGGTGCGCTATGAGGATTCACGTTTATCAGTTACTCCCGCAAATTTATCGGACGGTAAGTGTTATTCCTCAAATTTCTCTAATGACTGCAGCCATGATCAATCCCAGGTTGCCCAATAGCGTCTGGCGATACACGCCCGAGCGCTTGAGATTCAGCAGACGGCCAGCGAGCCCTTGCGCGCGCATGGCCTTGAAGCGATCCAGTGCGATGCGATTGTCCTGGGTCAGGCGGTGACGGACGGTTTCCAGTCCCGCAATATTGATCTGGTTCCAGGAACGGAAACGCCCTTTGAACAACATGCGCAAGCGCACCATGCGCGCCG
Organism: Pseudomonas sp. DSP3-2-3; assembly: GCF_049898225.1. NCBI lineage: Bacteria > Pseudomonadati > Pseudomonadota > Gammaproteobacteria > Pseudomonadales > Pseudomonadaceae > Pseudomonas > Pseudomonas sp. DSP3-2-3. Next base: position 105,262 of record NZ_JAFCXH010000015.1, on the reverse strand, counting down.
CCCAACTGGAGTTTGCACCCACCAGATTGCCCCCATGCTGGCGATAACGCACATAAGGTCTGGGGTCATAAAACACCTGCCCGCCTACGCCGGTTATCAGGAGATAAGCCCACCAGTCATGGGACACGATGTGCAGATGTTCCCCCGCCTCTTGCAACAAGGCACGCGCCGCGCGATTCAACACCATCGTGTTGCCACCGCCGATGTTTTGCACCAGGGCATTGGCAAACGAAGCCGGACGGCGGAACAGCGGCGAATAGCCCATGGGCTCGCCACCTTCGCTGATCAACTCGGTCCGCCCCAGATAGAGCGCGGGAACGTCTTCGGCCACGGTGCTCAGCCAGGCGACTGCGGCCGCCAGTTTGCCCTGATCCCAGATATCATCCTGATCACACCAGGCAAAATAATCGGCGTGCAATTGGCGATTACAGATGAATGACAGAAAGTTCCTGGCAAAACCCTGACAAGGCCCCTGCCAAAGACTGACTTTGTCTTCACCCCACAAATACCGGTAACGATTGGCGATGTTCAGTGTGGCGTCACTGGAGCCATCGTCTGAAATAGCCACATGCCAGTTGCCATGGCTTTGACACTGGATCGACTGCAGCTGTTTTTCCAGAAAATCCTGCCCGTTGTAGGTACACATGAGTACCGCAACACGGCCGTCGTTCTGCTTGTTGGCAAGCGCAGTATCATCGGCAACATTTTCATGATGCCTTGGTGTAATAGCTGCCGCACCGGGCATGGAGCCGGCAAAAGTCTTTTTAACGGGACACTCTAACGTTTCATTTACACGCGAACCACCATGAAGACTACACGAGGTCCCTTTCGAATGATCGTCGATCATTAGTTGGGCTACCTGTCAGGGATTCCAGTTCCCTGCTGCACAGCAGTGTGGCAGTCAATATGACATTAGGCCTGTCGAGGCGATGGATGGTTATTAGTACTTGTTACTTGCAGTTAACAGTTGAATCAATGTGTATCACTTCGCTTTAGAAACAGTGTTTGCGTTTCATTTTTGAAACATAATCGCCCGGATTTTTACCTGATTATCCGGTACAACAATCGACTTGCCAGCATGAAAATCAGCTACACATTTACAGGGAGTTTTAACATGTTCTCTAAAAAATCGAAAATCCTGTCTGCCTTCTTGATCTTGGCAGCAAATCCAGCATTGAGTTGGGCCGGGACATTTGACTGCGCGGTCTATGACAAGAAAATCAACAACGGTCTGGGTCCAGATGCCCGACAAGGTGATGTTCCCGTCGAAGCAGACACTATCGCCAAGGCTGTAAAGCAGACCCGTATTGACTATCCGGCATGGAAAAATGCCAAACGCTACAAGATCGAGTGTCGCGCGGGCGAGGAAGGATAAAAATTCCTAGGGTGCTGGCCTGGCAGATGACCGATAAGCGCGCGGGGAGGATGACTTTCCCACATAATCCCCCGCGTTCCTTTCACTGCCAGGTTTATCTTCAAAATGAAAAAAATTCTTCCTTATTTGCTCAGCGCCGCTTTTTCTTTCGTCCCTGTGGCCTTTGTTCACGCAGCAACGGTGGCCAAACCCGTTGAGCTTATCGTGCTTAGCTCCGGCGGCATCATGGGTGCGTTCAAGGCGATCAGCGCCGATTACGAACAGCGCACCGGCGTACGCCTGGTGGCTGAAGTCGCGCCGTCGATGGGCGCGACACCGCAAGCCATTCCCAACCGGCTGGCGCGTCATGAACCCGCCGATGTGGTGCTGATGGTCAGCTCGGCCCTGGACAAGCTGATCAAGGATGGTCAGGTCGATCCCAAGAGTCGCGTCGACCTGGGCAAATCCTACATCGCCATGGCCATCCGTCACGGTGACCCGAAACCCGATATCAGCACCATGGAAGCGTTCAAGCAGACGCTGATCGACGCCAAATCCATTGCCTATTCTGACAGCGCCAGCGGCGTTTACCTGTCGCGCGTGCTGTTCAATCAGATGCACATTGCCGACCGGATCAAAGACAAAAGCCACATGATCCAGGCCACTCCCGTGGGTGAGGTAGTGGCCCGTGGCGAGGCGCAGATCGGCTTTCAGCAACTGAGCGAACTCAAGCCTGTGGAAGGCATCGACATCATCGGCCTGATCCCGGATCAGGCGCAGCAGATGACCCTGTATTCCGGCGGTGTATCGTCGCGCAGCGCTCACCCGGAGCAGGCCCGGCAGCTGCTGGATTATCTGGGCTCCCTGGCGGCGGCCCCGGCGATCAAGAACAGCGGACTGGACCCGATCGCCAAATAATTACAGCGTCAGTTCAATCAACTCGCCACGCACGCCTTGCTCGTCGATGTGCAGCAAGCCCACCGCAATCGGTAGCTTGAAACGTCGCGGGCCGGCGCTGCCCGGATTGATGAACAACACGCCGTCACGTTGCTCGATCAGCGGTTTGTGCGTGTGGCCGGTAATGACCACGCCGATGTTCGCTGGCAGCGTCTGCGGCACGTCGGCCGGGATGTGGGTGACGTAGATGCCGACGTCGCCCACACGCAGCATGGCCGAATGCGGCACATCACTTGCCCAGGCGTCGTCCAGGTCGTTATTGCCACGCACCACAGTCAGTGGCGCGATGGCGCGCAAGGCGTCGAGGATCTCCGGCTTGCCGATATCGCCGGCGTGGATCAACTGGTCGCAGCCGCGCAACGCCTCCAGGGCATGCGGGCGTAACAGCCCGTGGGTATCGGAAATCAGGCCGATTTTCATGGGTTATCGCTCAAGTCAGAAGGAATCGAATGCTGTTCTGTTGGAGATTCTATATTCGCGGGCAAGCCTCGCTCCCACGGATTCTGAGCTGTGTCAGGGAGGCGGCGAGTTCATTTCCAGCGTCGCAAGATCAATCAGAGTGAAATAACCACTGCCGTTGGAGCGCCAGCCTCCGGTGTCGATGTGGAACACATTGCCGAGCACTTCTGGCTCAGGCAGCGGCGTGTGGCCGACGATCAGCGCGCGCAGATCGGGGATGCCACTCATGTCCTGCAACTGCTGGCGCTTGCGCGACCACTGGCAGAACTCTTCCAGCCCGCTCTGTTCCGGCATATGTCCCAATAACGTCGAGCGCAATAAATCCCAGGTCGGCAACGGGCAATCGGCATGCACCAGACCAATCAACCCTGAAGACGTTTCCACTTCCAGCGCCAGAGGCATCCGGGCGAAATGCGCGGCAAAAAGCGTCTGGGCATCGGGCTTGAGTTCCAGAAACCAGGCGCCGCCGCTGGCTTTGTACATTCGGTAATCCAGCGGCCGGTGCTGGACATGCTGGATCGCCAAAGACTCATGATTGCCTTGAATGGCAAAGAACCACGGTTTGGCCAGCCAATCCAGTGCCTGCTCGCTTTCCGGGCCACGGTCGACCAGGTCACCCACGCTGAATAACCGGTCCGCCGCCGGATCGAAGCCTGCCTCATCCAGCGTCGTCTGCAGGCGGGTGAAATGTCCGTGGATGTCGCCCACCGCAAAATCGCGGCCATCCGGATTAGCGTCAAAATGCTCGAACTTGCTCATGTCACAACCCCTTGGGTCAGTAGACGAAGGCCGATCGACCACGACAGCTTTCCCTGAGTCGGCTCATGTACAGCACACCCGCGAATGATTGGGGTCTTTAATTGACTGGTTTTGGGGGGGTGGGTTCAGTGCGAGGGCAGTCAACAGAAAACCTGTTGGAGATTCTAGGCTTGCCCGCGAAGAGGCCTACTCAGGCAATAACTGTCGACAGCAATAACGATACGCGTGCAAGTCGAAACGCCGTTCGCTCGCGCCAATGAGCGTAGGCCTACGCCATAAAAGAAACGCATCGCCTCACAAGCTGAACGCATTACCCCGGCCGGTTCGGCCGTGCCACCCTTGGCTCGACAATCAAAATAATGCCGGTTTTTTTAGTTAACGACCTGCAATGCCCCATACCTTGGCGCACGCTTGCACCGCGCCGGGTCTAGAGGCCCGAAACCCGATCCTAGACTTTCGTCTACAGACGGATTGACAAACCCGCTACAGGCTGTAAATAATCCATCAAAGTTGTACGACAACAGATAACAAAAATAACAATAATCAGGGAATCCAACGTATGACGACCTTCGTCTCTACCGCTCCCCCTTTGTCCCGCGTTTACGCCGCGACAAAAAACCTTGTGCCAACTAATCATTCCCCTCCTTTATTCCGATTAACCACGGGATGAACGCTGTCGAATTCGCTAAAGGCTAGACCTGAAGCAAAGGCTCGTCCGCATCGGCGGTTTGAGTCCAAAGCCCTGGCATAAGGGGCATCACAATCCTCCAACTAATGGCCGTAGTTAGCGGCCAGTGGAGGACAGCTTTGCATAAAAAGGGAGCACAACAATAATGAGATCTCACAACACCCGGTCGTTGGTCCTGTTGGGTTTGGGCAGCATGAGCCTGGCCATGCCACTAGTGGCCAGTGCCGAAGGCTTTGTCGATGACACCAAGGCCACGCTCAACTTCCGTAACGCCTACTTCAACCGTAACTTCACCAACCCCTCCTACCCCAACAGCGCGTCGCCGCAGGGCAAGGCTGAAGAGTGGACCCAAAGCTTCATCCTGGACGCCAAATCCGGCTTTACCCAAGGCGTAGTGGGCTTTGGTGTGGATGTGCTGGGCATGTACTCGGTGAAGCTCGATGGCGGCAAAGGCACCACCGGCACTCAGTTGCTGCCGGTCCATGGTGATGGCCGCCCAGCGGATGATTTCGGGCGTCTGGGTGTCGCTGCCAAGGCGAAGATTTCCAACACTGAACTGAAAGTCGGCGAGTGGATGCCGGTCTTGCCGATCCTGCGCTCGGACGACGGTCGTTCCCTGCCGCAAACCTTCCGTGGTGGTCAGGTCACCTCCAAGGAATTCGCTGGCCTGAGCCTGTACGGCGGCCAGTTCCGGGGCAACAGTCCGCGTAACGATGCGAGCATGGAAGACATGTCGCTCAACGGTCGCGGCGCCTTTACCTCGGACCGCTTCAACTTCGGCGGCGGCGAATATGCCTTCAACGAAAAACGCACCCAGGTCGGCGTGTGGTATGCGCAACTGGAAGACATCTACCAACAGAAATTCCTCAACGTCCTGCACAGCCAGCCGATCGGCGATGTAACCCTGGGCGCCAACCTGGGTTATTTCTGGGGCGAAGAAGACGGCAGCAAACTGGCCGGCGATCTGGACAACAAAACCGCCTACGCCCTGCTGTCCGCCAAGTACAAAGGCAACACACTGTATGTCGGCCTGCAGAAAGTCAGCGGCGACGATGGCTGGTTCCGGGTCAACGGCACCAGCGGCGGCACCCTGGCCAACGATAGCTACAACTCCAGCTATGACAACGCCAAGGAAAAATCCTGGCAGCTGCGTCATGACCTGGACTTCGCCATCCTCGGCGTACCGGGCATGACCCTGATGAACCGCTACATCAGCGGTGACAACGTGCACACCGGCGCGATCACCGATGGCAAGGAATGGGGCCGTGAATCGGAACTGGCCTACACCGTACAAAGCGGCACGTTCAAGAGCCTCAACGTGAGATGGCGTAACTCGAGTATCCGTCGCGACTACAGCACCAACGAGTTCGACGAAAACCGGATATTCATCAGCTATCCGCTGTCGTTGCTTTAACCTGAGTCGTGTTGGCGAGGCGCTGGTCCGGGTGATCGGAATATCGCCTCGCGAACAACACATCATCTGAACTAATGAGGATCCGTGGGACCGGATTTATCCGGGAAGAGGCCGGTAGATCACTGTATTTCTGTCGTCAGGAAAGCCGCCTTCCCGGATAAATCCGGTCCCACATGTTCGGTGTTTGCTACATAGGCTTTCGACCTAAGTCGCGTTGACAAGATCAATAATGACTGTTGATAATCCGATCCAAGTCATACGACAACAGATGACATCAATAAGAATTCAAGGGACTCTCCATGACCACCACTCACACCGTCCAAAATCCCTTCAATCGCCTTCTCTTGACTGGCGCAGCTGGCGGTCTGGGGAAGGTGTTGCGCGAAAGCCTGAAGCCTTACGCCAAGGTACTGCGACTTTCTGACATTGCCGAAATGGCCCCCGCTGCTGGCAGCAATGAAGAAGTGCAGATCTGCGATCTCGCCGATAAGAACGCCGTTCATCAGTTGGTAGAAGGCGTAGACGCCATTCTGCATTTTGGTGGCGTTTCGGTTGAGCGTCCGTTCGAGGAAATCCTCGGCCCGAACATCAGCGGCATCTTCCATATTTACGAAGCCGCACGCCGTCATGGCGTCAAACGCGTGATCTTCGCCAGCTCCAACCACGTGATCGGTTTCTATAAGCAGGATGAAACCATCGACGCCCGGTCGCCGCGCCGTCCGGACAGCTATTACGGCCTGTCCAAATCCTACGGCGAAGACATGGCCACCTTCTATTTCGATCGCTACGGCATCGAAACTGTCAGCATCCGCATCGGTTCTTCGTTCCCGGAACCGCAAAACCGCCGAATGATGAGCACCTGGCTGAGTTTTGACGACCTGACCCAGCTGATCGAACGCAGCCTGTTCACCCCCAACGTCGGCCACACCGTGGTGTATGGCGCGTCCAATAACCGTGACGTCTGGTGGGACAACCGTTTTGCGGCACACCTGGGCTATCAGCCCAAGGACAGCTCCGAAGTGTTCCGCGACAAAGTCGAAGCCCAGCCGATGCCAGCAGCCGATGATCCGGCCATGGTCTATCAAGGCGGCGCGTTCGTTGCGGCAGGACCGTTTGGCGACAACTGAAATACCCGAATCACAATAAAAACAGAACAAGTGGATCGAGCTGCCATGGATGCTGAACTGATTCTCGACGCACGCAATGCCACCGGCGAAAGCCCGGTCTGGAGCGCCCGTGAGCAGGCACTTTACTGGGTTGATATCCCGGCAAAACGCCTGCACCGCTGGAGTCTGGCGGACGGTACCAGCCAGAGCTGGGAAGCGCCGCAGATGCTGGCCTGCATCGCGCGTTATGGCGACGGCAGCTGGATTGCGGGCATGGAAAACGGCCTGTTCCGGCTCGTCGCCACTGATGATGGCAACCTGAGCGGCACGCCGCTGACCAGCGTGCCGCATGCGCAACCGGGCATGCGTTTCAACGATGGTCGCTGTGATCGCCAGGGTCGCTTCTGGGCGGGCACCATGCTGCTGGACATGGCCGCGGGCGCACCGGTCGGCGCGATGTATCGCTACAACGTCGGGCAAACCGAGCCATTGCACGCACAGCTCGACGGTTTCATCGTCCCCAACGGCCTGGCATTCAGCCCTGACGGCGCAATCATGTACCTCTCGGATTCGCACCCCAGCGTGCAGAAAATCTGGGCTTTCGACTATGACACCGACAGCGGTACGCCCCACAACCGCCGCCTGTTTGTCGACATGAACAGCTATCTGGGCCGTCCCGATGGCGCCGCCGTCGATGCTGACGGTTGCTACTGGATCTGCGGCAACGATGCCGGCTTGATTCATCGCTTTACGCCGGCCGGCAAGCTCGATCAATCCCTGGTGGTCCCGGTGAAGAAACCCACCATGTGCGCGTTTGGCGGGCCGAATCTGGACACCTTGTTTGTGACGTCGATTCGCCCTGGTGGCGATATCAGTGATCAACCCCTGGCCGGTGGCGTGTTTGCGTTGCGACCGGGCGTCAAAGGCCTGCAGGAACCTGAATTCAGGGGCTGAACCCCCCACTTTTTTCCCAACAATGCCGCTGCACAACATTAAAAAAACAACAACAACACTGGAGTTATCCATGGATTTCAAACGCAAGCTTCTCATCGCAGCACTTCCGCTGGCTTTCTGCATGTCAGGCCTGGCTCAGGCGGAAGTCAAAATCAAATTCGCTGAAGTTCACCCGGCCGGTTATGCACCAGTAGTCGCCGAGCAGGCCATGGGCAAGAAGCTCGAAGAGCAAAGCAAAGGCGAGATCAGCTTCAAGATGTACGCGGGCGGCGTGCTCGGCTCCGAGAAGGAAGTTGTGGAGCAGGTCCAGTCCGGCGCCATCCAGATGACCCGCGTCAGCCTCGGCATCGTCGGGCCGGTAGTACCGGACGTCAACGTCTTCAACCTGCCGTTCGTGTTCCGCGATCAGGCGCACATGCGTACGATTATCGACGGGGAAATTGGTCAGGAAATCCTCGACAAGATCACCAACTCCCAATTCAACATGGTCGCTTTGGCCTGGATGGATGGCGGCACGCGCAACCTGTATACCAAGAAACCGGTACGTCAGATCTCTGACCTCAAGGGTATGAAGATCCGCGTGCAAGGCAACCCGGTATTCATCGATACCATCAACGACATGGGCGGCAACGGCATCGCCATGGCCACCGGCGAAATCTTCAGCGCCCTGCAAACCGGCGTGATCGATGGCGCAGAAAACAACCCGCCGACCTACTTCCAGCACAACCACTATCAGAACGCCAAGTTCTACACCATGACCGAGCACTTGATCCTGCCTGAGCCGATCGTGATGTCCAAACCGACCTGGGAAAAGCTCACGCCTGAGCAACAGACCCTGGTGAAAAAACTGGCCAAGGAAGCACAGGCTGAAGAGCGCGTGTTGTGGGACAAGTCGTCCGCTGAAGCCGAAACCAAACTCAAGGCTGCTGGCGTGGAATTCATCACCCTGACACCTGAGCAGAAAAAAGCCTTCTACGACGCGACCCAATCGGTTCGTGACAAGTTTGGCGCACCTTACAAAGATCTGATCAGCCGCATCGAAGCCGTTAAAACCAACCCGGCCCTGGCCTCGGCAAAAAACTAAGCTGCCCAATAAGTCTGTCCGATAACGCTGCGGGGGCGAGCGCAAGCTCGTTCGCCGCCGCTGTGGTGAGCCCCCATGAAAAACACGCTACTAAGCATTAACGACATTCTGTATCGGGTCTGCGTCGGGATCGCCGGTATGTCGATCCTGATCATGACTCTGATCATTCCCTGGGGCATTTTCGCCCGTTATGTACTGGGCAGCGGTTCCAGCTGGCCGGAACCGACGGCCATTCTGCTGATGGTGGTGTTCACCTTTTTCGGTGCCGCCGCCAGCTACCGCGCGGGCGCGCACATGGCTGTGGCCATGGCCGTCGACCGCATGCCAGCTCAGGTGCGCAGATTTGCCGCCTTGGCAGTGCAAATCCTGATGGCTGTGGTTGCCCTGTTCATGATCTTCAAGGGCTTCAAACTCTGCGCCACCACCTGGAATCAGTTCGTCGGCGAACTGCCATTCCTGCGGGTCGGCATTTCTTATCTGCCGATTCCCATCGGCGGCATCATGACGTTGATTTTCATCCTGGAAAAATTCTTCCTGGGTGACCAAAGCCACCGCGCGGTCATGCGGTTCGACGTTGTAGAAGCAAGTGAAGGTGCCGCATAAATGGATGCTTTTATACTGTTGGGCAGCTTCATCGCGCTGATTCTGGTTGGCATGCCGGTCGCCTATGCGCTGGGCCTGTCGGCACTGGTCGGTGCCTGGTGGATCGATATTCCCGCCGACGCCCTGATGATTCAGATTGCTGGCGGCGTGAACAAATTCTCCCTGCTGGCGATTCCGTTCTTCGTCCTGGCGGGCGCGATCATGGCCGAAGGTGGCATGTCACGACGGCTGGTGGCGTTCGCTGCGGTACTGGTGGGTTTTGTGCGCGGCGGTCTGTCGCTGGTGAACATCGTGGCGTCGACCTTCTTCGGCGCGATCTCCGGTTCTTCCGTGGCCGATACCGCCTCGGTGGGCTCGGTGCTGATTCCGGAAATGGAGCGCGCCGGTTATCCCCGTGATTTCTCCACGGCGGTGACGGTCAGCGGTTCGGTACAAGCCTTGCTGACTCCGCCGAGCCACAACTCGGTGCTCTACTCGCTGGCCGCTGGCGGCACGGTGTCCATCGCGTCGCTGTTCATGGCCGGTATTCTCCCGGGCCTGCTGCTCAGCGCAGTGATGATGGGCCTGTGCATGATCTTCGCCCGCAAGCGCAATTACCCCAAAGGTGAAGTCATCCCGATGCGCCAGGCGTTGAAAATCGCCGGTGAAGCGCTCTGGGGCATGATGGCCATGGTCATCATTCTCGGCGGCATCCTGTCGGGTATTTTCACCGCGACCGAATCGGCGGCCATTGCCGTGCTCTGGTCGTTCTTCGTCACCATGTTCATCTACCGCGACTATAAATGGCGCGACCTGCCCAAGCTGATGCACCGGGCGGCACGTACCATTTCCATCGTGATGATCCTGATCGGTTTCGCCGCCAGCTTCGGTTACATCCTGACGCTGATGGAAATCCCGATGAAGATCACCACGGCGTTCCTGACGCTGTCGGATAACCGTTACGTGATCCTCATGTGCATCAACGTCATGTTGCTGCTGCTGGGTACCGTGATGGACATGGCGCCGCTGATTCTGATTCTGACGCCTATCCTGTTGCCGGTAATCGTCGGCGTCGGCGTCGACCCGGTGCACTTCGGCATGATCATGCTGGTCAACCTGGGGATCGGACTGATTACACCGCCGGTGGGTGCGGTGCTGTTTGTCGGTGCTGCGGTGGGTAAAGTGACCATCGAAGCAACCGTAAAAGCGCTGCTGCCGTTCTATCTGGCGCTGTTCCTGGTGTTGATGCTGGTGACTTACATCCCTGCAATCTCGCTGTGGCTGCCGAGCGTGGTGTTGTAACAGTCCAATCGAGGTTCATAGCGACACATGTGGGACCGGCTTTAGCCGGGAAGGCAGCACTGCTGACGATACATATGCGTCGGCAGTCCCCACTTCCCGGCTAAAGCCGGTCCCACGAGGTTATTCACCATCCTCTGTTTTCCAGCCAAGGAGGCTGGTTGCTCATGTCCGTTCCTGCGCTGTTCCCCCGCCATATCGCCGTACTGATCCTCGCTCTTCTGGCCTGCGCGTTCGCGGGCAACCATATCGCGGCACGTATCGCTTTCGACCATGACACCGGTCTGCTGCTGGCCATCCTTTGCCGCTCGGGCGTGACGCTGCTGGTGCTCACCGGCCTGGTGCTATGGCAACGGGAACGTCCGCGTCTGACGGCGCGTACCTGGCGCTGGCAATTGCTGCTCGGCTTGTTGATCGCAGCGCAAAGCTTTTGCATTTATTCCGCCGTGGCGCGGATTCCGGTGGCGTTGGCGTTGCTGATAACCAACATCGCACCGATTCTGCTGGCGCTGCTGACCTGGGCGCTGGGCGGTCCGGCACCGACCCGCCGCGCGGCGTTGCTGATGGGGCTGATCCTGATCGGCCTGGTGTTCGCGCTGGACGTTCCCGAGCGGTTATCCAGTCAGGCCAGCACCGAGGCGCAATGGCTGGAAGGCATCGCCTTCGGCTTTGCGGCAGCGGGTGTGTTCGCCTGTGCGCTGTGGATCACCGACCACAAACTGTCAAGCATGCGCGGCACGGTGCGTAGCATGTTGACCATGCTGATCGTGTTCAGCGCCGCTGCCCTGGCGGGTTTCAGCGGCCTGTTGCCGGGCGGCATTTCGTTGCCCGGCACGTCCACGGGCTGGACCGCTCTAGTGTGCCTGGTGGCGTTGTACGGGATTGGCTTTTCTCTGCTGTTCATCTGCATGACGCGCCTGGACATGGCCCGCAACGCGCCGGTCATGAACATCGAGCCGGTGGCGAGTCTGCTGTTTGGCTGGCTGATCCTGGATCAATTGCTCAGCAGCGGTCAGGTCGTCGGGGGCCTGATCGTGGTGACCGGTATTGTGCTGCTGACCTGGCGCCGCGCCACACCTTGAGTCGTCATTCCATTTAATCGCGCATTGCTGCGCCCAACACGGTGGATCGCCATGCAGCCGCACATCCTGACCCTTGAAGATGGCGTGACGCGCCTGACCCTGGCCCCGCAAACCGGCGGCAGTATCGCGAACTGGAGCGTCATTGCCAGCGGCCAACCCTTGTTGCGGCCCAACGATGAGCAGGACTTGAGCGCGGGAACGCCGCGCAAGCTGGGGTGTTATCCGCTGGCGCCCTGGTCGAACCGCATCGGTAACGGGGGTTTCGAGATCCCGCAAGGCTGGCTGGCGCTGGAGCCCAACAGCGCCAACGACGCCTTGCCGATTCATGGCAGCGCCTGGCAGCAACCCTGGCAAGTGATCGAACAGAGCGAGCGGCACGCCTGCCTGCAACTCGACAGCACCATCCCCTTCGCCTACCGCGCGCAGCTGCGTTACAGCCTGGACGAAGGCGAGCTGAGCATCGTCCTGAGCGTCACTCACCTTGATCCGCGCGCCGCCTGGCATGGCCTGGGTTTGCACCCGTACTTCCCGCGTACCGCCAACACGCGTTTGCGCGCCAAAGCTGCGCAAGTCTGGCTCTGCGATGACGCTGGCTTGCCTACGCAGCTCGAGAATCTACCTGCCGAATGGGACTTCAATACGTCGAACGCCCTGCCCGAGACGCGTCTGGACAACGGCTTCACGCAATGGGACGGCAATGGCCTGATCAGCCAGCCGGATCTGGGCTATGAGCTGGAATGCCAGGCCAGCGGCAGCCGCTTCTTCCTGGTCTTTTGCCCGCCGGGGCTGGATTTCTTCTGCTTCGAACCGGTCAGCCACCCCGTCAACGCCCACCACCTGCCGGGGCATCCGGGGTTGCAGCTGTTGCAGCAGGGGCAAACAGCGGAGTTGAGTTTCAGGTTGCGGTATCGGGGGGTGTGACGAATATGAACTGATGATGAGCTGTGCAGACTGTGTGGGAGCGAGCTTGCTCGCGAAGACGTTATCGCAGGCGACGAATCTGCCGACTGGAATTCCGATTCGCGAGCAAGCTCGCTCCCACAGTGATTCATCTATCAATCAGTACGCTGCACCTTCACCCCCAACGACTGCAACGCATCCCAATAACCGGGATAGGTCTTGCCCACGCAATCGGGGTCGAGGATGTTGATACCGGCGATTTTCAAGCCGGCCAGGGCGAAGCACATGGCGATGCGGTGGTCGGAGTGGGTGTCGATCAGCGCGTCCACGGTTTGCCCGGCCAGTTGCGGATTGGCGTGGACGATCAGGTCGTCGCCCTCTTCCACTGCCAGACCCGGCGCGATGGCGCACAAGCCGTGGGACAGCGCGGAAATGCGATCGCATTCCTTGACCCGCAGGTTCGCCAGGCCAACGAAACGCACCGGCTGATTATTGAATGCCGCCAGTACCGCCAGAGTCGGGATCGCGTCCTGCATTTGCGAACCGTCGATCACCGCCGGCATGTTCGGGAAGCTGCTGATGAGCTGGCTGGCCAAGGCATCCGGCTGGGTGAAATCCTCAGCCGCGACGCCCAGATCAATCGCGCCATCGGTCAGCGCCTGGGCGGCCCACAGGTAAGTGGCCGCCGAGGCATCAGGCTCAATGTGAAAATCGGTGGCCTGATAACCGGTGGCGGCGACTTTCCATGCGGTGTCACCCACGGCTTCAACCTGGGCACCGAAGGCTTTCATCGCCGCCAGCGTCAGGTCCACATAACCGCGCGCGCCGATGTCGCTGCCGGTCAGGGCCACTTCCACAGGACCTTTGCCGCAAGCGCCGGCCATCAGCAAGGCCGACACGTATTGGCTGGACAGGTTGCCATCAATTTCGATACGTCCCGCCGCGAGTCCGCCCTGGCCTTTGATGGCGACCGGAGGGCAACCGCTGGGCGCGCTGATGTCCACGCCCATGCGCTGCAACGCATCCACCAGCGGCCCAATCGGACGCTTGCGCATGTACTCGTCGCCGTCGACCACGAACTCGCCCTGAAAGTTGGCCAGCGCGGCAGTCAGGAAGCGCGTGGCCGTGCCCGCGTTACCCAGAAACAGCGCTTGCTGTGGCGCGTGCCATTGGCCGGTACTGGTGACCACGAAGGTGCTGTCGTCCGGCTCATCGATCTGCACGCCCATCAGGCGCAAGGCTTCGGACATCACTCGCGTGTCGTCGCTCTTGAGCGCCCCGCTCAGGCGACTGGTGCCTTTTGCCAGACCGGCCAGCAACAGCGCGCGGTTGGTAATCGATTTCGAGCCAGGCGGGCTGACACGGCCAATCAATGGCCGGTCCACCGGCAATACAGTGAGAGTGGATGAAGGTCGCATGATGCCCCTGATCGTCGCCGGAAAAATCGCGATCCTACCAGCAATCGGCTCTGCTCCAGAATGCAGGCGGGCATAAAGCCGGGTTTTTTCTACACAGACCTTGGCTTGCGGCAGCATATAGATAGCTAGATATCTAGCTATCTATATCGAAGCGCCCTGCTCCAGCCGTTGTCCGGCCGGGGTTTAATCGTGTACGGAGACTTGATTGCGGCCGTTTTTCTTCGAGATATAAAGTGCCTGATCAGCCCGCTCGATCAGGCTCTTGTAACTGGCCGTCGGCGTGGCGAGGTCCGCTACCCCAAGGCTGACGGTGCAGCGGATCGCGTGCCCGTCGTACTCGACCACTTCGGCTTCGATGGCCTGGCGCACACGTTCACTGAAGATACGCGCGCCCTCTTTATCAGTACCGGGCAGCAGCACCGCGAACTCTTCGCCGCCATAACGCCCGGCAATATCGGCATCACGGGCATGATGACGGATCACCTCGGCGACCCGCTGGATAACTGCGTCACCGGCCTGGTGACCATAGGTGTCGTTGACCCGTTTGAAGTGGTCGATGTCGAACATCACCAGCGAGGAGTTGGAGGCATAGCGACTGTGCCGCGCGTATTCGAGCTTGAGCGCTTCTTCCCAGTGACCACGGTTGTACAAGCCAGTCAGGCGATCGGTGCTGGAGAGCTTTTGCAGCTCGGCGTTGGCCGCCTGTAGCTGATGACGGTTGGTGGCAACGTCGGTGACGTCGTAGATCACCAGGCAGATATGGCTGATTTCGCTGTTGGTCGAGCGCAGCGGAAACAGGGTGGTGTTCTGGTACATGAAGTCTTCCTGCCCGGTAATCGGCTGGTAGTTCTTGAACCGCACCAGATAGGGCCGCTGTTCCCAGATGGTGAACGCCGGCGTACCCAGCGTCACCACGCTGTCGATTTTCCTGCTGAACCACTGTTCGTTGACTTCCGGGAACATCTTGAAAAATGACTGGCCAGCCGCTTCAGACGGCACCACACCCGAGCGGTTTTCCATAAAAGTGTTCCAGACCTGCACCCGGTAATCCCGATCCAGCACCACAACCCCCACGTCAATACTCTGGGTGATCGTCAGCAACCAATGAAGTTCTTTGAGATCGATACTGTCGTTCATGGGTCAGCCCATCAGGTAAGCGAGTTTGCGAGTCAGCAGTTCCACCGAGTCTTCGGTGAACAACATCAGCAGATCGAAATGGATATTGTGGCCTTCAAGGCTGTAGCTGATTTCCACCGCCAGGGTTTTCTTCCAGCGTTGCTGGTTGATGCGAATCAACTCGTCGATGCCGCCATGCGTGCCCAGCACTTGCGGATGGCCTTGGGAAAACTCCACGTCGATCTGCTCGGCGATGCCACTCAAACAGGCACCAATCAGGATCGTGGACAGATCCAGAAGCATTTCCATGTCCGAGTATTCGGCCGAGTCGCGGTTCATCAACTGGGCCATGTCGGCGACTTCCGAATCATGGAAAATCAGCAGCGCTTCTCCGGCGATGCCACCGCCGATATAGCCCTGGCAGACGGCGGTCAGGCGATCACTGCTCTGGGCATCGGCCAGCGCCATGTGCAACTCGCCCACCTCAAGCATGTTGACGTTGGGCACCGGCAATTGCACAAAAACCCCAAGGACCCGCGCCAGCAGCGCCGCCGCACGGCCCATCGCTACGTTGATGGTTTCGCGAAACGTATCCTGGAAGCTGATCAAACCGGTGTTGCCGGCCGGAATCACGGCCTGCACCGCTGGTTCGCCCAACAAGCCAAGGCGATTTAGAGTCTGCTTGAGTTCTTCGGGATCAGCCGGCTTTTTCAGAAATGCCAGCGCGCCCAGCTCCATGACCCGGCGTACCGCTTCTTCCTGGACGTCGCCGGAAACCACGATGATTTTGGCTTCAAGGTTTTCCGCACGAATGGCGGCCAACGCCTGGTAGCCGTCCATGACCGGCATGGTCAAATCCAGCAGTACAACCTGACCCAGACCATTGCGAACCGCGTCAAGACCTTCCTGGCCGTTGGTGGCCATAGTGACCGACACGCCCCAATCGGCGGGTAAAGCCCTTAACAGCTGCTTGCGCGCCATGTTTGAATCGTCGCAAATCAGCAGGGGAATCATGGGCATTGCTTTCTTTCTCACTGCAAAAGAGTTTCGGGCGCATACGCTCGAGAGGATTGGTGCGTTTATTTCAACAACGGGTAAATGAAACACATCCATGCACAAGCAGCTTGACCCATGCCTTCATAACGCTTCGATTGAGTGAAATATTCACCGATTCCGTTTACCGCTGCGCTCGATGCAATATTTGTGCTCAACAAATATTTAAAGGTCTGGATCAACGCACGCGCCTAAGCATCTGTTTTTTTTATACTCACTCATCCACCGTCAATACCTTGGCCTATCCACCTGTATACAGGCAGACCCTGCTGATCGGCTAATTCCTGCGATGGATGGCGAATAAATCTGACTGCGGAATGACCGCCCGGAATGCCGCAAAAATAAATGCACCATCGCTGCCGCGTTGAATATTCGTGAGCCATGGATGGACCGGTTATTTATTTCCTACGGCCAAGCACGGCAAATTCGCCATATTCCTGAGCACTTCAATGACGGATTACAAAAATCCTGCTCGCAAACTGCAGTCGACCTTTTCCCGGCCTGAACCGAGGCCTTCGCGAGCCCGCCTCTCCCCCTGAAAAGCGTGAATACCTCGACACCATAAAGTCGTTTCTTCCCGCTATCCCAGCAATCAAACAGAATATTGGCGTCAGCAACAGCCGCAAAACAGCATTTTGTAATCTGTTGGTATTACTTAAATTGGCGTCAGAAAAAATATTTTATATTTAACAAAAATAGTAATGGCACTTTGTGCCAGCCCTTATATAAATCGCCTTCCAACCCGTCAGCGACTTTGCGACATATGAATGACTCACGGAGTATGAGTGCAAACGTTTTGCAGCTGTGCCTGGTCACAACAACCTTTGCTGAATCGAGCGTCAGCGATATGGCAACACTGGCACAACAACGAACGCTCACCAGTAAGGAAGTCGGCGGGCTCAAGTTGCTTAAAGAAGCTGATAGCGACTGTAAGTGACATCGCCAGGTTGGCAGGTCACCACCGCACCTGTAGGACCGGACTTGTCCGGGAAGGCGTCGGTTCAGGCGCTGCATTTCCAGCGCCTGACAGATTTGTCCCTGCGACAGCGATCAGTAATCCCAGAAAGCCGCGATCCAGCGAAAGGCGTCACCACTCGCTGCCGCTTCTTGCATCAGGCGGACCCGAACACGAACCGACTCCTCGGGGTCATGTTCAAAACCGTTGTGCCAATCGGGGTGTTCGAAGGCGACCGGGAACAGCGCCGGCATTTTCGGTGTAGGTGAAATCGGGCGACTCCCAGAACGCGACCTCGGTCGCCGCAACGTGGATGCGCACGTCCGGGCGCAGGCGGCTTTTCACATTGTCGACCAGCAGCCCGCCGATATGGTCCATGTGCATGTGCGTAATCACCACGTCGGTCACGGCCGCAAGATTGATACCGGCGGCTTCCAGTCGTTTGGGGAGCTGCCCGGCCCGCGGAAAGCCGGGGAACTGCCCTCCCAGCCCTGCGTCGACGAGAATGAGCTGCTCGCCGCTGCGCACCACCAGGACGTTCAGCGCCCAATCGAACGCGTCCGGCCCCAGGTACATGTCTTTGAACCAGGCGGCACGATCAGCTGGACTGGCGTTGGTAGACATTGTCGAGGTCGGCAGCGGCAGCACCCCATCGCTGACCACCAGCACATCAATCGCGCCGACCCGCAGCGCATAGCGCGACGGAACCAGCTCCTCGAACCCCAATCCGGCGTGCGAAGCGGTGGGCTCGCTGACGGTTGCTGCCTGCTGATCGCTCACTGCCTGATTCTGGGTGACGTGGTTCAGATACGTTGTCATGGTCGCTCTCCTGTTGCTTGGGTCAAGAACTCGGGCGGTAGCCGCTCTCTCGGAGGTGAGAGCAGCGGATAACCAGGAGAATGAGTCTGCGTCGCGAGCAGCGGCCCCGAAACCATACTCGGGTATAGCCCGCGACCGCCGACCGGGCGCTGCATGCCGAATGCCTCTGTTGAAGGCGAGCGCGAACAGCGCAAGAACGGATCGGACAGCAGGCAGCGACACAGCTTCCCTGCTTCATACCTATGTATGTCTGGCCGCCGCAGGCGGCGCTTCAGCGCATGTGTGATCGGGAATACCGCCTCGTGAACAAGTTCGCTCTTACAGACATGCGTTCACTTGCACGGCATCTAGGGCAATGCCTTTGATATTCCGACACATACCCGATATGGCTAGCATCAATGTGCCACCATCGAATGAAATGTGAATCATTCGATCTTTTTTTAATTAATATTCTTGCAACTGAACTTTTATTGTCCGACACTCGCTGCATCGAGTCCGACAATATACAGGCGTCATTCGCGTGACTATCACGCTCAGGTTCATCCCGTAACGTTTCTATATGCTGCTTTTCGCGACATCGGTATATAAGAAAAGGTTCGTGCTTACAGACGAGTGGTATTGGATAAACACCAAACCCCTGTAAACAAAGGGCGAAACGCTAAACCAGAAGCCCGCAAGGTATCCTCTTTTAAAAACACAAAACCTCTTAAAGACCCATAAGAAAAATAAAAGTTTCACACTTAAGAATTAAACATTATTTTTGCATTTAACCCTTTGCAGTCCTCGCGGTTAGTGTTAATAATCCGGCCTGTTCCGGGAAGCAAGGCAATGCGCCATCTCACACGAAGTGAATATCAAGCTTTCATTCCGATTAAATCCCCGGCCCGATAAAACTCATTACGTTAGTTTGCTCAAGATGCCATCACACCTTGAGCAACTGTTGTGCGGCGCAAAAGCTGCGCGAGGAGGGCATCATCGCTCGTAGTCATTCAAGGATTAAAATCCTGTCGATTTTCGGCACACGTCCAGAAGCCATCAAGATGGCTCCTTTGGTTAAAGCTTTGGCTGCAGAACCGGGTATCCACTCGCAGATCTGCATCACCGGCCAGCACCAGAGCATGCTTAAACAGGTGCTGGAGCTGTTCGATCTGAAAGCTGATTTCACTCTGGATGTGATGACGCCGCACCAGACCCTCAACTCGCTGACCGCTGCGCTGTACGGGGCGATTGATCCGGTTCTGGAAATGACCCAGCCGGATCGTGTGCTGGTGCATGGCGACACCACCTCCGCGATGGTCGCGTCGATGTGTGCCTTCCATCGCCGCATCCCCGTCGGCCACGTGGAAGCCGGGTTGCGTACCGGTGATATCTACAGCCCGTGGCCGGAAGAAATGAACCGTCGCTGCATCGACCTGGGTGCCGACATGCTGTTTGCCCCGACCGATGAGTCGCGTCGCAACCTGCTGGGCGAACGCTTGCAAGGGCGCACTTTTGTCACCGGCAACACGGTGATCGATGCCCTGCAATTGACCGCGCAACGCATCGAGCAGGATGCCGAGCTGCGTGCCAGCCTGGATCAACAGTTTTCCTTCCTGCAGGCCGGCCGCAAGGTCTTGCTGGTCACCGGGCATCGTCGGGAAAACTTCGGCGACGGCTTCCTCGATATCTGCAAAGCCCTGCGTCAGCTGGCGCAGCGCAGCGATATCCAGATTGTCTACCCGGTGCATTTGAACCCCAACGTCCTGGGCCCTGTGACGGAACACTTGGGCGACCTGCCCAATGTGCACCTGATCCAGCCCCTGGATTACCTGGCGTTCGTGCGCTTGATGCAGCTTTCCCACGTGATCCTTACCGATTCCGGTGGTGTGCAGGAAGAAGCACCGTCGCTGGGCAAACCGGTTCTGGTCATGCGTGACGTCACCGAACGGCCTGAAGCCGTGGCGGCGGGCACCGTGCGTCTGGTTGGCACCCAGCCGGACTCGATCATCAGCGGCGTCAATGCGCTGTTCGACGATGACCTGCTGTGGCGTCGTGCCTCCCAGGCGGCCAACCCGTACGGCGATGGCAAGGCCAGTTCGCGCATTGTCGATGCCTTGATGGGCCGTCCGGTGGACGACTTCGTCGTTGGCCAGCTGAACCTTGAGCATGCGGCAGCGGACAACACCCGCCCGGCTTTCACCTATCAGTAACAAACGCTCGTCCCCTCTATCAGCTTGAGATCTGCCTGAATGAAGTCTTCCGTTGCCACCCATACGGGCGCGCTCAGCGCCCTTGCCTGTGGCGTGAGCCTGCTCGCGCTCATGCCGAACTTTGCCCTGGCGGCGGACAGTCCGCTCACCCAGGCGATCAATCGCCTCAATGCCGATACGCAGCAACAGCGCGAGATCCGCTTGCGAGATCTGGGGATCGACGCACCGATCATCCTCGGCTCCACCGATTCGCGTCGCGAGTTGTACCTGCCGGTTCCGGCCGGCGTGCCGCTGACCGATGCGTCGCTGACCTTCGATGCCAGTTATCTCAATGGCGAAGGCGGTCGCAACACCTTGCTGCTGTCGCTGGATGGTTATCCGGTTCGTGCCGAAGGCTTGAGCGAAGCCCAGGGCAACGCCAGCTCGACGTTGGGCGTGGACAAGGCCGCTCGCGACAGCGGCTCGGTCCGCCTGGGCGTGGCCTGGTCGTCGGTGGTTTCCCGCGTGCTATGTGAAGACGAACGCGCCATCGGCAACGTGTTGCGCATCGAGCCCGACACCCGCCTCAATTACAGCTACGACGCCAACCTGTTGCAGGACGTGGGCGCCGCCTGGACCGCATTGCCGGGCAAACCCGGGATCATGGTCGCGCCAGGCAGCCTGACGGCCGGCAGTTACGATGCCGCCTGGCGTTTGGGCGTGGCATTGGAGCGGATCGGCAAACACGCGCGTATCCTGCCCTTCCCTGCCGTCCAGGACAGCGTCGACCTGAGCGCTCTGCGTATTCCGGCCGAATTGCAGAACATTCCGGCCTTCGCCGCTCTCAATGGCAAGGGCGCGCATACCCTGGCCAACCCGGCGGAAATCGGCGCATTGCTGATGCTCGGTCAGACCCCGAACGTGCAGGCTGACCTGGCGATTAACGACCCGCAATTGCTCAAGGCGATCAATGAATCCCTGGACGCCTTGCAGAGCCAGTTCCAAGGCGCCGACGCCAGCGCAGGCAGCGCGTTCACTCAATGGCGCGAGCGTCATGTGAATGCCGGTCTGGCCGCCAAAGGTACCGACAACGTACGCCTGGCCTTGCTCGGCACGCGTCCGGTATTGATGATCGCGCCTGAAGCCACCGGCAAAGCCATGGCCCTGTTCAGCAGCGCCTGGAACAAACTGGCGCGCAGCCGCACCTTGACGGTCAGCGAAGCACAAATGCCGTTGAGCGCCGATGGCCGTGTGGCCTTGGCTAATCTGGGCGGCAACCCCGGCACCATCGACGTGCTCGCCAAGTCCGACTGGAGCGCTTCGTTCCCGTTGGGCAGCGTCGCCTACGACGGTCGTCTGCCGGTCAAGGCCGTGGTGGATGTCTCCGCCGCACCGGGAGCTTCGGACACGGCGCCAGTGGCGTCGCTGTTTCTCAACGATTACCTGATTGGCGCGCAACAACTGGTTGCCAACGGCGAGAAGCAACGCATCGAAGGTCGGATCCCGAGCTATGCATTGGGTTCGAAAAACGTGCTGCGTGTGTCATTCCAGCGTCAGCCGGTCAGTGATCGCTGCCTGGAAACGCCACAAGCGTTCCCGGTTTCGGTGCTGCCGACCAGCCACATCGTGCTGGACAAAATCAGCCTGAATGACGGCTTCTCCGGCATGGCCGCGCGGTACGCCGTGAACACGCAAATCCTCGTGCCTCAGGCGTATCTGGATCATCCGGCGAGCAGCTTGCCGCAAGTGATTTCGGTGGCCGATGGCGCCGGTGTTTCGCCACTGCGCGCCGAACTGAAAGTCAGCGCCGATCCAAAAGCCACGGTCACGCCGGACAAAGACTTCCTGGCCTTCGAGTTGCCACTCAAGGACAGCAAGGAATCGGTCCAGGTCGATGATCAGGGTCGCCTGCGCATCAATCACAAGGACCAGCCGCTGCTGGACCTGCACCCGCTCAATCACCTGGCTTCGTTGCAGGCTGTGGACGCCGGTGGGCAGCACGGTCTGATCTACCGCGCCCTGGGCAGCGACGCGCCAACCTTCACCAAACCGGTGCTGTTGACCCGTGGCGACGTGACGATTCTGGGCGACAACGGCGTGGTGACGACTTTCGACACCAAGGACCCGAGCGGCAGCCAGTTCATCGACAAGGAAGAACCAAAAGGCCTCGACGCCTGGCGCACCCCTTCGCTGTTGTGGTTGATTCCCGGCGGCATCCTGTTGGTGCTCATCCTGATGCTGGCTGGCCGTAGCGCCCGTCGCAATCGCCAGTAACGGAAACCTTCGATGACGTCGCTTTATTGGCCTTACTGGCTGGCCCACTACTACAGCTTCCTGGAAGTCGCGACCATTGTGGTCGCGGTGCTGATCCTGATCTCCAGCCTGGACGATCTGTTCATCGACCTGTGGTACTGGTCTCGCCGCCTGTTCCGCAAGTTCACCGTGGATCGCAAATACCGGCCACTGACGGCCCAGCAACTGCTGGACCGGGATGAACAGCCGTTGGCGATCATGGTCCCGGCCTGGCTGGAATACGACGTCATCGCGCCGATGATCGAGAACATGGTGTCGACTCTGGATTACCAGAACTATGTGGTCTTCGTCGGCACTTACATCAACGACCAGCGCACCATCGATGAGGTGGAGCGCATGCGTCGGCGCTACAAACAATTGCACCGCGTGGAAGTCCCGCATGCCGGGCCGACCTGCAAGGCCGACTGTCTGAACTGGGTGATCCAGGCGATTTTCCTGCATGAGGAAACCCACGGGGTAACCTTCGCCGGGGTCGTGCTGCATGACAGCGAAGACGTGCTGCATCCACTGGAACTGCGCCTGTTCAACTACCTGTTGCCACGTAAAGACATGATCCAGTTGCCGGTCGTGTCCCTGGAGCGTAACTGGTACGAATGGGTTGCGGGCACCTACATGGACGAGTTCGCCGAATGGCATGGCAAGGATCTGGTTGTCCGCGAAAGCATGACCGACACCGTGCCCTCGGCCGGCGTCGGCACCTGCTTCTCGCACCGCGCCCTGCAAGTGCTGGCCGGGGAAACCCAGAACCAGCCGTTCAACACTGACAGCCTCACCGAGGACTACGACGTTGGCGCGCGCCTGGCCAAAGTCGGCATGAACGCGATCTTCGTGCGCTTCCCGGTGGAGTTCCGGGTGTTGCGTAAATCGTGGTTCCGTAAACCCTACGAATCGACCCTGAAGATGCCGCTGTGTGTGCGCGAATTCTTCCCGGACACCTTCCGCACCGCGTTCCGCCAGAAAGCGCGCTGGACCCTGGGCATCGGCCTGCAAGGCTGGGAACAGATGGGCTGGAACGGCTCGCTGGCCAACCGTTATCTGCTGTTTCGGGATCGCAAAGGCGTGGTGACGGCGTTCGTCAGCATCCTCGCCTACGTGATTCTCGTGCAGCTGGTGGCGCTGATCATCCTGCGTCAAAGCGGGTTGTGGGACGTGAGCTTCCCGACGCCGTTTGAATCCAATGGCTGGATCAAGTATCTGCTGATTGCCAATGGTCTGGCTCTGGGCTGGCGCATCCTGCATCGCTGCTACTTCACCACCGTGTTGTACGGCTGGCAGCACGGTTTGCTGTCGATCCCGCGCATGGTGGTGGGCAACTTCGTCAACTTCATGGCCGCGTCACGGGCGTGGCGTATGTTCCTGGTCGGCAAGGCGCTCAATCGCAAGCTGGTCTGGGACAAGACCATGCACGATTTCCCGTCTACCGATCTGGTCGCCGCCGCGCCGCGCAAGCTGGGCAGCGTATTGCTGTCCTGGCAGGCGATCAACGACACCAATCTGCAAACGGCGCTGGACGAACAACGGACCCGGCACATGCCGCTGGGTCGGATTCTGCTCAGCCACGGCTGGCTGGATGACGAAACACTGGCCGAAGCCATCGCCTTTCAGAACGATCTGCCGCGAGTCTTCGATGTGGCCCACAAGGCCGATGCATCGCTGCTGACCGATGAATTCGCCCTGCGCTGGCGCGTTGTGCCGTTGGGGCTGAACGAGGAAGGCCGGGCGCAAATCGCCGTGGCCAGCCCGTTGACCGCCGAAGGCCTGCAACAGATCAGCGATGAACTGGGCAGCGAGCCGGTGCAGCTGATTGCCCGGGAAAGCGAAATCGTCGCGCAATTGCGCAACGTGAACGCTATTGACGGCCAGTCCGTACCCAATGCCCGTGCGCCGTTGCTGGGTGATTTGCTGATCGAAATGGGCCTGCTGGACCGCGACGTGTTCAGCCGCGCCATGCTCAGTTATCGCCCGCAGCACCACGGCCGCATTGGCGACTATCTGGTCGATATCGGCGTGCTGCCCCGCGCCACCATCGAACAGGCCGTGGCCCGTCAGCACAGTCACTACCCAACGGAGCTTCCGGCATGAATCGCCCCTTCCTGACGCTCATGGCCACGGGGCTGAGCCTGTTGCCGGCGCTGGCCCATGCCGAAATCCTGCCGCTGCCGTTGAGCGGTCCGGCGTACCAGACTGCCAACGAAGCCTACAGCGCCTACGACCGCAAGGACTACGACCTGGCCATCGCCAAGGCCCGCGAAGCCTTGCGCCAACGCGCCGATGTCACCCGTTTGAACCGGCTGATCGTGCAGGCGCAACGCGACAAGGAAATGCGCGATAACCCCAAACGCTATCCGCAATCGCAGTCGCGCCAGGCCCCCGGGTTCAGCGCAGCGGCCCAGGCGTTCAAGGCTTACGACCGCGATGACTTCGGTGTCGCTGCGCAATCAGCACGCAAAGCCATCGCCCAGGCGCCCAAACGCATGGATTATCGGCTGCTGCTGATTGAATCCCTGCAGCGCCAACAGCATCTGCAAGAAGCCGATCAGGCCACCACGGAAGCCCTTCGGGTGTTCCCGGATGACGACACCTTGCTGATGCGCCGCGAAGCCATTCGCCGCCAGTTGGCTGCGCCGCTGGCGATTGCCGGTTATCGCGCCCTGGAAGGCGGAAACTTGCCGCTGGCCGTGGATCAAGCGCGCAAGGCCGTGGCCTGGGCACCGGAAATCGGCGCTCATCAGCAACTGCTGATCAGCACGCTGATCGCCGCCAAGGATTATCGCGGCGCCGAACTGGCCGCCACTGGCGCGCTGGCTCAGGATGATGGCGAAACCGCGCCGTGGATTCTGCGCAGCTACGCCCTGGATCGGCAGGGCAAGACCCAGGCCGCGCAAGCCGATCTGAATCGGGCGCTGGCCATCGACGGTTTGCTGGATTCGGAAGTGCGCGAGATTCGTTTTTTCGCCGCCGACCTGGCGCTGGCCAACAACGAGCCGCAACAGGCACTGGACCAGCTGCAAAAGCTGCCCGCCGACACGGGCGGTGAAGTCGCCCGTCGCCGTGCCGCTGCGCAGGTCGCCTTGCGCCAGAAGAACAACGGCCTGAAAACCGCAATCCACTTCCCCGCGCCTGCGCTGAATTGCCAGGAAAGCGCGTTCGGTCTGATCTGCGATATCTGGCCCGGCAACCAGCGCGACGGCGGTACCGACATGGCCGTGCAGGCTTACGCTGCACTGGCCCGCAAGGACTCCGCTTCAGCGGCTGCTCTGGCTAGCCAGGCCATCAGCCGTGCGCCGCAAAACCCGGCGTATCGCAGCCTGTTGGTTAGCGCGCTGACCGAGCAGAAACGCCTGCCCGAAGCAGTCGCCGCAGCCAGCGACGGCCTGCAAGCCAATGGCGACGATGCGCGCTTGCTGGCCCAGCGCGGTCGCCTGCGTCAGCAAACCGGAGATGACGCCGGTGCCCGCCGGGACTTCACTCAAGCCCTCGCGCTGGGCAGCCTGCCGACTTATGAAGAAGCCAGCCTCTACGCCGCACTCGGTCAACGCCGCACCGCACGCGAACGCTTGCAGCAGGCGCGCAATGCCGGCGAACTGGATGGCATGACTGATCTGCAGGTCGCTTATCTGTCGGTTCAGGCCGGTGACGATGACGCCGCTCACCAGTCATTCCGCAAGGCCGATGCCGCCAAACCGCTGCCGCCGACCGCCACTCAGGATGCGGCCTACACCGCGATGCGCGTCAATGACGACGAGCACGCGGTGGCTTACTTCAAGCGGGTGATCGACGCGAAGAATTCCGGCGCACTGGATATGCCTGAACAACAGTTGTTCGACACCCGACGCGCCGTGGCGGATGTCTCGCGCACCTGGGGTTTGACCAGCACCACCAGCTATCGCGGCAACAGTTCCAGCAGCGGTCTGAGCTCCGCACCTAGCACTGGCACCAACAACGGTAATGGCGGCAGCGGCAGTAGCAGCAACGACAGCCTGCAAAACAGCACCGAGCTTTCGTGGCGTCCGCTGGGTTACCGCAACGCGCGTTTCGTCGAGCTTTACGGCCGGGTCACCGACACGCTGTGGAGTAAGAACAGCGATTCGGACACCGGTCTGGATGCCCTGCAAGGCGCGCTCGGCGTGCGGGTCAAGCCGTTCACTTCGCTGAACGTCATGGCCGCCGTTGAACGCACCTTCCCGCTCGGCTCGTCGGATGTCGACGGCGACTGGCTGCTGCGTCTGGGCTACGGTTCCAGCATCGGCACTGATTTGCGCGTCGATACCCCCAGTTGGTGGACGTCGCAGTTGTTCGCCGAAGCCGGGCATTACGTCAACGATTCGCGCAACTACATCAACAGCGAATGGCAAGGCGGCCGCAGCTATGCCATCGGCGGCACCGGCTCGCGCTGGGTGACTTTCCCGCATGTGGTCGCAGCCTTTGATTACGACTCCAAAATGGACAGCGAAACCAGGTCCGACGGCAGCACCGACTATTCATCCGGGCGAGCCGGCGGTGTTGGCGTGGGCAACAACGTGCGCTACTGGTTCCGCGAAGACACCTACAACGCGCCGCGCTCCTATGTGGATTTCTCGCTGCAATACCGAGTGAAGGTGTTTGGCGATGACCGCGCCAAAGGCGTGTTCGCTCGCCTGACTTACTCCTATTGAGGACTTTTATGCACCCTCGTCTTTGGTTGTTACTGGGGCTTGGCCTGGCCTCGACAGCAGCGCAGTCCGCGTCGGAAATCGCGCAGCTCTACGCGCCGAAACTGCCGGAAGGTTCGGCGTGGGTGCGGGTGGTCAATCCATCCGACAGCGCCGTGCAAGTGAGCGTGGATCAAAAACCAGGCATCGCCCTGTCGGCGCAGTCGGTGGTCGCCAGCCCGTTCCAGGTGGTGGACTCGCGACAGCCGCTGCGCGTCTCGGTCAACGGTCGTGAGATCAAAGGCCTGAGCGTGCCGAAAAACGCCTTGGTCACGCTGGTTCTCGACAACGAACTCGCCGCTGCACCTCGGGTCATCATTGATCCGCAGCCGCGTGGCAAAGACCTGCGCGCCGAGCTCAACGTCTACAACCTCAGCCCAGGCTGTGAAAAAGCCGACATCAAGTTGGCCAATGGCTCCAGCGTGTTCAGCCAGCTGCCGCTCAAAAGCCAGGCGCAACGCACCATCAACCCGGTGCAGGCGACCTTGATTGCCAGCTGCGAGCAGAGTGTCAGCCTGCCGCTCACCCTTGAGCCGTTCAAAGCAGGTGATCGTTACAGCCTGTTCCTGGTCGGCTCGCGCCAGACCCCACGCCTGATTGGCCTCGTTGACCAGACTGCCCCATGACTATTCACGTAAAACCTGAGCGTTTCCTGCGTCACCTGCCAGTCTCCGCAATGATTGCCGGCGTGCTGCTGAGCCTGTCGGGCACTGCCGTACAAGCCGCCTCGGCGGTCATCACCGGCAAGGATGGCTGGTTGTTTCCGGCCTGGGAAAGCCTGAACAAGGTCGACAATGCTGGCACCGCGCGCAGCATCGACCTGATCAAAGACGTTCAGCAGCAGCTTGAGCGCGAGAAGATCGCCCTGGTGGTGCTGGTGGTGCCGATGAAAGCGCCGTTCTACGCCCAGCGTCTGCCCGCCGATCAGTCGTTGAGTCCGGCGGTGGTGCAGCGCTACGAGCGTTTGCAAAGCGACCTGAGCAAAGCCTCGCTGACCACGCTGAACATCAAGCCGATCCTGCAACAGACCGAACAAGGCAAACAGACCGCGTTTTACCGCGCCGATTATCACTGGACCGCCTGGAGCGCCGAGAACACCGCCGACGCCACTGCGAAACTGATCAGCGGACGTTATCGCCTGCAGGGCGAACCCGGCGGTGGGGCGGTGCTGGGCGAATGGTTCGACAAGCGCGCGTTCGGTGACCTGGCCAGCA
This sequence comes from Pseudomonas sp. DSP3-2-3, assembly GCF_049898225.1. NCBI lineage: Bacteria > Pseudomonadati > Pseudomonadota > Gammaproteobacteria > Pseudomonadales > Pseudomonadaceae > Pseudomonas > Pseudomonas sp. DSP3-2-3. The sequence goes on along the minus strand of NZ_JAFCXH010000015.1, from coordinate 76,877 downwards.
ACTTCCTGCCCGCCATCAAGCGCAAAGCCATTGGCCGCGACATCTACACCGTGCGCCATCAGGTCGAAAAAGACCTGCTGATCGACGACGCTCCGGCGCCGGTCCAGGTGATCGGCAACAGCTTCGTGCAGCCTTATCTGGGCTATACCCAGAAGCTCTCCAGCGCCCTGGACCGCCCCGTCACCCTGACCTGGAACCCCGGCGATGTCGGGCCTTGGGCGACGCTGCTGCAATATCTGGAATCCCCGGACTTTGCCCAGCACAAGCCGCAAGTGATTGTCTGGCAATTCAATGAGGGTCAGTTTCATCTGGGCCCCGACGCTGCTGCCAACTGGAACGCCAAAGGCGTGACTTCGCTGAACCAGTGGCATCAGCGCATCAAGAAGGCGCTTCCTTGAAGATTCTCGGCAAGACCCTCAGCCGTGCCAGTCTAGGCGTTCTGCTGCTTGCAGCGACGCTTGGAACAGGTACCGCCATGTTATACGTCACTGCTGTGAAACCGCTGGACCCCGGCATCGTCGGCATCGTCTGGCAGCCGGACAACAAAACCGTCGGCATCAAGGGCGACTGGCAAAAACTCGGCGCCCGGGAGTTGCTGGTGCAATGGACCGTGGTCGACGATCAGGCCTTCGTGCCTGGCACCGGCCTGCCCAACGTGCCGGTATTGCCGGACTGGGCACGCATCGCCAAAGAGCCCTGGGCCCAGGATGTAATCGTCGGGCTGGCGGGTTACTTCAGCGAAAACCGCTCGCGGGACAACATCGAGCAACTGGCCGCCGTGTCCGAACGCATCGCCAGACTGCCAACGCCGCTACACGTCACCGGCTATTACTTCCCGGCGGAAGTCGACCCCAGCTGGACCCGCGCCAAGGAACTGCCTGCGCTGCTCGCCAAGCTGCCGCGTCCGTTGTGGATCAGCGTCTACGACGGCGCCAACATTGGCCCCGCCGCCACCGCCGACTGGCTCAAGCAATGGCTGCCGGACGACATCGGCGTGTTCTTCCAGGACGGCGTCGGCGTATATGCCCGCACCGCCCCCGTGGCCCGCACTTACGCTGATGCCTTGCGCGAACGCCTGGGCAAGAAGCGCGTGCGGATCATCGTCGAAGCTTTCCGGCCCAACTATGGCGGCGGCTTCCGTTCCGCCACCGCTGCCGAGTTGAAACCGCAACTGGCCGCCTACAACGGCTATCCGCTGTACCTGTTCGACGGCCCGCATTACGTGACGCCGGCGTTGGTCAAGGCGTTAGCGAAGTAACACCTGCCTTGTGTCGCCTATCAGCGTTGCCGCATCCAGATCGACTTCGCTACGCGCCTGGCATCAGGTGCCGCTGATCAATCAGGTTGCGCGACGAGACGCGCGCCTTTCTGAGTGACCTTCTGGCCTGGAGTGAAGCGGGCATTGGGCGAGCGCACGATGCTGCGCTCGCCTTGGCTGTTTTCTATTTCATAGGCTGTGCCGCTCAGGTCAGATGCTTCCTGAACGGTGCCGCCCATCCAGAAACCGGCACCTGCGCCTGCAATTGCCCCAATAGGGCCGGCTGCGGCGCCAATCATCAAGCCGGTCAGCGCGCCGTAACCTTTGCCTGCGATGGTCTCGGGCACTTCCCGAATGACTTGGTCTGCCATCGTCAAAGCGGGTACGAACGCGCATACGGATAAGCAAAGGAGGATTGCACTTCTCATGTTGATTCCTATAAATCAGTTAAAGACATCCAGCTCCTTCATTAAACGTGCCAATGAAAAACATCTTTATATTCAGATACATAGGATTTTATAGGTCATAATAACCATTTTAATTATGGTCTTTATGACCTTTCTAGTCGTGTCTTTATGACCCAGATCAATATCCGGGCGCGGGTTTGAGAGGATGATGAACGAGCCCGGCGTTGTGCACCGCTATCCCCTAAGGCCTGAGCATCATTGATAGTCGGCCTCCACGATTCCCCGTAGCGGATAATCACATATCAACTACTTGATGGTCGGCGAATAACACCGATCTAAAATATCCCTGCACTCTATAAGATAGCCGACTAATAGTTAGCTGGATCTCTTTCTCGACAACTTTACTTATTGATAATGGCAAGTTTTATCCCATTTAAATAGATAGCATCCTAAATACCGACAGTCTTAATTTTTGAATGCAAAACTACTGACTGCTATGCATTCGCATTGATAACTTGTAAACACATCTCCCTGTTTAAATTTTCTTCAGCCTATCGCCAAAAAATATAAACATATTCGATACCTAAGTAGCATATACACCGGGAATGGCTAATTGGAATTATGGCAATGCCTTGGTGTACATCCTGCCGCCTTGTTAGCAGGCGACAATTGTTTTGAAAGCAGTACAGGAACCCTACCTATGAAATTTAAATCCTTGCAGACCCGCATTTGCACCACAGCGGGTATCTGTCTTTTTATTTCCTGTACAAGCCTTGTTTTGTATGGACTCTATTCATCAAAAGCCAACGAAGTCTTCGTCTCCACTGAAGTCTCGAAACTGGTTCAGGATTCGACTATCCGCGAGGTAAAAAACCTTGCCGAATCACGCGCTACGGCGATCCAGGCCAAACTGCAGACAGCGCTGGATGCTGCACGGGTCATGGCCAACACCTTCGCGACGAGTAAATCTGCCAATAGCTCACTGCTGGTGGGCCGTGAACAGATCAACGCCGTATTGCTGGGCGTGCTCAAGGACAACCCTGAGTTCAACGGCACTTATTCCTGCTGGGAGCCCGATGCGCTGGATGGTCTCGATGCCTCGAACCGTGACGGCCAGAACGGCAACAACCCGACCACCGGGCGCTTCACCCCGTACTGGACGCGCAGTGCCGATGGACGTGTCGCCGTGCAGCCATTGGTCGAATACGACACTCAGGATCGTCACCCCAATGGCGTATTGAAGGGCGGCTGGTACAGCGGTCCGCGCGACACCCTTCAGGAGAGCGTGCTGGACCCTATCCCCTATGTGGTTCAAGGCAAGAACGTATGGCTGACCACCCTTTCAGTGCCGGTGGTGGTGAACAACAAGTTTTACGGCGTTGTGGGCGCCGACTACAACCTGGATTTCATTCAGAAACTGAGCGAAGAAATGTCAGCCGGTTTGTATGGCGGCAAGGGTTCAGTTTCGATTCTGAGCAACCAGGGTTTGGTCGTTGCAGACAGTCAGCATGCCGAGTTGATCGGCCAAAATCTGAAAACACTTCTACCGCAGACATGGGAGAAAATACTCGCCGATATCAAGTCAGGAACCGGCAACGGTCATTTAAATGAGGCGACGCAAAATATTGAAGTCTTGATGCCTATTGTACTGGGACGCACCAGCAAGCCATGGTCCATATTGATTCGGCTGCCCAAAGCCGTGGTCATGAGCCAGGCGATTGGCCTGGAGAATGAACTTCAGGCACGCAGCAACAGCAGCAGTATTTTGCAAATCCTGGTCGGCCTGGGCGTTTCAGTGCTTGCCTTGATAGCCCTGTGGATTGCCGCCGGTAAAATTGCCGGTCCGATCAAGGAATCAGCCACGCTTGCATTGCAAATCAGCCAGGGTGAATTTTCAAAGCGTCTGGAAAAAACCTCCGAAGATGAAGTTGGGCAACTTTCCGTTGCACTCAATGAAATGTCCGACAGCCTGCAAAGACAGGTCAAAGTGGCCGAACGAATATCTGAAGGCGATCTTGATCTGGAAGTGACTCTGTCCTCGCAAAATGATCAGCTGGGCAAGGCATTGCAGAAAATGGTGCGCAACCTCAACCACCTGATCATTGAAGTGCAGAGTAACGCCACGCAAATTACCGGCAGCTCGGCTCAGGTCAGTGAACTGAGCCATAACCTTTCCGACGGTGCTGCTAACTCCGCCTCTTCGATCACCGAAATCAGTGCGGCGATGACCCAGATGGCGGCGCAAACCAATGAAAACGCGGAGAACGCAGAAAAAGCCGATGAACAATCACAATCCTCACGCTCCGATGCCGGACAAAGCGATCAATTGATGAGCGAGTTGATCGCGGCCATGGGCGAGATCGATGCAGCGGGTAAAGACATCACGGCAATCATCACCACCATCGACAACATAGCTGCGCAGACCAACCTGTTGGCGTTGAACGCAGCCATCGAGGCCGCGCGAGCCGGAGAACTGGGCCGCGGGTTTGCAGTGGTCGCCGATGAAGTACGCAGCCTGGCCGCACGCAGCGCCGAAGCCGCACAACAAACAGCGGCATTGATTGCCGACTCTTCAATCAAGACCCAGCGGGGCATGGTGATTGCCAGCCGCACCGCCAGCTCCCTCAAAGGCATCGTTACCGGCACCAGCGAGGTCTCGACGCTGGTTTCATTGATCTTTCAAGCCTCCAGCGAGCAGGCTTCCGGGCTGCGCCAGGCCAGCATTGGTCTGGAGCAAATTGATGAAGTGACCCAGCAGAATAATGCCAGCTCCCAGGAATGCGCCGCCGCTGCCCAGCAACTTTCCGAACGCGCCGCAGCCATGCAGCGGGCCTTGAGCAGTTTCAAGGTCAAACGCGCCTGAAGGTCGCAAAAACTCAACACGTAGCACTCTGTATCGGCACTGAAACAATTCGGTAAACCAGCCTTGTTACCGTCCGAGGTCTTCCAACTCCAAGAATGGACCTCGGCACTCATGGCTACGACGCTCGAAACAGTCACTTCGTTCTATAAAAACATGCTCGGCCGCGATGCCTCCGCCAGCGAAACCGCCTACTGGGTCGCACGCATCGACAGCGGAGCGCAAAGCGTTGCGGACGTGGTGACAGCCTTCACCGTTTCGGCAGAAGCGGCGACTAACGTGGCGCCGATTGTCGAGCTCTACTTCACGGCATTCGGGCGCGCGCCGGACGTCGCAGGTTTGCAGTACTGGGTCAGCGCCAAACAGAACGGCATGAGCCTGGGACAAATCACCCAGGCCTTTACCCAGTCCCAAGAGTTCGCCCCAAGCGCCAAAAGTGATAACGCGAGTTTTCTCAACACCCTGTTCCAGAATGCGCTGGGCCGGGCACCGGACGCCGCAGGACTGAGCTACTGGACTGCCCAGCTGGCCAACGGGATGACCCGTGATCAGGTGCTGTCATCCATCAGCGACTCGCGGGAAGGTGACAGCAGCGTGGCCATCAAGGCGCAGGTCGCGCTCACTTATAACGGTTTGCTGGGTCGCTCGCCGACGACAGCGGAGATCACCACCATCGTCCAGAATCAGGGCCAGAAGTCCCTGACCGACCTGATCAAATCCACCGCCGATGATCTGTTGGCCGGGGCTGGCAGCACGCCTGTCGTCCCCGTCCCTCCGACTGCGCCGACAACACCCACAACGCCAACGCCGAGCCCTGCGCTGGAAGCGATTTTCACGCCCAAGGCGGGCACCAAAACCGGCTCGTCGGACGCCTCGGCGGCCGTGGCGCTGGACAGCAAATACATGATCGTCGGTGACGACGAAGGCAATGTCCTGCGCGTTTACGACCGCGAAGGTGGCAATGCCGTTTACGAATGGGATTACAGCGCAGCCCTGGGCATCAGTGGCGAAGTCGATCTGGAAGCGGCAGCGCTGGTGGGCGACACGCTGTACCTGACCGGCTCCCACAGCAACACCAAAAAGGGCGTGGATGCCGACAGCCGTGAAGTGGTGTTCAGCGTGAAGGTCGGCGGCACCGGTGCCAACACCACGTTCACCTATCAGGGCAAATTCACCGGTTTCGAAGCGGCGTTGGTGGCCTGGGATCAGAGCGGAGCCAATGGCAAAGCGCCGGGCTACTTTGGGTTTGCCGCGTCATCAGGCGCGGGCATTGCGCCGGAAAACACCAACGGTTTTTCCATCGAAGGCATGACCACCTCCGTCGACAATACCCAGTTGTGGCTGGGCTTCCGCGCCCCGCAAACCGACACCACGACCCGTGACAAAGCGTTGATCGTGCCGGTCGAAAACTATCAGGCATTGCTGGCTGGCACCGCCACTGCGCCAGTATTCGGCGCCTCTATAGAACTGAACCTGGGTGGTCGCGGCATACGCTCTATCGACAAGGCCGCCGATGGCAGCGGTTACCTGATCATCGCCGGGCCTGCGGGCGGCGCTTCCGATCAAGTCACCCATGACTTCCGGTTGTTCACCTGGGACGGCAACGCAGCGAGTCAGCCGCAGGAACTGGACAACAATCTGGATGCGCTGCTCAAGGCTACGGGCGGCAGTTTCGAATCCATCGTCTCGCCGGCCAGCATCAAGCCCGGCACTCAGATACAGCTGCTGCAAGACAACGGCGATACCGTTTGGCCCGGCCAGACCGAGGTTTCCAAAGACCTTGCTCCGGCAAATCAGCAGTTCAAGGGCAACCTGATCACGCTGGGCTCGCCGACGGTCGACAAAACCGCACCGGTGCTGGTTGCGGCAGCCCCTGCCGATGCGGGCACCGGCGTGGCGGTCAGCAGCTCGCTGTCGTTTACCTTCGACGAAGGCGTGGCGCTGGGTTCAGGCACCATCGACTTGCAGGACGCCAACGGCAATCTCGTACAAAGCTTCGCGGCGGGCAGCCCGCAGGTAAAAGTGGACTACAACAAGATCACCCTGCAGCCCACCAGCAAGCTGCACGCCACCACCGATTACAAACTGGTGCTCAACACCAACGCGGTGACCGACCACTCGGGCAACGCTCTGGCGAGTAAAACCATCAGCTTCACCACCGGCGCATTACCGCATTACGACCTGCTGATCACCGAGGTTAACTCGAATGCCGAAGGCGGTGATTTTTTCGAGATTTACAACTACGGCTCCACGACCATTGACCTCAGTGGCTGGAAGATGAACGACGAGGCCGGGACCTTTATCGGCGCAACCAGCCTGCCGGCGAGCCTGACCCTGGCCGCAGGCAAGAGCCTGGTTGTTGCCTCGATCACGGCCGACAAGCTGAGCGCCTTCAAGAGCGTATGGGGCTTGAGCGACAGCACCAACCTGATCAGCATCGAGGGTCCAGGGTTGGGTAAGAAAGATGCCGTGCTGCTGTTCGACAGCAATGGCAACGTCGCAACGTCGCTGAACTACGGCGCAACTACCATTACCGCAAGCGACGGCACTTTGGTCGCTCAGGCGCTGGCAACCAAGACCTTCACCAACGATCAACATGCCGGCGCGGCCTATGGCAGTACCGCCACCGCATCCGCCATGTGGGACGGCGTCTCGACCAGCAATCCGCATTACGTAGGAGCAGTCACCGGGCAACTGGGCGCCTACGCCCAGACCGCCAAACCCACTTCGGTCGGCTCGCCAGGCATCGTCGAAATCGTGCAGAGCGGCGTAGCGCTGGTTCAGGGCGAAAGCCTGGTGGCGTAAACCAGGCTGAAGAATATGCACGTCGACTTGCTCAGCAGCAGGTCGTAGCAGCTGAATTATCGGTACTTCGCCCTCGTATTGTAGGCGCCGCAATTGATCAACTTTTGAGGCAAGCAAAGGCAACGCTAATCGAAATAAGCTATGCCTCAAACTCTCAGCCGCTGACTAACGGCATCATTATATTCCCAGGCCCGAAAGCCATCACCGTAGCCATCGACAGTGCATTGCTGACCGTTGAGGGTGAAATACGCGCAGCCGTCAGCGACTTTTCACAGGCAATCGACATGCAGGAAGATGTTTCGGCAATAGGGGCCTTCAGTGCGATGTTGTACGCCTTCAAACAAAATGGTGTTGATATGCGAACCATCGGAGAAGCTGTTTACCCGCATTCATAAAATGCCACCGTGGCGCCTGGACGCCTCGGCTTGGGCGAACCCATTTAATTACAAGTTGGAATTAGGTCAACCTGTACAGAGTGTGTGAAAACCTCGGAGACGAGTTAGCTGGCTAAAAAACGAACTAAAACCGCGCTTCTACATGAGTTTCAGGTCTGCACACCACGCGAACTTTTAGAGAATTCACGTGAGAGCGCGCAGTTCGTTTTCAGTCGAGGGTTTCACACAGTCTGTGTAGGAGCGAACTTTTTCGCGAAGAAGCCGGTGTGAATGGCGCAAAGCTACGTCGTCAGGTACGCCGCTTCGCGAGCAAGCTCGCTCCCACATTTCCTAAAAAAACCATTTGATATAGTATATAAATATCAAACGATCAAGAGGACCCACCAATGTCCATCGCCATCCGCAATTATCAACCGGCTCCCGCTCAGGATCCGGGCTTCTGGCAGCAATTGGGCGTTCCGGCACGGGGCGCGCAATTGTATGCCGCGCTGCGCAAAGGCTTGCCTTACGAGGTATTCGAACGCCTGGCGCAGTACACCGACCTCAACCGTTCGACCTTGGCCATCCACTTGGGGATTGCGCCCGCCACGTTGCAGCGGCGCCTGAAAGTGCGGCAATTCAGTGCCGAGGAAAGTGATCGTCTGTTCCGCCTGGCGGCGGTCTACAAAGCTGCGCTGGATCTGTTCGAAGGCGATACCGACGCCACGCGGCGCTGGCTCGTCGAACCGGTGCGCGGGCTCGGTAACCATCGTCCGCTGGAAATGCTCGCCACTTCAGCCGAAGCTCAGGCGGTGCTGGACCTGATCGGCCGTCTTGAACACGGGGTTGTGGCTTGATCAGCATTTACCGTCTGGTCAAACGCAAATGGCTGGCTCAGGCGTTCGACGGCGAAGGTGCCCGGCTCTATGGCGGACGCTGGAACAGCAAGGGCAAAGCCTGCGTGTATTGCGCTGGCAGTGAGTCCCTGGCGCTGCTTGAAGTGCTGGTACACCTGGGTAATAGCGCTGTCATCCAGCACTACGCCATGCTCGAACTCCAGCTCCCGGAGCAGGACATCCTTAATGCCAGCGCGGACATCCTGCCCGCCGACTGGCGCGACGAACCCGCGCCGCCTTCGACAGCCAGTTTCGGCGACACCTGGCTGGAATCCGGGCAAAGCCTGGCGCTGGCGGTGCCCAGCGTCATCATCCCGCGCGAGTCCAATTACTTGCTGAACGTCCAGCATCCGGCGTATCAAGCCATAGTGGCCGAGGCGCGGGAGCTGGACTTCATGCTGGATGAGCGCTTGTTGAACGGTTAGAAATTGCCTTTCAACGCTTCCAGGCCACCTTCATAGATCCCCTGAAACAACTCATGAGCCTCGGTATCGGAAATGCCATTGGGCGTAAAGCTTCCGGACCAGGTCACCTGCGTTTCAGCGTCGCCAACTGCCTCGACCTGCAACGTAGCCAGGTAATCAGTGACCGGAAACGGCCCTTCGGTGATTGAGTAGCTGTAGGTGCGCGCCTGATTGTCGTAGGTTTGCAGGCGCTCGACGATTACTGCGCCGTCGTCCGTGGTCAGTTTGCGCAGACGTCCGCCTTCAGCAGGCTCGCTGGCGGCGATGAACGGCAGCCAGTCCGGCAGGGAAAGGAAGCCGCCGACCAGTTGCCATACTGTGTCGGCCTCGACCGGAAGGCGCAGGGATGCAGATGCTGTTGCCATGAGAAATTCTCCAGAATGAATGCCAGTAACAGGCCGATCAGATCGCCATGCTGTCCACTACGCCGCCGTCCACACGCAATGCGGCACCGGTGGTGGCAGATGACAAGGGAGAAGCAAGATACGCCACCAGATTGGCAACTTCATCCACTTCTGCCGCACGCTGAATAATCGACGTAGGTCGCGCGCTACGCACAAAATGGTCCGCTTCGTCCCGGGCGCTGCGGCCTGACTGGGCGATGGCGTCCTTGAGCATCTCTTCAACGCCATCGGTAAAGGTCGGGCCTGGCAAGATGGCGTTGACGGTCACGCCGGTGCCCGCCAGGCGCTTGGCCAAACCATGGGAAACCGCGAGGTTCGCCGCCTTGGTGGTGCCGTAATTGATCATGTTGGCCGGGATCGCAATGCCGGATTCGGATGAAACAAAGATCACCCGCCCCCATTTGCGCGCCACCATGTCATTCACGTAATGCCGCGACAGGCGCACACCGGAAATCACATTGACCTGATAAAAGCGTTCCCACTCGTCATCCGGCGTGTCGAAGAAATCCACTTCGTTGAACACACCCAGATTGTTGACCAGAATGTCTGCGGTCGGCTCGGCCTCGAACAACCGCTGTGCGCCTTGCGCCGTTCCCAGATCTGCCACACATCCGCGCAGTTGCGCGTCGGGCACCTCGCGCTTGATCGCTGCAATCGCCTCATCCACTTTGGCTGCGGCGCGACCGACGATCACCACAGTCGCGCCGCAGGACGCCAGCGCCTTGCCGACGCCCAGGCCAATGCCGGCGGTGGAGCCACTGACGATGGCGAGTTTTCCATTCAAATCGATTTTCATGGTGGGTCTCTCTTTGAATTCAGGCAATGGTTGTTGGCAACGGTGCCAGAGGTGAAATCAGCTCAGCCTTGACCAGCGCCTGCCAGAATTCGGCCGGAATACGCTGGGTCAACGCCGCCACATCCTGCTCGATACGACCGGGGCGGCTGGAGCCGGGAATAACCGCCGCCACGGCGGGGTTGGCCAGGGAAAATTGTAGCGCTGCGGCCTTGATGTCGACGTTGAAACGCTGGGCGATGGATTTGATCGCTTCGACTTTGGCAATGATCTGCGGCGAGGCTTTCTGGTACTCGAAATGCTCGCCGCCGACCAAAATGCCCGAGCTGTAAGGACCGCCGACCACGATGTCGACGTTCTGCGCGTGGGCCGAGGTCATCAGGCGTTGCAGCGCACGGTCGTGGTCGAGCAAGGTGTAGCGCCCGGCCAGCAGGAAACCGTCCGGCTGGGCTTCTTCCAGATCCAGGGTCAGTTCACACGGCTCGACGCGGTTGACGCCCAAGCCCCAGGCACCGATCACGCCTTCTTCGCGCAGTCGCGTCAGGACCTTGAACGCGCCTTTGCGCGCGGCGTTGAAATATTCCAGCCACTCATCACGGTAGAAATCCTGGGCAATGTCGTGAATCCAGACAATGTCCAGACGGTCAGTCTGCAAGCGCTTGAGGCTGTCTTCGATGGAACGCAGGGTCGCATCGGCGCTGTAATCGTTGACCAGTTTGTTCGGGCGGCCATGGTCGAACACGCCCGCCTTGTCGCCCAGATCGCGGGCAGAAACGTCTTCGATTTCGTCCAGCACCAAACGACCGACCTTGGTGCTCAGCACATACTGATCGCGGTCATATTGTTTGAGCGCTTCGCCCATGCGCAGCTCGGAAAGGCCCGAACCGTAGAACGGCGCGGTGTCGAAATAACGCACCCCGGCGTTCCAGGCGCCCTGCACCGTGGCCAGCGCTTCGTCCTCAGGAATCGCACGGAACATGTTGCCCAGTGGCGCGCCACCGAAGCCCAGTACGCCGGGCAATTTGTCTCTGATGCTCATGATTGATCCTCTTTATCTGCAAAGGACGGGAGACGACTCCCATCAACTTGCCACCCTCAGGTGACCATGAGGCTAGGTTAGGTTGACCAGTAAAGACCGTCCAAGACATAATTTGGCTGACTTGAGTCCTTGGAGGTCTGATCCCGTCATGATCGATTTACGCCAGCTTCGCTATTTCGTCGCCGTCGCCGAGGAAGAACACGTCGGTCGCGCTGCGGAACGACTGCATATCTCGCAGTCACCGCTGAGCCGACAGATTGCCCAGCTGGAAGAATTCCTTGGCCTCAACCTCTTCGAGCGTAGCCAACAACGTATTCGTCTGACAGTAGATGGCCGCACCTTTCTCGCCGAAACCAAAGCCCTGCTCACCCACGCCAAACGCCTGGAATCGTTGGGCAAGCGTCTGGGTCGAGGGGAAGAAGGCGGCCTGTGCATCGGCTACATCGAAAACGCCATGCACACCTCAGTCTTGCCCGACGCGCTGAAAATCCTGCGTGCGGCCCGGCACGATCTGCATATCGCGCTCTACAGCCAGGCCTCTTCGGATCAACTGGAAGGCCTGCGCCAGCGCAGCCTGGACATCGCCCTGGTGAGCGAGCCGCCTGCGGCCGATGATCCGGATCTGGACAGCGCGCTGGTACTCAACGACGTGATGCTGCTGGCAATGCCCGAACATCACCCGCTCGCGCAGAAGAACGTACTAACCCCCGAAGACCTGCAGACCGCGCAGTGGATTTGCGTGGCCAGCGGCCTCGCGCAACGCAGCGCGGGTGCTCACGAAGAAAGCTTCGTGGCGGCGTGCATGAAAGCCGGATTTTCCCCGGACATCCACCTGGAAGTCACCGAACCGATGACCGCATTGCGGCTGGTCGGCGCGGGCCTGGGCATCGCCATGCTGCAACGCAACCTACGCTCCAGCGCGCCGGAAAACGTGGTCTTGCGCGAAGTGCCGTGGATGCAATACACCACGCCGGTCTGGGCCGCCTGGCACCGCATCAATCTGCGCCCGCTGGTGGCGATGGCGCGGGAAGTGCTGCTCAGTGGTCCCGCAAGCCGCACAGCCAACGCAAACCCGGTAGGAGGGGACTTGTCCGGGAAGGCGTCAGCGCAGATATCGGTTCGTTCAGGTCAACCAGTTGTATTGGGTTGACGCATCCGGTGTGGACTCAAGCCAAACCGCATCCCACAGCGGGTAGTCACCGATGTATTGAACAAGGTTGGCGCGCAGGGGATTGGCGATGATGTAGCGGGCCATGTTTATCAGCTCTTGATCACGACGAATGGCCTGGTCGTGGAAGTCCGGCTGCCACAAACGCCCATTACTGCATCGCGCTCTGTTGATGGCTATGGCACTGCGTGCCTTCACTTGTTGGATCAGGCCGCTCAGCGTGCCTTTCTGCAGCTGGAACAACCAGTGCAGATGATCCGGCATGACGACCCATGCCAAGGACTGCGCCAATTCTTGCTCCTGTGCGCGCCGCAGCTCTTCGACAAGCAGGCGACCCAAATGAAACTCGACAAAGACCGGCTGCCGGTCCTGCACGACTGAAGTCACCAGATAGATTTGTCCAAGTTTGGAAAAGCGTCCATAGCGTAGATGTGAACCTGGCATTCCCTTGCCCTCATTCAGCGGATGAGCCGCCAGAATGATTCAGGCAATAGCTGGAATGAAGATGCAGTGTTTTTCGGGGCGTTTCAGAAGGGTGTCAGACAAGGTGATGACGCCATCGGGGACAAGTCCCCTCCTACCGGGCTTGCACGGATTCGGTAGGACCGGACTTGTCCGGGAAGGCGTCAGCGCAGATACCGGGCAGGGTCAGGCTGAATGAGGTTGGCCGATCCAACGCCTCGGCGGGTTTCAGCGGCGTGTTCATTTCGTACCCTGCTGGCGTTTCAAATTCTGCAATTGCGCAGACGAGTTGAATTCCATCAGCTTGAAGAAAATAAAAGGCCTATATAGCCCATTTAGTAGTCAGAACATTTACTTCCAGGCTCATTTTTTCACCTTACGAATCAAACCGGTTCCTGTAGGCTGCTGACTCTTTCTGTCCTTGTGCCATCAGGAGACCGCCCTTGCCTAAAGGGACGAGCACGCGTGCTACCGATACGTTCCCCACGCTTGAGTCTTCGGATTTTGCCGGTGAAGGGTCTTTCTATTTCGAGCTGGTGCGGCTGGAAGATCACGACGACATCCCGCGCGAATTCCTGCATCGCCACAATTACTATCATCTGCTCTGGATGACGGAGGCGAGAGGGACCCATATGCTGGATTTCGAGCAATTCGAAGTCCGCGACCACTCGGTGTTTTTCCTGTCGCCCGGTCAGCTTCACACCTGGACAACCTCGGTCAAACCGCGCGGTTTTGTCTTGAATTTCAGCACCGATTTTTTTGCGCAGATGTTCCCCCGGGTCGACGACATCGCCAAGTTTCCCTTCTTTCACCTGACCCGTGGCGCGCCAGCGATTTACCTCACCCGTGAGCAGCACGATGCAATGCTGCCGCTGCTCAATGAAATCGAATGCGAATCCCGGGATCGCCAGGTCGGCCGTTTCGATATCGTGCGTTCTTACTTGCTGATCCTGCTGACGCAACTGCGACGCCTGTATCCCGCTGACGAACACGGGCGCAGTTCGGGGCTCAGTTATTCGCTGACCAAACGCTTCGCGCTGTTGCTGGAAGAGAATTACCTGAGCTTCACAACCATCCGCCAATACGCCGATACCTTGTGCATCAGTGAACGGCAGCTTAATGAAGCGCTCAAGCGCACGGTGGGAAACACGGCCAGCCGGTTGGTTCAGGAACGGATTGCGCTGGAAGCCAAACGCCTGCTCAGCAACACCAAATTGAGCACTGCGCAAATCGCTTTCCAGCTGAATTTCGATGATCCGGCCTACTTCACCCGTTTCGTCAAAAAGCACACCACCTGCACGCCCGGCGAATTCCGTAAAAAGTATTCCCACCCTTCTGACTAAGCCCGCAAAAAAGTACAAAACAACGTCTGAACTGTCCTAACGCGCGCCCGGGCAGGGTGCGTACATTCCATCGGAAGAAGCCGCGGTCACGCGCCAATAAGAAAATATTCCGATGCCCATGATTCAGGAAATGAAGCTGCGCGTGCGCAGTCCTGCCCTCCGCTGCCTGGCCTCCAGTGCAACGCACAAGCAGCTCTTTGCCCATCGGCAAACGAGCCTTCATGACCCTGTTGCCTGTCCGTCTTCCTCTTCTCGACACCCGGCCTTTCACCGAGCGCATACAGACGCACTCGGTTGCCGGAGTCACCGCTGCAATTCCTCTTTCAACTGGAGTAACCGCCATGCTTTATGACGTTCGCACATACACCTGCCGCCCGGGGACTACCAAGAAACATCTGGCTCTCTATGCCGAACATGGCTACGAGATTCAAAGCCGCCACTTGGGCAAACCCTTGGCGTACCTGCAAACCGAAAGCGGCAACATCAACAGCTACATGCACATCTGGGTATACGAAAGCGCCGCAGATCGTGATGCCAAGCGCAAGGCGCTGCAGAACGATCCGGCCTGGTCGGTGTACCTGACCAAAAGTGCCGAAGCGGCCTACCTGATCAGCCAGGAAAACCGCTTGATGAGCCCGACGCCGTTCTTCAAACCCTGAGCCGAAACCGCATTTTTCAATAATAAAAAGCTCCGCAAAAGGAGAGACAAATGTTCCAGCAGGTTTACGACCCGGTAGGAGGATCGCTCCTCTTTTCGTCGCTTTTTGCTGCACTGCCATTGGTGACAATGTTCTTGTTGTTGGGGTGGTTGCGGGTAACGCCGCACATTGCGGCGCTTGTGTCGCTGGTGGTCTGTGCCCTGGTGGCTATTTTCGCCTATGGCATGCCGGTGGCGACGACATTGAACGCCGGCTTCTACGGCGCGGCGTTCAGCGTGCTCACGGTGTTATGGATCATCCTCAACGCCATCTGGCTGTACAACCTGACCGTCAAATCCGGCCACTTCGCCGTGTTGAAGGACAGCTTTGCGATGCTCAGCAAGGACACGCGCATCCAGGCCATTTTCATCGCCTTCAACTTCGGCGCCTTGATGGAGGCGCTGGCAGGTGCAGGCACGCCCATTGCTATCTCCGGGGCCATGCTGCTGGCTATCGGCGTCAGACCGATCAAGGCTGCGGTCCTGGCGCTGGTGGCAAACACCGCACCGGTGGCCTTTGGCGCATTGGCCGTACCGATCACGACGCTGGCCCAGGTCACTGGCTTGCCTTTCGAAACACTGGGCGCCATCGTCGGTCGTCAGACGCCGATCATTGCCGCCTTTGTGCCGCTGATTCTGGTCGGGTTGATGGATGGCCGTCGCGGGCTGGTTCAGGTCTGGCCTGCTGCGCTGGTGGCCGGTATTGCCTTCGGGATCAGTCAATGGTTCAGCGCCACTTACGTTTCGGTGGCCCTGGCTGACGTGGCAGGCGCCTTGGGTTCTGCCGGCGCATTGATCCTGTTCCTCAAGTTCTGGACGGCGCCTCATGTCGATGACATCGACGGCATGGATGTCCCGGTGAGCAGCAACATTCGCCACACGTCCAATGCAATGTGGCTGGCTTACTCGCCCTACATCCTGATCATTGTCATCTTTTCCCTGGCGCAGATCCCGCAGGTGAAACAATGGCTGTCTGCGGGCACGCTCATGTTCCCGTGGCCGGGGCTGGATATTGTCAGCACCAGCGGGAAAAAAGTGGCGACCAACTTCACCCTCAACAGCTTGTCCGCTACCGGTTCGCTGTTGCTGTTGGCCGGGGTAATCAGCGCCTGGATGCTACGCGTTCGGGCCAGTACCGCCATCGCGACTTACGGCGAGACCGTGCGACAGCTACGCTGGGCTATTCCAACGGTGCTGTGCGTACTGGCCATCGCGTTCATCATGAATTACTCGGGGCAGACCGTTACCTTGGGCGTCTGGCTGGCTCAGGCCGGGCCCGCCTTTGCTTTCCTGTCGCCAGTGATTGGCTGGATCGGCGTGGCAGTGACCGGCTCGGACAACTCGGCCAACGCCCTGTTTGGTGCACTGCAAGTTGCCGCTGCGCATCAGACCGGGCTTGATCCTGCCTTGCTGGCCGCAGCCAATGCCTCCGGTGGTGTGCTGGGCAAGATGATCTCCCCGCAAAGCCTGGCGGTGGGTGCCGCCGCGGTGGGCATCATCGGTCAGGAAGGGCTGATCTTCCGCAAGGTTATCGGCTGGAGCCTGGGGCTGCTCGCGGCAATGTCGCTACTCGTATTCCTGCAGACGGGCCCGCTGGCCTGGATGCTTCCGTAATCAAAGGAGTCTCTATGACTGACTATCGCGAACTCTTCAGCCTCAAGGGCAAAATTGCCGTGGTGCTGGGCGCCGCCTCGGGCATCGGCCAGGCTTCGGCCCATGCATTGGGGGCGATGGGTGCTCATGTGATCTGCGCCGACCGCGACGCTGAAGGTGCCAAGGCAACCGCGCAAACCATCAGCCAGGACGGTTCGAGCGACTGGATGGAAACAGACGCCGCCAGCGGCCAGGCCATCGGAGAACTGGCGGCCAAAGTGCTGGCCGATCACGGTCGGGTCGACATCGCGGTGTCGACGCCCGCGCTCAACATCCGCAAGCTGATCGTCGATTACACGGATGAAGAATTCGATCAGGTGGTAAATCTGAATCTCAAGGGCGCGTTCCATTTCATGCGTCACTTTGGCCGGCCCATGATGAAACAGGGCTCGGGCAGCCTGATTCTATGCTCCTCGATGCGCGCCGTGACCATTGAGCCCGGCCTGGGTATTTACGCCTCCACCAAGGCCGGTATCGAGATGATGGTCAAGGCCTTTGCCGCAGAAGTCGGAGGCTACGGGGTTCGAGTCAATGCGGTCATGCCGAGCATCATCGAAACGCGCCTGACCGCGCCGCTCAAGGAGCGTCCGGATATCTACAAGACCTACGCCGGTCATACCGTGCTGAACCGTTGGGGCCAGCCCCATGAGGTCGGATCTGCCGTGGCCTTTCTGGCCTCGGACGCGGCCAGCTATATTTCCGGCAGCAGCCTGTCGGTAGATGGCGGCTGGACTGCCATTGATGGCCCGCCGACCGGGCTGACCCAAACCCGGCCTTCGGAATAGGCCTGCCGGGAGAAGCAAACCTTGCTGCAGCCATCGCAGCAAGGTTCAGCTACCCCCGCCCCGCCAACATTTGACCTTTGGAGCTTTCAGCTCATGCCTGATTCCATTCCCATGCGCAACGGCGGCCAGATCCTGGTCGAGGCGTTGCGTCGCAATCATGTCGATACGCTCTATTGCGTCCCCGGCGAAAGCTACTTGCCAGTGCTCGATGCGCTGCATGACGAAACCGCGATCCGCACCATCGTCACGCGCCATGAAGGTGCCGCATCGAACATGGCCGACGCCTACGGCAAGCTGACCGGACGCCCGGGAATTTGCTTCGTGACCCGTGGCCCAGGCGCCACTCATGCCGCCAATGGCGTGCACACGGCGAAGCAGGACTCAACGCCGATGATCCTTTTCATCGGTCAGGTCGAAAGCGGCTTCATGGGCCGCGAGGCGTTTCAGGAAGTCGATTACCGACAGATGTTCGGCGGCCTGGCGAAATGGGTGACCGAGATCGACAGTCTGGAGCGCATTCCAGAAATTGTTTCCAAGGCCTTTGCCATCGCACAATCGGGACGGCCCGGCCCTGTGGTGATCGGCCTTCCTGAAGAAGTGCTGTTCGGTTCGGGCGCGGTCGCCGATGTCCCGGCTGTACGTATCGCCTACGCCGCGCCCGAGGCGCTGGCCATGACTGAGCTGCAGCAGCTGCTCGGCGCGGCGCAACGGCCACTGGTTGTTGTCGGTGGAACGGGGTGGAACGCGGCGGCTTGCGAGTCGTTGAAGCGCTTCATCACCGCCAACAACCTGCCAGTGGCCGCTTCATTTCGACGCCAGGATCTGTTCGATAACCGTGACCCGCACTATGTCGGTCAACTGGGCCTGGGTGTATCACCCAAACTCGCCGAGCGGGTGCGCGATGCGGACGTCCTGTTGGTGATCGGCTCGCGGCTTTCGGAAACAGTCACCAATGGCTACACGCTGATTGAGAGTCCGCACCCCAAACAGACGCTGATCCATGTGCATCCGGACCCGCAAGAGCTGGGCAAGGTTTATCAAGCGCATCTGCCAATACTCAGCGCGCTGCGCCATTTCGCCACGGCGCTGGAACAGCTGCAGCCTTTTGCTGCGCAGCCCTGGGCGGCATGGACACAAGCGGCCCGCGCGGACTATATCGCCCACTCGACACCGCCTGAGGCGCATCCGCAGCTCGCCGGCGTCGACATGGCGCAAGTGATCGCGCACCTCAATGACGTGTTGCCGGACGACGCAGTGATTACCAACGGCGCAGGCAATTACACGGTCTGGGTGCATCGTTTTTACCGCTATCGTCAACCGGCAACCGAACTGGCGCCCACCAACGGCGCCATGGGTTATGGGTTCCCGGCCGCAATTGCCGCCAAGCTGCACCAGCCCGAGCGAAGCGTGATCTGCTTTGCCGGTGACGGCTGCTTCATGATGTATCCCCAGGAGCTGGCCACCGCCGTGCAGTTCGACGCGCCGCTGATCGTTATCGTGGTCAATAACGGCATGCTGGGCACGATCCGCATGCATCAGGAACGGGAGTATCCGGGAAGGGTTTCGGCCACCGATCTGATCAACCCGGATTTCGTCGCGTTAGCGAAAGCCTTCGGCGCCCACGCGGAAAGTGTGCACCTTACCGAGGATTTTCCCGCCGCTTTTGCAAGAGCCCAGGCCGCTGGCGTTCCGGCCTTGATCGAACTGCGTACCGACCCGCGTCAGATCGGCCCGCAGGTTCGTCTTCCGTAGCAAAACCAGGCACTACGCCGAGGACTGGCAGATTGGCCGGCATGATAGATAGCTATCTATATAGCTATCTATCATGCGCCCGCGCAACTGCGTTACCTGGTTTCGTAATACGCGGCAAAGACACTCGCGTTGGAGCGGGTTTCCGGTAGCACGTAGACAATGCCACTCGTTGCGCTGAACGCCGGGCTGATGAAGTTTCGGTAGAAATCGGCCGGCACGTTGATGCAGCCATAAGAGATGCGCTTGTCCTGAATACTGGACGACGCCAGACGCTCGGTACGGCGCTCTTTCGGGTTGCTGGTCACGACCGGATGCATCGCAATAGCATTTTTATAATCCACCCAAAGAATTTCTTCGCCTTTCAGATTACGGGCCAGTGAGGCAACAAAACGACCTGCGGGCGTGGTGCGTTCTTGTGGGCGGATGCTGGATAGCTTCTGCTGCCCGATGCCGGGTACCGAGTCATCGCCGATTGCCAGGCCCAACAGCACCGATGCCGAGCCTGCGAGCTGGCCGTTGGCATTGAACACCAATACGCGGGCCTGCTTTTTGTCGATGATGAGAAACGGCATGCCCAGGTTATCGCCCGAGTCGACCACCCAGTTGGCGGTGTCTCGGGTTTCCCGGGATACAGCGTTGTTGCGGAAATCCGCTCGTCGGGATACAGAGCCCGATTGGACTTCCTGTGCAGCAGCTGCCAGTGCCGGCAGCTGGAAAGCACCCGCAACGATCAGCAGCCCAAAACAGACGAATGCCGATGCCCGAGGAAGAACCTTCCTCGGGACGCTGCTTTTTTTCGTCCTGGGCAAGAGGCGCAAGGCAATACTCCCATCAACAGTCATGACGCGCCCCATTCTCCAGCAGCCAGAGCCCTGACTGCCGGTTGGCTCGCTGTGGTTCAGTTACGTTCCTGCTTGGGCAAATAAACCGGGGCTTTATAGGGGTAAGGTATCTGGTGGGCGGCGGCTTTTTCCGAAGCATTTTCCGCGGCCTTGACCGGTACCGGCAGGATTGGCGTGACCTGCGCCAATTGACTGCCAGGCACATTGATCCCGGCCCCCACGACGGTCAGCGCGGACAGTGACGGGATATACGCGGCGGCAACATTCGAGCGTTCGCCCTGCGGGTCGCTATCACTTGACGGCCTGCCGGGTTCGCCCGGGTTGTTCGGATTGTTCGGATTACCCGGGTTGTTTGGATTACCTGGATTACCCGGATTGCCTGGGTTGCCTGAATTATTGATATCGGGAGTCGTTGCGCCCGGGTATTCCTGCACCGGCAAACCAGATGGAGTAGAAGCGAGTGGCAGCCCCGGTATGCCCGAGACAGGGGATCTGGAGCCCGTGGGTGTCGGATTTGCAGGTGTCGAACCAAGCGGTGATGAAACCGGAGTCGCCGAACCAGGCACTGTCGTCACCGGTGGTGTCGCGCCAGGCACAGTTGTACTCGGGGCTGTCGAGCCAGGAACAGTCGTGCTCGGTGGCGTCGAGCCAGGCGCAGTCGTACCCGGGGTCGTGCCCGGCAATGTCGTGACCGGTGGCGTTGTAACGGGTGGCGTCGTAACAGGTGGCGTTGTCACCGGCGGAGTCGTGACTGGCGGTGTCGTAACCGGAGGTATGGTCACTGGCGGGGTTACCACCGGCGGGGCCGTGATCAACAAATTGCCCGGAGCGTAAGTGATCGTGTAGTTGGACGGATTAAACGTGCCTGCGGTCGCGTTGCTGGCCGTGATCAGGTAAGGACTGCCTGTGGCGCTCGCGCTCGCGACTGTCCCCAGGCTCGTCAGGGTCGCGCCGCCAACGGTCTCGCCATTGACCAGCCCCAATGAGGTGAAAGCCGAATTCGGAATCACCAGCGTATCGCCTTCGGTCTTGCTGGCGTCGTTGGCCGTGATGGTCAACGGGGCTGGCGTGATGTTCGCCAGGGTAATGCCGGATCCTGGAATACCGGCAGCTGCCGTCACATTGTCAAACGGCGCGAACAAGGCAAACAGGCCGCTGTTGGCACCGCCAAGGGAATAACTGTTGTAAGTCACCGTTTTGCCAGTGCCTACGTTTGCCGTATCGAACGTGGCAGTACCGCCCTGCGCCACGACGCCAGCCGGGTTGTTGCGCAACGACAATATCGCCGCGTTGTTGCCGTCATAGACCTTGTTGTCAGCCTGGAGGTAAGTCCACATGAACGGCGTCAGCGTCGCGCCACCGGTCAGGGTGAAATTGCCGGTGAAATCCGTTGGCGTTGTGTAGGTGGTCGGCGCGTAGTAAATCTTCACGGTGGACACCGTGCCGGTCACCACGGCCTTGGCCCCGAAGCTTACGGTGCCCTGATTCAGGCCATCATTGGCAGCCACCAGCAACGCGTTGCCGTTGGTCACGGTGAGTACCTGGTTGAGTTTCACATTCTTGCCAGCCACCATCGTGACATTGCCGCCATTGCCACCGGCCTGCGTCGCGCTGATCGTGGCGTTCTGATTGACATCACGTATGGCGAGCAGCTGCAGATTTCCCCCGGTCGTGGTGATGGGTGCACTCACCTCGATATCACGCGCGGCACTCAGGGTCAGCGTGGTCGTGGCCGTCCATGTCACCGGATCCTGGACCAGAATATCGCCGTTGCCTGTGCCTATAGGGTTTTGAATCAGGACGTTATTGGTAGTCAAGTTACCCGAGAGCGTGGTACCGGAGATATTGCCCGTGCTCGAAATCACGTAATCCAGGGGATCGATCAGCCAGGTTCCCGTCTTGCCATTGGGTGCCAAGGTGGTAATCCTTGAACCCTCGGCGACGTTGACGTGCGCCGCAGAAGTCTCGACAAAACCTCCGGAACCGCCATTGGGCGCGCTGGCATCCAGAGTGCCAGCCACGTTCACGGTGCCGTTCTGCATATCGCCCATCAACATGATGGTGCCGTTGCGATTTTCGATGGTCTGGGCCCGGACGACGCCGGTGTTGTTCACGGTGGAAGGCAACAGGCTGTTAGCCGATTGAGCGGTCATCAGCACCCGGCCGCCATCGGCCTGGATCAGCCCGCCGTTCTGCACCAGCGCATCCACCGCGCCCTTGTTGACCGCCACATTGAGCAGCCCGTCGCCCGCCACATCCAGGGTGAACGCGTTGCCAGCCGCCAGCGCAACGGTGCCCATTTGCGCCTGGATGACGCCCTGGTTGCTGACATTCGCGCCCAGCAGAGCAACGGAGCCGCCGTTGGCATTGATCGAGCCGTGGTTGACCACGCTGCCGGCCCCGGTGCCTTCGAAGTTATATTTACCGGCCATGAAATCGCTGTCGCTGATGTTGCGCGTAGAGCCCACCAAGCCGCCGACATTGACCGACGCACCCTGACCGAAAACGATACCGTTGGGGTTGACCAGGAACACTTTGCCGTTGGCATTCAGGCTACCCAGAATGCTCGAAGGGTCCGCGCCCAGCACCCGGTTGAGGGCCGTGGCACTGCCGTTGGGCTGTACGAAATTGACCGCCTCGCCCGTGCCGATATTGAAACTCTGCCAGTTGATCGCGGCATTCTGGCTCGTTTGAGTAATGGTCGTAGTGGCTGCACCCGAACCGATCGTGGCGCTGCCAGCCGACACCGCTCCGCCGACGGGAAGGGCATAGGCGTTGAATCCGGCCGAAAGCAGGATCGCAGCCGTCAGCAGTTTCAGCGTGAAATGGAAAGGAGCAACGGCGACGAAGGTGCCGGCCTTGGCATTCCAGCTGGATGGGTAATGGGTATTCATGGTGTTTACCTACTTGATTCAGGCATTGCTGACGTGGGATTCGCTGCGGTAACCGGGCCTGCGATCAAAAATATTTGACCATCTGCACCCAGAAGCGGCCGTTGGAATCCGGAGCCGAGGTAGCTTTCTCGCCGCCCAGCTTTGTCGCGTAGTAGGTCTTCACGGAGTAGTTATTGAAGTCGAACCAGTTAATGCCCACCCCTGCCCCGCTCAGCGTTCTGGTCCGGTCCGAGTTATCCCAACGATTCTCGTTGAGCGTGACCGTACCGCTATCGACGAAGCTGATCAGTTGCAGTTGCCCTAACCATTGTTCAGAGAATTGCGGCAGCAGATACCGGGCTTCCAGAGTCGCCAGATAACCTTCATCACCAAAGGCTTCGCCCTGAGGATATGCCCGTACGCCGTCTATCCCGCCCAGGTACATCTTTTCCGAGATATCCAGGTTCTTGGAGGCAACTTGTCCATTGATCGCGCCGTAAAGCGAAAACGCATCCGTGACCCGTTGCAAGCGCATGGCACTGAAACCCAACTTGTCGTAATGCCCGTTACTGCGGGCTGTAAGTCCATCTGCCGAGCGCGCTTCGCGGGTTTCGATATCAAGGTTGCCGGTCGACCAGGTCAGGGCGCCCGCCGTCAGTCCACCGCCGCCAAAGTCATCGCGATGATCGCCACGCAGCGTTGTCATCAGCACCTCGACGTTCCGGTCGACATGGGACGACACTAAGTCGATACGGTCTTCGAAAGTCTTGTAATCAAGACCAACCTGAACATACAGATTGCTTCGGCGTGAACGCAGCAGCGGGTAACTGCCGTAGACACTGACAATGTCCGCCGTGCCGTTGCCGTGTAAGTCACTGAACTCTTTACCCAGCTTATAATCCAGCCGGCTATAGGCTACGCCCGCAGTCGCCTTGCCAAACTGCATCTGATAAGCCGCGCGGGCATAGTCCAGACCGTCAAAACTGGAGAGCGCGCGAAGTGTCGCAACGTCCCCCTGGCCTGCCAGATTATTGATATTCAAAGTCCCGCCCAAACGGTACTGACCGGTATAGCGGTTGCCGCCGTTATCGGCGTCGATGCTGCCTGTTACGAGTTGTCCAGGCGTCACATCGACAATCAGGTCGGCCGCGCCCACCGATGCGCCGGGCACCAGCGTTGAGCGCACGTCGACACCGGGCGTGTCCGACAACAGCAGCAGATCGCTTTCAAGCGCAGCGGAGCTGATCACATCGCCGCTGTGCAGGTCGTCCACTGCGCCATTGGCCAAGCGGTTGGAGAGGTTGCTCTGATTGCGCATCGTGACGGCCCCATAGTGGCCTTCGATGACCGCAATCGTAACGGCGCCGTTCTTGATTTCCTGGGCTGGCAAGTAGGCCTGCGCCACAAAATAGCCCTTCTGGTGATAGAAGTCGGCAATCTGCGCGGCCATCGCCTGCAATTGGCCAAGGCTGAGTTCCTTGCCCGCAGTGAAGCCCGTCAACTTGAGCAGGTCGGCTTCGGAATAGAGCCGTTGCCCGGTCAGATGCAGGGAATTGACCTTGATCCGGGCGCTGTCTGAAGCAGGAACTGCGGGTGCCTGGGTCGGTTCGACCTGGATTTTGGGGTCCACTTTTTTGAGTGTGGGCGAGGCGGGAATCTGTTGAATCTGACTCCCCGCGCCCGGAGGAAGCTGTACCGCATACGCCCCCTGGCTCAAGGTCAATAGCACACACGCCACAAACTTCTTCTGCACAATAATCCTCTCGGTATTTCTACCTAATGGTATTTCTACCTAATACAAGAGTCCTGTGACCCCACAGGCTCGGTGCTTTCTAGATCAACTTGATGAATAACCGCGTGCAGCAGATGGCGTTTAAGGCATGTGCAACAGAGCAACACCCTGTTGTTAATAACAATCGGGGGCGCTTTCGACATTTCTGATCATGCAGACAAAACTGTTCTAGCCGCAAAACTCACACGAACTTTCGCCCGGAAGCCATTAATAGTTGCCTGCATGATTCACTACAGATAACTATCCGGCTACAGGACGAATGACAACAATTTGGAGTTTTACCGGCGGTGCCGACTCAATAAAACCAGTCATAGCACCTTGATCACCACAGTTTATGCTCACCGTTGTTTTTAGCAAGCAAGAGACGACCGATATAGGTATAAGTACCTATTAGCCAAAAATCAGAACCGGTTAATTACTTTCAGGACTCGGGGATACAGAAAAGCAGGGTCCAGGCCATGATCAATTCGGTAATAGTGCTCGCTCCCATTTTCTGCATGACCCGGGTCCGATGGATGTCCACGGTTTTTTTGCTGTTGCCCAGCTGAGTGGCGATTTGCTGGCTGGTCATATCAGCCAGCATCAGATCCAGAACCTCTCGCTCTCGAGACGTCAGGTTGTCGAGCCGCTGGCGGTAATCGTCAGCCAGGGCTCGGCGGGCAAAAACTGATTTTGCCCGGTGGGAAATTTTCTCGAGCTTTTGCAGCAGTTGATCATTGCTGAATGGTTTTTGCAGAAAACCAATCGCCCCGGCACGGGTTATCTGAATGGCGGCTTCAACCGTTGCATGCCCGGTCATGATAATGACAACCACATTCAATTTGAGGCGCACGATCTCATCCAGCAGCACCTCGCCGCGCATTTCAGGCATCGCCAGATCAAGAATCATGCAGCCAGGAAGCCCGTCGTAAGCCTTCAGAAACGCGGCGCCGCTGGCATGCAGCTGTACCGGATAGCCGGCAAACGTCAGCAACTGATGGAGGGCATCGCGAGTATTGCGATCATCATCGACGACATGGACAGTCACAGGGGCGCTGGCATTATTGAAAGTGTTTTGAATGGTCATGTCCACGGCCCAGGAAAGCCAAGCCCGGATCGGACCAACGTCCGTCGTGTCTTGGTAGGCCGAATACTAAACCCAAGGCGAGCATTTGGCACAAACATAAACGCCGATTAAAGCGACTCGACAGTTGCCGCTTGTCTAGTTCTTTGCGCGCTGTCGTAAGAAGTCAGTAGCAGCACTGGCGTAAGTCCGACGACCACCATGCAACTTTCTGCTGTTTGGTGAGCCTATCTATCAGCCATGAACGTTCGATTTTTCGCCACGCTCGGCTAGCACGCGTTGACTGACTCTCTCAATCAGCGTTGAGCGCAGCAAGACCGGTAGGAAATCAATATGCGTCTGGGCGATTTCATTTTAGAAAACATCGAATCGATCCTTCAGCAGTGGGAAGATTTCGCAACAACAATTGCCCGCAACAGCGACCTGAATTCGCTCGAATTACGCGCCCATGTGGAAAAAATGCTCGGGGCGATTGCCACTGATTTAATAACTGTTCAAATGAACGATCAGCACATCAGCAAGTCGCACGGCGCTGCGCTAGGACAACACGATGAAATAGCCACAGACATTTACGCTATTACTCCGCTGATGGCAGGTTCAAGCATCGACCAGATTGTTGCGCAATATCGTGTCTTGCGCATGAGCGTATTGATGAAGTGGATGCAACGGATCAAGTCGGGAACGGATTTCGAAGTCGAAGACATGCTGCATTTCAACGAGTCCGTGGATCAAGCCGTTGCCCGATCCATCGCCCGTCAAGCGCTCGCCGCCGAGCAAGCCCGCGCGCATTTTCTTGGCACCCTTGGACATGACCTGCGCACGCACCTTGGGGCGATACTGCTGAGCGCCGACGTCTTGTTACACCGCAAGGATATTGGGGCAGAGTCCGCCAAAGCGGCGACCAGGATTCATACCAGCGTCCAGCGCGCTGACGAGGTAGTCGGGAATCTTCTGACATTCCAGACTACCCGCCCAATCGCCGAGCCCGCATAAACGTGTCGTACTCCCCCTCCTACCAGACTATGCAGGGTTCGGTAGGACCGGATTTTTAACGGGGAAACGGTTTAGCGCATGTCTGCATATGGCGTCACCGGTTCGATCGGCATCGGCAGGTTGCCTTGCCATTCATCGAAGGTGTAGCGCAAGTACAGCATGGCGCGGCTGGGGGCGTAGCCTTCGCTGTGTTGCAGGGAAATCCCCGAGCCCAGGACCAGGTGATCGGTCAGGCGACGTTCGACCAACGCTTGCAGACGAACGCTCGCGCCGGTGCTGCTGCTGCCGGCCTTGGTCAGGGAAGTGTCGGCGTCGATATCCAAACCGGCTGCTGCGGCCTGGCTGAACAGCTTTCCGGCCGGGCCATCCAGCGGGTACAAGTCGCTGCCATCGGTTTTCGAGAATGACCAGCCCACCGAACTTTCCAGCTGGGCGGACCAGTTGGCATTGCGCCACGCGTAGTTGAACGGCACGCCAATCGAGTAGTACTGCTGCGGACTGTAATAACCGCCCTGCCCCAAGGTGTACTCGCTCAGGTCCTTGTCGTAGCCCCAATACATCAGCGTCAGGCCGGTGCGCATGCGTTGGTCAGCACGGTCCACCAAGCGGTAGTAATAACCGGTCATGGCTGAAAGCCGCTGGTTATCGACCACGTTCTTGCCGCGCAACCAGTGGCTGCCGAAACTGGCCCACACGCCATCCACGCCGCCTTCGTCATGGCTCAGGCTCAAGGTCACGCCGTTGCTGGTCACGCCGCCCCAACGCGTACCAGTGACGGGATCAACAGCACCGGCGTAAGACACCACCGAGTTGCTCATGGGCCGACGCGAGGCGGTCAACGTCCAGCCAATGGATTTCCAGTCACTGCTGTAGCCAACACCGCCCAGCCAGTTGCCGACTTCGAAACCTTGTGGCGTATGGCCCAGATCCAACGCCCATTGGGCATTTTTCCAGCCCACGGCCAGGCTCGGACCGCGGGTGCTTTGCGAGGTGCTGCGGCAGCCATTGGGCACCAGCGCGCCGGTGGCCCGGTCACGGAATTGCACAGCGCAGGTGCCGAATTCTTCCCGGTGCAGGCCATCGGTGTCGGTGTCGAAAGCCGTGGCTTCAAGATCGACCTGCTCGGCCTGGACAAAACCCTGACCCTGAGCGAACGGCGAGTCGATGCGCAAAATGGTCGTCTGGGTCGTCAGGTCGGAAATCCCCGGTGCCGTGTTGTCATTGCGCCAGGCGAAGTCGCGGTAAAGATTGACGGTCGGGTTCTGCTGTTTGTACAGCTCGTCGACGTCACTGCGCAGGCTACGCGGCATCCAGTCGTCGCTGTCCCTGGCGCGACTGGCCCTGGTCATGGCCACGTTATCGCGGGGGCTGGCCTGGCCAGGTGCAATCAAGCCGGCCGCCGCCATGCTGCGGGCGTAATTATCCAAAGCCTGTTGCGGCTGATCCCTGGCCATCAGACGCGCCGCATCGCGGTAGATCAGTGGGTCGGTCTGCGGCGTTTTCAGCAGACTGGCAAATATCGCGCTGGCTTTAGCCTTGTCGCCCACAGCGGACCAGGCATTGGCCAGCCGTCGCTGCCAAGGCGCAGGAGCCGAAGGCGCTACGATGATTTTTTCCAGATCGGTACGCGCTTGAGCAATACGCCCCATGGCAATCAGCGCTTCGATCAAGCCCAGCTGCGCCTCGGCATCCTGTGGTTGGGCCTTGAGCACTTTGCGGTAGTAGCTTTGGGCCTGCGCGTGGTCTTCACGCTGCGCCGCCCAATCGGCAAGGGTGCCAAGGTCGTCGACGGTAGGAGCACGCAGCAGCAAGGCAATGGCCTGGGGTTCATGCCCGGAATTGCGCAGTTTTTCGGCCTGTGCCAGCAGTTGCCGACGCTTGATCCGGAGGTCCAGCTCGCGCATGTTATCGGTCCACGCAGCGGCCGGGATTTGCCCGAGGCTGGCCGCTACTTCACTGTCGCGGTTCGCGTTGGCCAGATACAGGCCATGGGCGTAGCGGGCCTCGGGATTGCGGCTTTGACGCGCGAGCAATTGACGGAACGCATCATCGGCTTCGCGCGGTCGGCCCAGGGCAATCTCGGCGGCCGCCAGACGATAGGTCAGCCATGGATTGTCTTGATCCTGCAGGCGGATTTTCTTCAGCAGCACCACCAATTGCGCCCAGTCCGAATGCTGGCTGGCCAGGTCGGCTTGCAGGTTCAGGCGCTCAAGTTCGATGCTCTGGCGCAGGCTGGCAAATTCCGGCTGGCTGCTGGCTGGCAGGGAATTGAGGAAGGCTTCGGCGCGCTCGCTGGACTGTGCGCGATACAGCCGCATCAGGGCGCGCACCACACTGCCGTTACCCGGTTCGACCTTGCGCGCCTGCAACAACAGGGCTTGGGCCGCGATGTCATCGGACTCGGCCATGGCGACATTGGCCAGGCCAATCAAGGGGTCGGCTGAATCAGCCTTGAGACTGCGCGACTGCTGATACGCCTTGCGCGCCGCTGCATAGTCCTTGCGCTGCAGAGCTTCGTCGCCTTTTTGCAGGATCATCCAGTTGCGGGTCACTGCCTGCAGATCCTGCCATTTGCTGATGTAATCGGTGTCCTGTTCCTTGCTCAGCGCCGTGGAGAAAGCTTCGTACGCGGCCGGGTATTTGTTCTGGCGCATCAACGCCGTGCCCAGGGCACCATAAAGACTTGGGTCTTGGGGGTAGGCTTTGATAGCGCGACGCAACAAGCTTTCGGCGGCCGCGCTGTTGCTGGCGGTGTCCTGCTCAAGCAGGCGCTTGGCTTTGACGCCCGCCTGCCAGGCCGGATCAGCCAGCAAGCCTTGTTGCGCGGCGAGCTGTTTGCTGGCCTCTTTGGCAAACGGCGAATACGGGTAATAGCGAACGAATGCCTGCCACGCCTGCGCGGTCTGCGGGTTGACCGGCAGCTTGATCAGGTAGTTGTATTCGCGCTCGGCGGCATTGTTGCTGGCCTGCGGGTCGGCTGCCAATTGATGCAGCACGGCCAGGGCTTCGTCATTGCGATCCTCGGCAAACAACAGCCCGACCAGCATCTGGCGCACGCTGGCATTGCCGGGGTAATCCCGATCCAGCGCCTGCACATGACCGAGCACCACGGCACGCTGGCCGCTGATGCGACTGCGCGCGCTCCAGTACTCCATGGCCATCGCCAGATCCGGCGGTTCTTTCCCGAACAGCGCTTCGAAGGCTGCGCTGGCCTCGTCGAAACGACCGGCAGCGGCCAATAGCCGAGCCTGCTGTAATTGGCGCAGACCGTCCTGGCTCTGCAACTTGATCAGCGCCTGGGCCTGACGCAGTTGCGCCGAGTCCGGAGCTTGCTGACGCAGGCGAGTCAATAATTGCTCGATCCAGGCCACGTTCTGCGCCTGGGTCTTGTCGGCCAGCGCCTGACGAATCTCGCCCACCAGCACTTGGGGATGATCAGGAGCGATCAGTTCCAGCCGCGCCAGGGAGTCGCGAACCAGATCGTCGCGCTGCAAGGCTTCACCGATGCGCATCTGTTGCAGCAGCCAGCGCTGTTGCTCTTGCTGTTGCGCAGAAACCGGCATCGCGGCGCCGAAGCTGGCACCGCTCAGACAAGACAGCATGAGTACGCAGCGCAAGGCCACGACCTTGAACGTGCTCGGTTGGGATGCCAGGTTCACTGCGCGCATGGACGTGTCCAGTTCGGTTGCAAGCGTCCATCCTTGTCGAATCGATAGCGCTGCTCGTCCCAGCCCTGACCAAACATCAACAGCGACTGGTTGTAATAGGCGTCGGCCAAGGGCGGCGCTTGCTGCAGGCGCACCCGTTGGACGGCCAGCGCCGCCGCGGTGGACGGGTCGCTGGCCAGTAGCGGCAACAGGGCCGCCGAAAAACCCACCGGCCCGGTGCCCATGGTCTTGCCGCTCCGGGTATCAACCTGCTCCGGCACCTGCCCGAGACGCGCGGTGGCCTCCAGCATGGGCTTGAAGTGATCGAGCAAGGCGCTGCGCTCGCGAGCATCGGGTGCCAGCATGCCCAGCCACAGATAGACACGAATCGCGTCATAGCTGCCGATTGCACTGTTGGCATCGGCAACAACGCCTTGCCCGGCCTGCCACATCAACCAGTCCGCAGCAAAACCTTTGGGCGAACCTTCGATCAACAGGCGTCGGGAGTTTTCCGCCACTTCGGCCCAGATTGGCGCGATGAGTGCGAATCGAGCCAATAATTGCGGCGGCACATAACTGGGGTTCAGGCGCCAGCCCTGAGCGGACTCAAAACCCACGCCCCCCGGCAGCAACATCAGGCCAAGGCCCGGCAGTTCGCGCAGGGTTTGCGCGGCACTGCGCCACAGCAAGTGCTGACCCAGCGTCAGGTAATCCGGCCTGCGCCACAGGCGGCCGGCTTCCAGCAGGCTGTAGGCAATCCACAAATCGGCGTCGCTGGCGTTGTTGCTGTCGAGCACCCGCCATTGGCCATCCTTGTCCAGACCCCATTGCCAGGCGGGCAGGCGACGATCGAAAGCACCGCTCGCCAAATTGTTGCGGGTCCAGTTCAATAGCCGCTCGAAGCTGTCCGGATCATTGGCCACCAAGGCAAAAAACAGCCCGTAGCTCTGCCCTTCAGACGTGGTGACCTGCTGCGGGGAAGATGCATCGATGACCCGCCCGTCAGCGCTGATCATCTGCTGCCTGTAGTTTTCCCAGGCCGGCCAGGCGCACTGGCTCGCGCCCAGGACAGGCCCCGCCATGAGCGGCAAGACTGCCGCAAGGAGCAATGATCGGGCGATGCTCACCGACTTACTCTTCATACGCCAGACGACGACGCGCCGCCCACTGCAGGACACGCCAGGTGAGGAAGGCACTGAGCAGCACGCCAGACACCGCCAGGAAAGCAAGCAGGACCGGGTGTTCCGACAACTTGAACCAGAGCATCAGCCACCACGGCAGGCTGCCCACGTAATAGTGGTCGCCGACCATCTGGCTTTGCACGCCACTGCTGCGGATCAACACCACGGAGCCGGCCACTGCGTCCATCTTGCCGCTGTCATTGAGCGTCTCGCGCAATAACTGGAAGTCGGCGTCTTCAGTGGCCAGCAACGCCACGATGCTGCGCTGTTCATGGAGAGGCGATTGCAGGCCGACAATGGCCGCAATCGGACCTTTAGCCGAAACCTCGACCCGACTGGCAGCCGGATTGCCCGCGCTCTTTTCCTGGGCAGAACCCGGTCCTTGGTTGTTTGCCTTGAGCAGCCAGTCCCGGGAACGGTCGAGTAACAGACTCATGTCGCGGTTATCGCGCATGTCCGGGGCGAAAGAACCGAGGATCAGCAGGTCTGCGTCGTGCTTTGACGCGTCTTCCCAGTTGTCGCTCAGCGTCAGGTTCATCGCAGGCAGACCCGAACGCGCGGAGATTCCGGCCACCGCTTCCAGGTACGTGCTCAGCTGTACTGCGCTGGGCTGCGGCGGCAGCAACACCACGGTTTCAGACAGGTCCGCCATGCGGCTGTACGGGAAACCACTGCGGGCGAACGCTGCCAGGTCAGGCATGGCGATGTAGTGGTGATAGCCGGACATATCGATGGTCGACTGATCATCGATCACCGCCTGAATGTCCACCGGCAACGACGTCTGGCAGCGATCACGCTGGGAACTGCTGGCGGTGGTGGCGAAGCTGAAATTGAATTTCAGGTTATTCCGGTCGCCGATCTTCAGCGCCGGAACCGACAGCTTTTCATTGACGTTCGCCGACTCGCTGGACAGCACGGCCAGGCGCAATTCTTCAAGCCGGTCATTGCTGTTGACCAGCAACGGCAGGCTGGTGATGAACTGATTATTGAGGCTGATGTTCAGTCGCGAACCGTCATTGGAGGCCGGTGGCGTGTAGCGGTATTTGGTTTGCAGCGGGATGCCCTGGTTACGCCAGACAAACAGATCCGGCGGCAGGTTGATGTCCAGGCTGATGGGCAACGGTTGCAGGCCACTGGCGCGCAATTGCTCGGGATACTTGATCAACTCGGAGAAACGCACGGCCCGGTCGGTGCGCATCCAGTTCGGCGCGTCGTAGGGCTGGCGCGGCTGAATCTGCTGCACCTTGTCGATGACCACCCGATCCCCCCGGAACAGATCACCCCCCAGTGCCAGCGCTTGCGCGGCAGCGACCAGATCAGCTTCGTCGCGGCCCAGCACCAGCAACACCTTGCTGTAGCGATCGACAGGATTGTCGATCATCTGCACCACCGGAGCCTCTACCGCCGGGAACTGCGTGAGGTCGGCCAGGAATGCCGGGCGATGGCTGTTGGTGGCGAACACGATGGATGCGGTCACCGGCGCAGCGGCCGTGGCGGCGGGCAGTTGGTCGAACAGCACCGGAAATTTCGTGCCGCGCCAAGCGGCCTGGCTGCCGAAATACGAGGCCAGAATACCTGCGGCACGCTGCTCGCCCTGAGTTGGGGAAGCGGCGAATACCATGTTCAGGACCGGCTCGTCATAGCCGCGCGAATCGTAGAAAGGCATCGGGAACCACGCCAGATCGTTCTTGACGATCAGGGCCTGTTCTTTCAGCGAAACCAGGCTGGTGCGGCTGATATTGACCCACAGCGCGCTGTTGGAAGGCTCTTCGCAAATGTCGGTGTAATGGCCGACAAACTCCAGGCGGACCCGGTTGAAGTCGCTGATCAGGCGCGGGTCGAGATCGACCTGGCGCACGGTCTTTTTCCCCAACTGCTCCTTGTCGATGGGGATCACGCTCATCAACACATCGTTGAGATAGACCCGCAGGTGCGACAGCGTGGGCAGCAGGGCCGGCGACGGGGTGTATTCCAGTTGCAGCTTCGCGTCGCTGGCGATGCGGTCGCGACGCATGGTGAATTCAAACTGATCGGTGTTATGAGTGCCCAGCAACAGGCTGTCGGCCACTCGTCCCAGTTGCTGAAAATTACGCGAAACGTCCCAGCTCGGCGCCGTGCTCGCCACAGCTGAAGCCACCGTCGGCGGCATGACCGGTGCTTGAGCCTTGGCGGCTTGCTCCTTGAGGGGCAATTCCTTGAGGGGCTGGGCCTGAGCGCAGCCGATGGCCAACGACAGCAGGCTCAGCAACGTGAAATTCAAATAGCGACTCATGGTGCGCATACCGATCGAGAAGGAGAAGAAAGAGGGGCTGCCTTGGCGAAACGCGGCACATAGCTGAGCAGCCAGGCGAGCAAACGCATGAACGGGCGGGCCAGGGTTCGGGTCCAGGCAGGCAGGTATTGATACAGGCGGTAATAACCGGTGGCGCCCAGACGCAGCACGTCGATAAAACTGTGCAGCGGCCGGTCCGGGACGAACGCTTCGTTCCAGTTCAGCCAGGCGTCGGCACGGGCGAACGTACACTGCACGTAGTCGATCCGCTGATCCGCAGACAGCTCGTTGAGGGCGATGCCGATAAAGTTCTTGTGGCTGCGGCTGACGATGCCGGGGAACAGAAACTCCCGTTCGCCACGCTGCATCAGCAGGGAAATCCGCTCGCCTATGGGCAGTGCCAGTTCAATGTCCAGCCGAACGCCCGTGCCGCCTTCGGAATAGTCCACCAGCATGCAGGGATAGTAGCGGCCGTTTTGCAGACGTATCGCGGCCGGCAAGCGGGCCTGCACCCGATGAGTTTCGCGTACCTGGCGTACTTCGGCGGCAATCGCCACGGCCGAGCCGACGATCAGCAGGTTGTAAATGACCCACAGACTGCTGACCAGCGTGGTGCCGATCTCATTGCTCGGCCCGTAGAACAAACGCCATACCGCAAAGCCCAGGCCGGCGACATTCAGCACCGCCAGCACCAGATACGGCCTGGCAATGCCCCAGTCGAACTGGTTTTCGGCCATCAGGCCGCCCTTGGCAGTGACGTTGAATTTGCCTTTCTTCGGATTGAACAACGCGACAGTGGTCGGCCGTGCGATGTACCAGGCCAGCACGGTTTCATAGACTTCGCCCCAGAACGTCAGGCGGTGTTCGCCCTGCATGCGCGAGTTGGTCAGGCTGGCGTGAACCATGTGCGGGATCACGTACAGAATGATCATCAAGGCCGGGGCATAGATGATGTAGGCGTGCATCAGCAGAAAGGCCAAGGGCGCGGTCAGGAACACCAGACGCGGCAGACCCGCCAGAAAATGCAGCATCGCGTTGGCATAGCAGATGCGCTGGAAGATCGTCAGCCCTTTGCCCAGCAACGGGTTGTCAGTGCGGAAAATCTGCGCCATGCCTCGGGCCCAGCGAATCCGCTGACCGATGTGCGCCGACAGGCTTTCAGTGGCGAGTCCGGCGGCCTGGGGAATGCGTACGTAAGCCGAATTCCAGCCTTTACGGTGCAGGCGCAGCGCGGTATGGGCGTCTTCGGTGACGGTTTCCACGGCAAAGCCGCCGATCTCATCAATCGCCGAACGGCGCAATACGGCACAGGAACCGCAGAAGAACGCGGCATTCCACATGTCATTGCCATCCTGCACCAGGCCGTAGAACAACTCGCCTTCATTGGGCCGCTGGCGGAAGGTATCGAGGTTGCGCTCGAAAGGGTCCGGCGACAGGAAGTGATGCGGTGTCTGCACCAGCGCCAGCTTGGGGTCGCGCAGGAACCAGCCCACCGTAAGTTGCAGGAATGAACGCACCGGCACGTGATCGCAGTCGAAGATCGCGACCAGCTCGCCATCCAGTTGCTTCAATGCCTGATTGAGGTTACCGGCCTTGGCATGCTTGTTATCGGCGCGGGTGATGTAATTCACCCCGGCCTGCTCGGCGAACAGGCGAAATTCGTCACGCTTGCCATCGTCGAGAATCGAGATGCGCAATTTGTCATGCGGCCAGTCGATCCCCAAGGCGGCGTACACGGTACCGCGCACGATGGACAGGTCTTCGTTGTACGTCGGAATCAGCAGATCCACGGTGGGCCACAGTCGCGTGTCGCGCGGCAGCTGCGCCGGCGGGCGATTCAACGGCCAGCAGGTCTGGATATAGCCGAGCAACAACACCAGCCAGGAATAGGTTTCGGCGATCAGCAGCAAGACGCCGCAGGCCAGGTCCAGCGGACTGTCCCAGTTCAGGGTCGCGGTGTAGCGCCACCACAGGTAGCGACAGGAGACGATGATCGACAGCATGATCAACAGCAGCGTCGGAAACCGACCGGGCACACGGCGGATCACCATGGCCACCGCCCACAACAGAATCACGAACATCAATTGCGAGGCATAGCTGAAAGGTTCGGTGATGCATACCACCACCAGAAGCAACCCGACACCGGCGCAGATATAGTTCAGCCACTGCTGTTGGCGAAGGTTGAGGCTACGCCACCACTGGGCGCCGTCATGCATCATCTTGCTCTCGCTGGCATGCTCGGGCAGGCCATTGAGGAAAACGCCGATACGGTTCCAGACCCGCTGGTTGGACTGCCCCACGTTGCTGACCCATCGCGGGGCCGAGCGCCGCCGGGCTTGCGGCCAGGGGCGGAAGACCAACAGCCACAGGCTTTG
Source organism: Pseudomonas sp. DSP3-2-3 (assembly GCF_049898225.1). Taxonomy (NCBI): domain Bacteria; kingdom Pseudomonadati; phylum Pseudomonadota; class Gammaproteobacteria; order Pseudomonadales; family Pseudomonadaceae; genus Pseudomonas; species Pseudomonas sp. DSP3-2-3. The sequence continues at coordinate 40,679 of NZ_JAFCXH010000015.1, read as the reverse complement.
CAAAACGATGCGCAACGGGTCACCGGCACTGGGGACCTTGCTGGCAAGGTGCGGATACCAGCGCTGGCGCTGTTCCATCAGGCGCTGCCAGACCGGGGATTCGAGCCGCAGGAACAACCAGGTCAATGCCGTGAACGACGCCAGCATAAACGCCGTCGGCGGGTAGCAGTCGTAGCGACGCCGCAGCTGCATGTAAGGAAACCAGCGGGCGATCATGCCAGCTCCCGACGGCGTGTCAGGCACCAGGTCGCCAGGCTCAGCGCGTCTTGCGCGGCAAGGCTGTCCGGCGCGTATTGCCCCACTGGCTGCTTGAATGCCAGTGCTTCGCGCACCGCTTCATCGGCATGGATGGTCAGCGGCAAGAGCCGGGCCGCGTAATGTTTGCGCCAGATAAGCAACAGATCGCGTTGCAACTGGCTGCCCGGATCGAAGCGATTGACCAGCACCGGATTGCTGCCCGCCTGCTGCAACAACAGCACATGGCAGGCAGCATCAGCCTCGGCCAACTGGATCGGGAACAGGCAAGGGCCAATAGTGCCGTGACCCGGCAGGCGTTGCGGCAGATCGAACAGCAGCCAGTCATAATTCGCGGCCAGACTCGCCTGACGTCGGGCCCAGATCTGCGGATCATCGAGCAGCTGTTGCTCGATGCTCGCGGACTCATCGGCACTCAAGCCGCCATAAGGCAGGATCTGCAGGGTCGAGGTCAGGCTCCAGGCCTGCGTGTGCCAGTCCTGGCCATCGAGCATCGCACGCGCCCAACCCGACTCCTGAGAAGCAAGCAGATTGAAATGCAGGCGCAACAGGTTTTCCGGGCACATGTCGATCATCAGCACCCGTTCACCAAGGCTTTCCAGGGCATGGCCGACGGCCGCCACCAGCGATGAGCTGCCGACACCGCCACGAACCCCGCGCACACTCAGCGATGTCACTTCAGCGCTCCGAATCTGTCCTGTTGCACCGGCTGGGCAACCGGCAGCGGCAGTTGCTCTGCCTGCTCGTCGGCGATAGCGAAGTCAGCCAGCAACGGCCAGCGCTTGAGCGCCCGGCTCAACTCCAGTTGCGCCGAAATATCGATGTATTCCAGACTCGGCAGGCGCAACTCGACTTTAAGCCGGGCAATGTCATCGGCCCGCTCATTGCGCGATAACGCCTGATTCTTTACTTGAACCTTTGTGGGTAAGGCAGCCATGCGCCCTTCTCCTTGATCCGAACGTAAGGCTTGCCCGCGTAGTCGAGGACAACGGTTCCAGCGTTTTCCGAGACCACCGGGGTCTCTGGCAGATTGGCCAACAGCGCCTGCCAGTCCGGGCCCAGCCCATCGCCCTGGGGCGGCGCGGCGTACAGGCGCGAGATGATTTCCGACAAGGCCAGATAACTGCTCGGGCCGGTGACATGAATCGGCTCCGTGCGAAGATTCTTGCCCATGCCCACCAGCTTGATGCCTACCGGCACATGAGTGATCGACGCACTCGGGATTTCCCGCATTCCGGAGATCTGCATACGGTCGCCGTGCAAGGCCGCGCCGTGTTCAGGCACGATCACCACGGCTACGCGACGGCCGCTCTTCTCCAATGCCTTGAGGAACGCGCTCAGGTCGTCGATCAACGCCTGGGCTCGCGGTTTGTACTCGGCGCTTTTCGTGCCGCCATCAAGGGTCAGTGCGCGATTGCCGTCATGCAGCGTCGTGGTGTTGTAGAACAGCGCAACCCGCGAATCAGCCTGCGCCTCGCGGTGCTGCCACCACTTGTCCAGCACTTCGCGATCACGCCAGATCGGCGAGCCATCAAAGCCCACCAATGCCCGTTGCAGATTGGCCGTACTGACTTCAGGCCCCGGCAGCGAACCCTGAGCGCGGACTTCGTCGATAAAGCCTTCGAACTGACCGGTATGGTTGAGCATCACTTCGCTGTTGAACCCCAGCTTGCGCAGGTCATCCATCAACAGACATTGTTCAGGCGCCACGCCGTAAAGCTTGCTGTGCGGCTGCTGGCCACAACTGGCGCGCAACAGCCGAATGGCCGCCGGCCCGCTGTAGGAAGTGGCCGAGTTGAAGTTGTCGAACACCATGTCCATCTGCGCCAACAAGCTGTTGTCGTGCAAACCCACGGCGTCCAGATCATCCCAGGCCATCGAGCAGATATTTATCAGCAGCAGGTCGAACGGCTGGGCAGCCGATTGCGACGGCTGGAACACCACTTGCCGAGCGGCCTCGGTGGTGTAGAACTTTTGCAGATAAGCGTCGAGGGTCGGACTGTCCGGCTCGGCACTGACGATTGACGCGCCACCGGCAACGGCGGCCTGGGCCGTGTTCTGCTGAACAGGCACATGCATGGCCAACAGGCCAGCGCCGCCCAGCCAGGCAAAACCGGCCAGGGTCAAGGTGGTAAGGCGCAGCCACTGACGTACAAAAAAGTACGCCACCACCAACAGCAGCAAAGCGCCGCACAGGTTCCAGTCAATGAAACGACCCGCCAGTTCAAACAGATAGTCCCCGGTGAAATTCAGTACGCCGGGCTGGTCCAGCAGCCGGCTGAACGGCGGCAGCCAAGTGTCCTGATAGAACAACGCCACACCCAGCGGCAGGGCGATCAACGTGCGTAGCAGCGCCAGATAACGATGACGCAAAGGCACCAGCAGTACGGCGGCAAACACCAGATTCGGCAGAATCTGCATGTTCAGGTAGCCGCCCCACAACAGCGCCAGCTTGATGATGAAATACAGGTTCCACAGCCCCAGGCCCGGCCAGGTCCAGGTGCTTTGCACTTGGGCGTGACTGCCGTCGAAACGTTCAGGACGGGTCATGAGCATCACTCACAACAGGCGCCGCAGGCGCACGCCGTCGAACACCACGCGGTTGCAGATAGCGCGGCGGCAAATAGCGCTGGAGCCAGCGCTTGATGTGCTGTCCGAAGCTGCGCAGCACGAGCATGAACGCCACCGTCATCAGACAGCTTGCCGCGATCACCTGGAGCAACTGGGTGAAATTCATGAACAACGCTCTGACAGTGACAGCGTGATGCGTTGTGGCACGTAGCCGGCCTGAACAATGGCGCGGGTCAGGTCAGCGGTCACTTGCCCGGTGGCCAGGCGCGCCGTTTCCGGCGTTTGGGGGGCGTCGATGAAATCCTGACGCGGGAGCACATCCGCAGCGGAAAGCACCTTGCATTCGCTGAAAATATCCCGCCATGGCAAGCGACAGATATTGCCCAGCGCGGGCTCCAGCCCGTCGCCACGGCAGGCAAACAGGAACAGATAGAAATTACCGTCCAGGACACAGGCCACATCACCAAAGCGGCGCAGCGTGATCTGACTCAGGTACTGATCGATGTTCAGGTCGCCACGGGGACGCAATCGCAGTAACTGGTGAGCAAGCTCGCCGGATGCACCGCCATAGATCTGATCGAGCAGCTCGATAAACTCCCTGGGAGGTAATATCCCGCGCAGGGCTGGAGGACGCAGACGCTCAAACAGCGATTGAATATCAGGGGTCTGGCGATAACGCCAGATCTGCCCCTGAGCGCTTTCCACCATGCTGAGGAAATTCGCCAGCGTCGTATTGGAAGGCACAATCAGATTGGCCCCGCAGGCCAGCAACAGGCGCTCGTCGCGGTAACGCAGGCAAGGCTCCATTTCCCGCACGATGATCTTCAACGCTGGGCCGCATTGCTCGCGCAGCTCGTGTAATTTGCGCGCCAGAGGTTCTACGTCCTGGTTGCTCTCCAAAACCACAATCACGCTGGCCGCACGGGCGTTGGCAGCCTGCTGCAACAGATCGGCACGGTGCTCGAAAAGGCGCCATTGCTCAGACAACGCGGCCGCGCCCTCAAGGGCCGAGCGTTGGGTCAGGTAAATGCGTTGGTCGTCGGTACGGGTCTGCACCGGATTGGACAGTTGCGTGTCACTCAAGGCAAAACCCTGGTCAGTCACTTCCAGGTCGAACGCTTGCGCTGCGCAAACCCCCAATTCGCTGTGCCAGAAGTTCAACTGATAATGAATCGAGCCGTCCTGGCGATAGAGCTGTGCCAGTCCGGAAAGTTGTTCATTAAGACTCAGCAGGCGCTCGTGCAACAAAGGCGCCTGACCATTGCACAGCACTAATAAAGTGCTGTCGATGCTCAACAACCATTGCCGCGTACTTACACACCAGTTCTGTAGCTGTCGAGTATCCAGATTTTCCAGGTGGGTAGAAGACAGTATCAGCACCAACTGACTGCCACGCACCAGTTTGATGCGATGCAGATCCGAAGACAGCACCTTGAAAGCCTTGCCCGCAGATGCATCGTGGGGGATGGAAAACAAGCGCAGAGTGCCCGGCCCGCTGTCGTCAGCCATGCCTTGGACAACCGCCTGGGGATCGGCGCCGCTGCAGACCAGCGTGGCGCTATGCTTGTGCGACAAGCCTGACAAAAACTGCCGGGCAAAGATGTCCGCGTCGGTCGCATGATCCAGAGCGACCCAATACAAACCTCCCTCGCGCAACAACATCTGCTCATCCTGCAGATGCCGGATAGTTAACGTGACGTGACCCAAAACCTTCCACTCCAACTGCCCGAATGCATAAGCGACACTTAACCGTGCGATTAAATATCGGCAGAACTACCAGAACTTGAAGGTCGTCAACAAAGAGATCAGGGAGTATCAGGCGGCGTTGTCGTCGACACGCATATCTCAATATGTACGCTAAATGATAAGAACCATTCCCATCGAGCTACTGAATTAAAAGTATCCCGCGACAGGCAGAGTTGCCCTGCCGGGAGAGGTAAATGATGTGATATCAAACTGACACTGTCAATATTTTGTAACAAAGACACCGATCTTCGGATGAACGGCAAAACTCTCGTCATTTAATTGGCGGCGGAAATTGTTGAAGGCGAGAAAGCGCGGCTATCAAGCGTGCTTATTAGCTATCTAGCTATCTAAGCGCCGACCGTAATCGTTGGAGATTCTATGTCTGGGGGCAACCGCCAGGCGCCAGACGTATTGTCTGAACCGACGTCTTCCCGGCTAAAGCCGGTCCCACAGTGGGACCGGCTTTAGCCGGGAAGACGTCATTCCAGTAGACGCAAATGCATCGGCTGTACGTGCAGATCCGTTGAAGGCTTGCCCGCGAATCGGGCGCCCCGGTTGGCCAGACGTGCCGCGTTATCGTTCTTCGCGGGCAAGCCTCGCTCTAGATTGCTTTTGTCTGGCCCGCTTCAACCCGCTGGTAACGCCATGCCTTTGGGCCATAACAACCAGATATTGCCCTTCTGTTTCATATCGCCCGCCAGGTGGCCGGCTTCTTCGCCGGTGCCCCAGAACAGATCGGCGCGCACTTCACCGGCAATGGCGCCGCCGGTGTCCTGTGCTGCGACCGGACGCACCAGGCTGCTGCCGTCGGGCCGGGTCGTGGACAACCAGAGCAGGCTGCCCAGCGGAATCACCTTGCGGTCAATCGCCACGCTGTAACCGGCGGTCAGCGGCACGTTGAGCGAACCGCGTGGACCTTCGTTGCTGTCCGGGTTGCGGGCGAAAAACACGTAACTGGGGTTGCTCGCCAACAGCTCGTTGATGCGCTCCGGATGCGCCTTGGCCCAGGCACTGATGGCGCCCATGGTCACGTCTTCTTTCTTCAGCTCGCCCTGCTCCACCAGCCAGCGGCCAATCGCTCGATAAGGACGACCGTTCTGATCGGCGTAACCGATGCGCAGCTGCTGGCCGTCTTCCAGACGAACCCGACCCGAACCCTGGATTTGCAGGAATTGCAGGTCCATCGGATCGGTCAGCCAGGCAACCACGGGCGCATTGAGGCCCTGACTGGTGATGGTCGCTGCGTCGTCATATGGCTTGAGCACCCGACCTTCGAGCCTGCCGCGCAAGCGCTTGCCCTTGAGTTCCGGATAGATGCTGTCCAGGTTCACCACAATCAGATCGTCGGGCACGCCGTACACCGGCACCGGGGTTTGTGGCGTCTGGGTCAGGCTGCCGGGATAGACCGGCTCGTAGTAACCGGTGATCAAACCGTCGGTGCTGCCCGCAGCGGAACGCAGGACGTAAACCTGCAACTGGGCTTGCAGGAACGTGCGGATTTGCGCGCCGCTCGGCGTCGCCGCAAGCGTGCTGGCCGCCGCACACGTCGCGCCCCAGACCGCATCGGCCTTGAGTCGCACACACGCGCTGCGCCATGAGGCGAAACCGGCCTGCAAATCACTGTCGGTAACGGCTGGCAACACATCCCAACCGGCCTGGGTATAGGTGGTGTGGGGCGGTGCGGGTATCGGCGGGGTGGGCGTTGGCGTTTTTTCGCTGTTGTCGCAAGCGGTGAGGAACACCGCCAGTGCAGCCCAGGCCAGGCCGTTACGCCAGGGTGTGAAGAAAGGTGTCATGTGCAGTGCGGCTCCCGTGGAGCGACTTTTGGCCAGCAAGGGTACTCAATGCACGATCAATGCAAAAGCGTTGATCTCCAGCCGCGCCATAACAAGGCAATGACGCCCCGGCGATGTGCAGCGGTCGGGGGTTTCAGGGGCAAGTGGCATTCCGGCGAGCAACGCAAGCGCCCCGCTATTCCCGGCGATCACGCCGCAGAAAGCCCGGATTGACGCTATGGAAAACTGAATTGGCCCGCGTATTGCTTTGTGTAATTTACACAACTGTGAAAGTTACACATGACCATGCCAGCGACCAGCCCCGACATAGCGCCCGTTTTACCGACCGATGAAACCTCGGCATCCGCGCACCGAATCAACTCGATCATCGATCTGTGGTTGGGCGAACAACTGCGTCAGCGGCGCAAGGCGCTGGACAAACCCCTGCGTCAGGTGGCGCTGGCATCGGGCATTTCCGTGAGCCTGTTGAGCCAGATCGAACGCGGCTTGCGCTCCATTTCCCTGCGCACCCTGAGCGCCCTGGCGCAGGAACTGGATATCCCGCTGGAAACCCTGATCCGCAACTCGCAGCCCCGCGACAACGAAACCGCCGGGGCCGTGGTGCGCGCCGGGTTTCACACGGGCATCGACCTGGCCGACAAGGGCATCCAGAAAGTCAACCTGACCCCGCCCGCCGCTCGGGGCAACGTGCAGATGTACCGCGCAGTGATTGCGCCGGGTGGCTCGACCGGCAACGAGCTGTTTTTCACCCACACCGGGGAACAGGTCGGTTACGTGGTTCAGGGCCAGCTGGAGCTGTGCATTCATGACCAGCTGTTGCGGCTCAACACCGGCGACAGTTTTTGCTACGACGGCAGCACGCCACGCCGCTGGCGCAATCCGGGCACCACCGAAACCATCGTCATGTGGAGCGTCACGCACATCAGCAAATAGGCGACGGCAGAACCGAGATTCCCTCGGAACACACCTACTTCACTTGAGGAACGCATATGAAAAATCCATTGGCACTCGCCACATTGTTCTGCGCGCTGACCCTGACGTTCACCACTGCGGCCCAGGCTGCAACGCTCAAGGTCGCCTCTACACCGACAGGCAGTCCCTTTACCTTTCTGGACACCAAGACCAACAGCGTCGAAGGCGTGATGGTCGACATCATCAAGGCGGTTTCCACCAAGGCGGGGTTTGAGGTGCAGATCGAGCCGATGCCGTTTGCGTCGCTGATCGGTTCCCTGACCTCCAAGCGCGTGGATCTGATCTCCGCCGCGATGTTCATCACCCCGGTTCGGGAAAAAGTCGTGGACTTTTCCAGCCCGGTCTACAGCTACGGCGAAGGCGTGGTGGTGCCCAACAGCGACACCACCGCCTACACCAGTTTTGAAGAAATGAAAGGCAAACGGGTCGGCGCGCAAGTGGGCACGGCCTTCGTCGAGCCGCTGCAAAAGAGCGGGCTGTTCAGCGAAGTCAAACTCTACGAAACCACCGCCGACCTGATGCGTGACGCCAACTCCGGGCGTATCGACATCGGCGTACTGGACTACCCGATTGCGGCCTACGCGATCAATCAGAAGCACTTCCCCAACCTGCGCCTGGTGACCACTTACAAGGCCACCATGCCCAACAACATCGGCATCGCCGGCCGCAAGGGCGACACCGAACTGATGGGCAAGATCAACGCCGCACTGGCCGAACTCAAGGCTGACGGCAGCATCGACGCCATCCTCAAGAAGTGGGGTCTGTAAGCACGCTCCGCAGTGTCCGGCGCGCTGCCTTGCGTAGCGTGCCGAGCGCGTTCCCTGCACCTGACCCGAGTAGTCGATCATGTCCGAGTTCCTGACCCAATCCTGGCAATTTCTGCCCATTCTTCTCCAGGGCGCGTGGCTGACCATCCAGGTGACCATCGGCTCGCTGCTGCTGTCCACCGTGCTGGGCCTGGTCTGGGCGGCCATGCGCGTATCGGGTGTGCCGGTCCTGGCCTGGATCAGCTCCGCGATCATCAACCTGCTGCGCGGCATTCCGATCATCGTGCTGCTGTTCTACATCTACTTCGTGATGCCCGATTTCGGCATCACCATGAGCGCCCTGCAAGCGGGGATTATCGGTCTGGGCATCGCGTATTCGGCGTATCAGGCCGAGAACTTTCGCGCCGGTATCGAAGCGGTCGACCGCGGCCAGCTTGAAGCCGCGCAGTCCATGGGCATGGGCTGGTGGCTGATGATGCGCCGCGCCGTGCTGCCCCAGGCGGTGAAAATTGTCCTGCCGCCCTACGGCAACACGATGATCATGATGCTCAAGGATTCGTCCCAGGCCTCGACCATCACCGTCGCCGAGCTGGCGTTGCAAGGCAAGCTGATCGCCACCTCGACCTTCCAGAACGCCACGGTGTTTACCCTGGTCGCGCTGCTTTATCTGATCATGTGCGTGCCGCTCATTCTGCTGGTGCGTCACTTCGAAAAACGGGGGAGCAAATGATCGAGATTCGTGCGCTGCGCAAATCCTACGGCGACCTGCAAGTCATCAAGGGCATCGACGCCTCGGTGGCCAAGGGTGAAGTGATCTGCATCGTCGGCCCGTCGGGCTCAGGCAAATCCACCATTCTGCGTTGCATCAACGGCCTGGAAAGCTACGAAGGCGGCTTGATCGAAATCGACGGCATCAAGGTCGACCGCAAGGCGCCGACCATCAAGGCGATCCGCACCGAAGTGGCCATGGTGTTCCAGCGCTTCAATCTGTTCCCCCATCGCTCGGTGCTGGAGAACGTGATCGAAGGGCCGATCTACGTCAAAAAGGAAGACCGCAAGCAGGCCACCGAACACGCCATGGAGTTGCTCTACAGCGTTGGCCTGGCGGAAAAAGCCGAAGCCTTCCCCGCGCAGTTGTCCGGCGGCCAGCAACAGCGCATCGCCATTGCCCGCGCCCTGGCGATGCGGCCCAAGGCGATTCTGTTCGATGAGCCCACTTCGGCACTCGACCCGGAACTGGTGGGCGACGTGCTGGACGTGATGCGCCGCCTGGCCGAAAGCGGCATGACCATGGTGGTGGTCACCCACGAAATGCAATTTGCCCGGGAAGTCGCTGACCGAGTGATTTTCATCGATCAGGGCGTGGTGGTCGAGCAAGGTCCGTCCGCCGACGTCCTGAACAATCCGCAACACCTTCGCACTCAGGATTTCCTGCGGCGCGTCCTTCATCCGATGTAAGCGCGAGGTTCGCTGCAATGACCCGTACATACTTTCCCTTGGCCCCTTCGCTGTGGGCTGCCACGGCAGTCGCCGCACCACCGGCCGAGCCGTTGGCGCAGGACATGCAGGCCGACGTGGTGATCGTCGGTGCCGGATTCTGTGGCTTGAGCACCGCGCTGCATCTGGCCGAACAAGGGGTTCGGGTGGTGGTGCTCGAAGCGCAGGAAGTTGGCTTCGGCGGCTCCGGTCGCAACGGCGGCCAGGTGATTCCCGGCCTGAAATATGACCCCAGCGAATTGATCGCCAAGTTGGGCGCGGACAAAGCCCAACCCTTGATCGACTTCGCCGCCGGCACCGTGGACGCAGTGTTCAACCTGATCGACAAACATCAGATGGACGTGCCCCGCGTGCGCAACGGCTGGATTCAAGGCTCGCACACGCCCGCTGCCCTGAAGCTGGCGGAACGCCGCGTGCGTGACTGGAATGCCCAGGGCGTCGCCGCGCAGTTTCTTGATCGTGACGAAACCGCGCGGCTGCTCGGCACCGACAAATATCACGGCGGCTGGCTCGACCCACGCGGCGGCGGCATTCAGCCGTTGAGCTATGCCCGGGGTCTGGCCCGCGCCGCGTTGGCCGCAGGGGTGCAGATTTACACCCGCTCGCCGGTCACCGAACTCAAGAACAGCGGCGGCAAATGGCAGGTCAAGACCGCGCAAGGCTGTCAGGTTTCCGCAGAACGCGTGGTGTTGTGCACCAACGGCTACACCGACAATCTCTGGCCGTCGCTGAGCAAAACCATCATCGATGCCAACTCGTTTCAGATCGCCACCGAGCCACTGCCCGAAGCGGTGCGCCGCACGATTCTGCCCGAAGGCCATGTGTCCTCGGACGCGCGCAACCTGTTGCTGTATTACCGCATCGATCACACCGGGCGGTTGATGCTGGGCGGACGCGGCACCTTTCAGGATCCTGACCCGTCGCGCAAAGATCACTGGTCGCATCTGGAAAGCGCGGTACACAAGCTGTTCCCGCAAACCGCAGGCATCCCGATTGCCTACCGCTGGTGTGGACGCGTGGCGATTACCCGGGATTATTTCCCGCACATCCACGAACCGGCGCCGGGTTTGCTCATCGACATCGGATGCCAGGGACGCGGCGTCGGCCTGCAAACCCGCATGGGGCAGGCGCTGGCCAGTTACGTGCACAGCGGCGATCGCAGCGTGTTGCCGGTCGCGCCAACGGACATCAAGGCGTTCCCGCTGTATGGCCTGCGGCGCGCTTACGTCGCGGCGGCAATTGCCTGGTACAAGATGACCGATGGAGGGCTTTGATCGGGGGGTTTGATCAAGGTTGCGTTGGATCCTGCAGCGCCAACGGACAGCCTGCTAAAAAATTCTGAATCAGCGTTAACGCGCCGCAAATGTGCTGTTCGCAAAATACGAACACGAGAATGCACCCGACGCCTAATGGATAAAGGTCTCGGGCCGATAGGCCTGCAACCATCGCGGTGCTCACCGCAAAATTGACAACAATAAAAGGCCTTCACCATGTTGCTGAGACGTCTGAAAGTCGGTCCCCGTGCGGCACTGGGATTTTCCGCTGTCGCACTGCTTGTGATCATCCTCGGGCTATTTGCCCAGAGTCAGATGCAGACTATTCGCAATGGCACCCTGGAGGTGCTGGACGACACCCTGCCGAGCTTTGTCGCGCTAGGTTCGATCAGCGACAAGATGCTGCGCTTGCGGATCATCTCCTTTCGGATCCTGGTAGATCGCGAAGAAAGCCAATTGCGCGGCAGCATCAGCCGCGGCGATGAGCTGATCGGTGAGCTTGGCAAGGCGCTGGACAGCTATTCCAGGCTGATCAACAGCGACGAGGAAAAAGCCCAGTTCGTGTTGTTCCAGCAGGTGCTCGCCGACTATGTGCGCATTCATAAGCAACTGGTGGAAAAATCCGGCACAGGCGATCTCGAAGGTGTGCGCGCGCTGCTGGGCGGCGACTACACCAAGTACTCGGTCAAGCTCGGCGCGCAACTCAACGAACTCATCAAGCTCAACACCCAGGCCGCACAATCGTTTGCGACGCTTTCACAGAGCCAGTACGAACGCTCCAATATCGGGGTGATGCTGTCGATGGCATTGGCTGTCGCCTTGACCATCCTGCTCGCCACCCTGTTCACCCGCAGCATCGTGGCGCCCCTGCGCGAAGCCGTGCAGGCGGCTGAAGCGATAGCGGGCGGCGACCTGTCGCGCCCCATCCAGGTCGTAGGTAACGATGAACCGGCCCGCTTGCTCGACGCGTTGCGCAGCATGCAGCAGAGCCTGAAAAACACCATTCTGCATATTGTCGACTCCTCGAACCAGTTGGCCTCCGCCGCCGAAGAGCTCAATGCGGTGACCGAGAATGCGGGCAAGGTATTGCAGCAGCAGAATCATGAAATAGAACAGGCCGCGACGGCCGTCAACGAAATGACCGCGGCAGTGGACGAGGTTGCCAGCAATGCCACCGCGACTTCCGTGGCCTCGCGAACCGCTGACCAAAGCGCCAGCAATGGCCGCGACCAAGTGGACCAGACCATTGCCGCGATTCATCAAGTAGCACAAAACGCCGGCACCACCGTCAGCCAGGTCACGCAACTGGCCGAGCGCGTGCATGGCATCAGTTCGGTGCTGGACGTGATCCGTTCCATTGCCGAACAGACCAACCTGCTGGCGCTCAACGCCGCCATCGAAGCGGCGCGGGCAGGCGATGCCGGGCGTGGCTTCGCGGTGGTGGCAGACGAGGTCCGCGCCCTGGCCCATCGCACCCAGCAGTCGACCCACGAAATCGAACAGATGATCGTCGGCACCCGCAAGGACACCGAGCAGACCATGGTGGCAATGAACACCAGCAACCAGCGGGTCCAGGAAACTTTGGAGATCGCCAGCGCTGCGGGCCAGGCGCTGCAACAGATTACCGAGGCGTTCAGCCAGATCACCGAGCGCAACCTGGTCATCGCCAGTGCCTCGGAAGAACAGGCCCAGGTTGCCCGCGAGGTGGACCGCAACCTGGTCAATATTCGCGACCTCGCCATGCAGACCTCCACAGGCGCTCACCAGACCAATGTCGCCAGCCAGGAACTGGCACGGCTGGCAGTGGACCTGAGCGCACTGGTCACGCGCTTCAAGCTGGCCTGATCGCCGCTACTCGACACTGGCAGGCCCGGAGCCTGCCAGTGCACTCGCCTCCCGCAACGGGTTATTTCAACTGATTGAGTACCCACAAAATATCGGCATAAGGCAGGGAAACTGAATGTATCTCATCCGAATGCACGCTAGTCTTATAGACACTCAAATGGATGCGCAAACAAAGCCCGCGTTATCAAAGCGCGGGCTTTTGTACGGTATGGGAGAGGACTTGTCTCCGATAAGGCAAGCCCCGGATTGCACATGGAGGGCTGAGGCATTCCGGGGCGCAACGTAGCCTGTCTTGATCAGGAAACGCTCGCGCGGACCTCAAGCCAACACTAACGTGCGTCGTATACGCAGATATTTTTCACCAACCACCCGTCAGTTTCATCAAAGCCTGCCGATAATATTCACACGCATTGGGGGACCAAGGAGCAGACGCAGTATGCAGACCTACATCGACAACCTCACAGAGCAAGGTGTATGTCTCTTTGGGGAAATTCTGGACGTGAGTCAGACTCAGGCGCTGTATCAGCAAATGATCTCGACGCGGGACTTCGGTCCGGGCTTGTTCATGGAGGAGGCTGAATATCTCGCTCAAGAAAACCACTTCAACGCCAATCCGACCAAAACGTTCAACTTCCTCAATGCGTTTGAACCGCAACTGCAATTTATTGAGCAAGACCCGATCCTGACAGGGGTTCTCGGCAAAGTGCTGGGTGATGACTATGAGGTGGTGATAAAGAAAGCAGTTTGCGGTGTACCCGATGCCTGGCTCCCTGAATGGGTGCGAGCAAGGATTCACGACGTCAACGTGGCGAACCTGGGGCCTTATATCCGCAAGCCGTTTCGCGACATTACTTACTTTCGTGGCATCGACTTTCACCAAGACATCATCGATTGGCCACAAGGTCGCGTCGAACTGGACCCGTCGTCATTTCTGACGCTCTATGTGTATCTGCATGAAGTGACCGAGCGTGACTCCCCTCTGCACTTGCTGCCCGGCTCGCATCGTTTGGGCGCGACGTTGTTTCCCCATCGGTTGGAATGCCTGGGGGATGACCGTTGGACGTATGAGGATGATCACGGTCAGCAGATCGAGTGCAGGGATCACACCCTGGTAGGCGGCGCAGGTTATGTGGGCCTTTGGCATAACTGTGCGTTGCACGGTACCCGTCCGCTGGATGATGAATCCGATCGTTTTCGATTGTCATTGCGCTACTTGATAGGCAAGTCCAACGACCATAAAGGTTCGACGGCTATCAACAAGATAAACGACACCCTTCAGGGTGAACTCAGGCCGATCAGGACCCGCCGGGACCTGGATGCCAACGGCGTTGCCCAAATAAAAGGCAATATCATCAATAACGCCTAAGCGTGTGCCGGACAACAGGCTAGCCATGGATGCAGTTGGGTGACTCACGCAGTGCCATCACTGATAATTTGAAAAACGTAGCACGAGGCGGGTATGCGGATGTGGTTCAGGCAAAAAGTACGGGTCTTGATTTTTGGCACCGGCGCCGGCGGTATCAATTACTACAAGAGCTCCCGTGGTAACCACAAGGTCATTGGCTTTCTGGACAACAATCAGCAGAAACAAGGCCAGTCACTGTTTGGCAAGACCATCTATGCCCCCGAACAACTTGCACACCTGTCCTACGATAAAATAATCATTGCCAGTGATTATTACCGCGAAATCAGCGATCAGCTCATCGGAAAGTTGGCCATCAGTGAAAACAAGATCAGTGTCTATTTTGCCACTCAGATATCTCGTTCAAAGCTTCAGCGCTTGAGGAAAAGCGCGGAGCTCCTTGGCTATGAGCGCATTTGCCGTAACCCCGGATGGGTTTCCGATTGGCTATATCGTTTTATGATGGGCGTCACATCAAGTCGTGTCCAACGCATGCAAGTGCGTTGGCTGGATGATATGAGTGTTAACAAAGTGCACATTTTTCGCCCGTCCATGGAAAGCCAGGTCCAAGGGCCACGGTACTTGAACCAGCACGTGACGCCCACCGATATTACTTTGCCGGAAGTGGCGCTCTATCATTTTCGCCATGGGCAGATTTACTCTGTTTCCCGCTCGGTCATCCTGCCAGATGAGCAAATAGTCATTGAGCGCGTCACCACTTCCGGGTCAGCTGAAGCTGACTACAGCTGTGCTCACTTACTCCATCATGGCCAAAACCTGGCGCTGGTCCGCACAAGCCAACCCGAACACATTGAAAAAGGGATATTGATTTCGGGCTGCAACGAGCTTAATTATTACCACTGGGTATTGGAGATACTCTCGCAACTGCAGTTTATCGAAGAGCTGCCTGGCCAATACGCCGACTATCCCATTCTAATATCCATGTCCAGCCAGAAGATCCTCTCGATTAAAACCTTGATCGAGAGTTTTGGCATCCAAAGACCCTTTATTTATCTTTCCAGTCTTACAGCTTATAAAGTCGACGATCTGCTGCTGATCTGCGCACCCAACAACCTCATCCCCAATATAAAGGGCACGGCCTGGAACGTAGCTGAAAACAGTTTTGCGCGTCACGAATCCATCATGTTTCTCCGGGAAAAGGCCTTGGCATTGAGCCGACGCACAACCCGGAATGCGCTACCCAAGCGGGTGTTTCTGGCCAGAAAAGGCTTTCTGAGAAATTATAATCAGGTGGAAATAATGGCGCAGTGTGAGGCTCATGATTTCGTCAGTGTTTACATGGAAGATCATGATGTCAGTCAACAGATAGCTATCATGGCGAATGCTGAAATAATCGTTGGCCCGACAGGTGCCGCCTGGACCAACATTATATTTGCTTCAGCAGGGGTGAAGGCATTGTGCTGGATGGCACAAGAGTGGGGGGCGTTATCCTGTTATTCGAACCTGGCGGCCATTGTTGGCGTAGAGATGGACTACATTCCCTATCAAGCCGGGACCTCTGACTCCAGAGAGCTCTACTACGCCCCCTATTCCATTGATGCCAATACCGTCACGACCTGGTTGCAGCGTCATTTACCTGTAACGGCTGTCAGGGAAAGTCTATGAATATCCAGTTTCTGCAACTGCAAACTCATGGCGACGACCGTGGCTCGCTGATTGCCCTGGAGGAAGGCAAGAACATTCCTTTTTCCGTCAAGCGTGTCTACTACATGTTCGATACCCGTGAAGGTGTTCGCCGGGGCTTCCATGCGCACAGGACCCTCAAGCAAGTGGCCGTCGCTGTGCGCGGCTCTTGCCGCTTTATGCTGGACGATGGTCGGGAGAAAATCGACATCAGGCTGGATCATCCCCATCAGGGGCTTCTGATCGAATCTTTTATCTGGCGCGAAATATACGATTTTTCTGAAGACTGCGTGTTGATGGTGCTGGCCGATCAGCTCTACACCGAGTCGGACTATGTCCGTGACTACGCCAGCTTTTTAACGGAAGTTGCGAAATGATCCATCCCTTGAGCGACGTTCAATCACTGTCCATTGGCGCTGGCACCAAGGTGTGGCAGTTTGTCGTGATCTTGCCAGGAGCGGTGATCGGTAATGATTGCAATATCTGCGCGCACACTTTCATCGAGAACGAGGTCGTCCTCGGTCACCGGGTAACCGTCAAGTCGGGTGTCTATTTGTGGGACGGTCTGACCATCGAAGACGATGTGTTCATTGGCCCGTGCGTAGCGTTCAGCAATGATAAATACCCGCGCTCGAAAGTTTATCCTGACGCATTTGCGCAAACCCTGGTCAAGCGTGGCGCTTCAATCGGCGCCAATGCCACGGTGTTGCCCGGCATTGTTCTGGGGGAAAACTGTATGGTTGGCGCAGGCGCTGTCGTGACTCGTAACGTACCTGATAATGCCGTCGTAGCGGGCAACCCGGCAAGAATTGTGAGGTATATCGATGCACGTTCCTTTCCTTGATTTAAAGGGTATCAATCACGAATATGCCGCTCAGCTGAAAGCGGCCTGTGGTCGGGTGATCGATTCGGGTTGGTACATCGCGGGCGACGAACTGGCTCAGTTCGAGAGTGAATTTTCAGCCTATTGCAACAGCCGCTTTGTGATCGGCGTCGGCAATGGTTTCGATGCGCTTTCATTGGTGCTGCGCGCCTGGAAAGAACAAGGAAAGCTCAGCGCTGGCGATGAAGTGATCGTGCAGAACAACACGTTTATCGCCACGATTTCAGCAATCGTGGAAAACGATCTGGTTCCGGTGCTCGTGGATGTTGACCTCGCGACCTACAACCTGGACATGACGGCAGTCTGGGCAGCGCTGAGCGTGAAAACCCGGTTGATCCTGCCGGTGCACTTGTACGGTCAATTGGCGCCGATGCCGCAGATCATGGCGCTGGCCAGGCAACACGACCTGTTGGTGCTGGAAGATTGCGCACAAGCACATGGCGCTCAGTTACAGGGACGCAAGGCAGGCAGCTGGGGGGATGCGGCAGCCTTCAGCTTTTATCCCGGCAAGAATTTCGGCGCTCTGGGGGATGCTGGCGCAGTAACCACTGACGATCCTGAGCTGGCGAAACTGGTGCGCGCACTGGGTAACTATGGCTCCAGCGTCAAATACCGACATGATTTGCCGGGCATCAACAGTCGTCTGGATGAAATCCAGGCGGCCATGTTGCGTGTCAAGCTCAAAGGACTGGACGCTGATACCCAGCGCAGACGCCTGATTGCTGAGCGCTATCGGACGCAGATCGTGAACCCGATCATCAGACTGCCCGCCGTGGCAGAGCCTTGCACACATGTCTGGCATCTGTTTGTCGTTACCTGTCCGTGGCGTGACCTGCTCAAGGCCTGGCTGGCGGAGCGTGGCATCCAGACGATGATCCACTATCCGTTGCCCATCCATCACCACCAGGCCTATCGGCATCTGGCATCGGCTGCGACGGCGCTCAGTGAGTCCTTGCCCCATCAGATCCTGTCGTTGCCTCTATACCCTACGTTGACCGAGGCGGAGCAGGATTACGTCATTGAGTCCATCAATCAGTTTTCGGGGGCATGACCGAGTGGAAATTATCGTGACACCACTACTGAAAATTTCCATTCTGTTGCTCAGCGCAGCGCTTACTTAGCCAGACGCCCGTAACGATCTTCGAAGCGCACAATATCGTCTTCGCCCAGGTAAGCCCCGGATTGCACTTCGATCAGTTCCAACGGCACCTTGCCCGGGTTGGACAGCGAGTGTTTGACCCCCAGCGGGATGTACGTGGACTGGTTTTCGGAGAGGATCAGTTCGTCGTCGCCACAGATCACCCGCGCCGTGCCGGACACCACGATCCAGTGCTCGGCGCGATGGTAATGCAGCTGCAGCGACAGGCATTCGCCCGGCAAGACGCTGATGCGCTTGACCTGATAACGCTCGCCTTTATCGACCGTGTCGTAATGGCCCCACGGGCGATTGACCAGCGGATGGGTGACGAACTCGGCGCGCTCTTCGGCCTGCAGACGCTTGACCACATCCTTGACCTGCTGGCTGTCGTGCTTGTTGGCAACCAGCACGGCGTCCTTGGTTTCGATGACGATCAGGTCTTGCAGGCCAACGGTGGCCACCAGACGGTGATGGGATTGCACCAGGCAGTTATGGGTGTCGATCGCCATTACATCGCCTTCAAGACGATTCTTGTTGGCATCATGCGGGCCCACATCCCAGATCGCCGCCCAGCTGCCCAGATCGTTCCAGCCGGCATCCAGCGGCACAACCAGACCGGCCGAGGTGTGTTCCATTACCGCGTAGTCCACCGACTCATCGGCGCACAACGCAAACTGTTCGGCCGGCACGTGCAGGAAGTGGCTGTCGGCTTCGGCCTGGCTCAGGGCAACCCGGCATGCAGAGAGAATGTCCGGGCGATGCCGGCCAAGTTCTTTCAGGAACACCGAGGCGCGGAACATGAACATGCCGCTGTTCCACAGGTAAACGCCTGAAGACAGATACTCTTCAGCCATTTCCGGTGATGGCTTTTCCTTGAACGCGGCAATGGCAAAACCGCCCTGCTCGATGGCTTCGCCGCACTGGATGTAACCGAAACCGGTCTCGGCGTGGGTCGGCGTGATGCCAAACGTCACCAAGCGCCCTGCTTCTGCGTAGGACTGCGCCACACGCACGGCGTCGCGGAATGCGTTTTCATCATGAATATGATGATCGGCGGCCAGCACCAGCAGGATCGGATCGTTGCCATCAGCGGTTGCTTCCAGCGCAGCCAGGGCAATGGCCGGCGCCGTGTTGCGGGCCAGCGGTTCAAGAATGATCCGGCGACTTTTCATCTTCGCCACGCGCAGTTGTTCAGCGACGATAAAACGGTGATTTTCGTTGCTCACCACCACCGCAGGCGAATGCTCAAGGCCATCCAGCCGCGCCAGGGTGCGCTGAAACATCGTTCCCTGATCCTGACCGTCGAGGGCAAGAAACTGCTTGGGAAAGCTTTGGCGCGACAGAGGCCACAGACGCGAACCATTACCGCCAGCCAGGATTACAGGGGTGAACATAGAAGCTCCATTCTTGTGCCACGTAGGTGCAGCGAGGGGCGCATTATCCGGGGGCTATAGGGGGGATGCAATATGGCGTGTTGCTATCGTGTGAACGATGCACCTGTTCAGGTAGGTGTATCAAAATTGAACCGAATGGCTTTTTTCGCCTCTATAGACCTCTACTTGACGGTGATGGCACTCAATGCCAAGCCTGATTGTCGTCAATTACTCAGGAGAAGGACACTCCCATGGCTATCGTTACTTACTCTCTTCCCAGCTTCGCCATCAATATCAACGATTGGGATGGCGCGCTCTCGCAGCTTTCCTCCTCGCACTACCAGATCACCGACGGCTACCACCAGACCGACGTTTATGGGTCCTTCACCTATAACGCCAGCGGCGTGACCGGCGGCACCGTTACCGGTATGTACTGGACCCAGGGAAACTCACCGGTGTTGAGCATGTCCGGGCTGAAGTTCGATTTCCTTGATGCCTTGAACGCAAGTTCGACCCAGCTGGAGCAACTGGCCTTTAAGGGCAGCGACACGTTCAACGGCACCTTTTTCAATGACGGCTTCTACGGCCACACTGGCAATGACACCTTCAATGGTGGCGAGGGCCGTGACACCGTCTTTTATGATGGCAACAAGGCGAGCATCGGTGTCAGCGCCAACGGCAAAGGGTTCACGGTCAATACTCTGGGCAAGGTCGATACGCTCAACAGCATCGAACGAATCGACATGGGCGATGGTTCAGTATTGGCTCTGGACGTCAAAGCCGGCGAAAACGCAGGTTCTGCATACCGGATCTACCAGGCTGCATTCGACCGCAAACCGGATGCAACGGGTCTCAATTACTGGGTCAAGCAAATGGACGGTGGCGCCAGTCTTGCCGAAGTCGCCATGGGCTTCGTCAACAGTAATGAGTTCAAGGCGGCCAATCCGACCAACGACTCCACGACCCTGATCAACAGCTACTACCAGCATGTCCTGCATCGCGCCCCCGATCCAACGGGTGCCCAGTACTGGAGTAACGCGATGGCCACCGGCATGCAGGCCAGCGATGTTCTGGCCTCTTTTTCCGAGAGCACGGAAAACCTCGCCAATACTGCGGCTGCGCTCAAGGACGGGGTGTGGATGTAGGCTGAAAACCTGCGGGCACAGTTTCCTGCGTGTCTAGTCCTGAAATAGGTTTACACCTATTTCAGTCTGAAGCGTTATCGAGAACAAGTCCTTTTCCACAGGGTTACGTGTTGCTTTGGTGGGAGAGGACTTGTCCTCGAAGGGATTGGCAGGCACTGAAGTGGCTGTCAGGCAGATTTGAGGTTGGCCGGGCTGACTTATCGAGGACAAGTCCTCTCCCACTTCAGACCACAAAGGACGGGACAGCAGGCAAAAAAAAAGCACCGTGGGGAACCCCCCCACGGTGCACAGCTTCAAATCACAAACCACCCTGGAGAATGGCTAACGATCAGAACTTACTCTTCGGTTGCAGCCTGGCAGCCGAGCAAATCGTCGTCGTCGATGGAAAACTTCTCCGACGCGCTGATTTGTTGATTCTTGACGATGCACTCGTCTTCGTCTTCATCGACCAGACGTACATCCCATTTGCCCGCCGTCACACCGGTCAGGGTCAGGGTCATGCCTGGCTTGAGCACTTTTTTTCCCAGATGGTCATCACCCCAGTCGTCCTGGCTCGATGGCGCGAAATAGATCTCATGGATTTCCCACGAGGACTTGTTCTCGATGTTGATTGTCGCAGCGAAAGCAGGCACAGCATGCATGGCAAAAAGCGAAAGGCCAGCAGCGACAAGCACTTTATTCATTAATTGATTCTCGATGGAACTATTGGTGATATTGAAACGCCACAATGATTCGCGCCAGCAAAACCGTCAACTCTCAAATGAAAATAAATTTACCAATGTGTCGGCGCGGGCTAAAAAAGCCGGCAATGGCGTCAAAAAAAGGGCATTTTTGAAGGGTTTGGCCCTTCGCAACCCATTTTTGACACCAAGGTGTCTCCAGTTGTTGCCGTCGCTGTTAGACTCGCGCGCGGCTGCATGGCATCGACCAGAGCCGTCAGCCCGCCTCCACCTAAACGATGTGCGCCAGACAGGCGCTGACAGGTAAGTCCGACTTCATGAAGTTATTGCTCAATATCGAATCTCTCATCCCGCCGCTGACGGGCATTGGCAACTATACGTTCAACCTGATCGAACAGTTGCAGGCTCACGATATTGAGAACATCGACTGCTTTATGGGCTCCCGGCACTGCTCGGGCGAGCAAGCGCTGGCCAATTGCATTGCCGCCAGCAAGCAATACGCCCAAAGCGATGCTCCAGCGCCGTCGCAATTACGCGCTCTGCTGCGCAGCTGGACCTTTACTTATCGTGCACGCGAGATCCTGCGTAATACCCAGCTGCGTATGCGCGCCGGCAAATTTCGTGACCACGTCTACCATGAGCCCAATTTCATGCTCAAGGCCTACGCCGGTAGCAGCGTGGCCACCATTCATGACCTGTCATTTATTCACTATCCGCAGTTTCATCCGCAGAAACGTGTGGAGTGGCTCACAGCTCAACTGCCCAAAACCCTCAAGCGCGCTGATTTTCTGATCACGGACTCGGACATTATTCGCGACGAGCTGATCAGTGATTTCGGCGTCAATGCTGACCGAGTGCGTACTGTCTATCTCGGGGCAAGTGAGGCGTACGGCCCGCAAACCCCTGAGCAGACCCGCCCGACACTGGAGCGCTATGGCCTGCAACACGACGGGTATGTGCTGTTTGTCGGCACGCTGGAGCCACGCAAAGGGGTCGATACCCTGATTGACGCCTGGTGTCGTTTACCCCAAGCGCTGCGTGAGCAATTTCCTCTCGTGCTGGCCGGTGCGCCCGGTTGGCATAACGAAGGCCTGGATGAACGCATCAAGGCGCTGGAAATCAGCCACGGCCTTCGACAGTTGCGTTTCGTGCCGGGCAGCGATCTACCGACTCTGTACGCGGGAGCTGCGGTGTTTGCCTATCCATCGTTGTACGAAGGTTTCGGCTTGCCGGTGCTTGAAGCGATGCAAAGCGGCGTGGCCTCGATTTGCACGGCTGATACGTCCATGTCTGAATTCACCCAAGGCAGCGCATTGCTGGTTGAGCGCGGCAACGATGAACAACTGGCCGCGCAACTGACCGACTTACTGAGCAACGAGCAGCTGCGCCGAAGCGTGGCTGATGCCGGCTTGCTGCAGGCCAAAGAGTTCTCCTGGAAACGTTGTGCAAAAGAGACCCTGGAGATTTACCGCATGGTCAGCCCTCACTGAATATCACTAACACCCGGTTGCGTGCGACCCGGTTGATTCAGGCAGTCCACCCAGTCCGGTCGAGCTCCGCGGGCCGGTCCGGCCTGTTAAACTCGCCCGCTTGCGCCACGGCCATTAAGGAATTTCCATCATGCAACGCACCCTCATCACGGGCGCCAACGGTTTTGTCGGGCAGATTCTGTGCAAGCTGCTGCAACAGGCCGGGCATCACATCATTGCCCTGACCGGTTCAACTTCACCTTCGCCTGCGCATGCCGATCAGGTTGTGCAATGCGACATCCGTGATGCCGCAGCGCTTGAGCAAGCCATCGCCGAAGCCGCACCGACGCATGTGGTGCATCTGGCCGCCATCACTAACGTGCCGATGAGTTTCAAGGAGCCGCTGCTGACCTGGCAGACCAATGTCATTGGCAGCGTCAACCTGTTGCAGGCCCTGCGAAACAAGGCACCTGACGCCTTTGTGCTGTTTGTCAGCTCTTCGGAAGTCTATGGCGCCAGCTTCAAGCAAGGCATTGCGCTGCGTGAAGACAGCCTGTGCCAGCCGCTTAATCCCTACGCGGCCAGCAAACTTGCGGCCGAAGCCGCCTTCAACGAATATTTCCGTCAGGGCCAGCCGGGCGTCATCGTGCGACCGTTCAACCACATCGGTGCGCAACAGTCGGCAGATTTTGTCACCGCCTCTTTCGCCCGCCAGATCGCCCTGATCGAAGCCGGCCAGCAAGAACCCACGCTGAAAGTTGGCAACCTGGACGCGAGCCGCGACTTCCTCGACGTCAATGATGTGTGCGCTGCTTACGTCCAGTTGCTGCAATTGTCCGAACGCGGCAGCGATTACCCGCGCTGCTTCAATATCTGCTCCGGTCAGCCACGCAAGATTCGCGACATCCTCGACGAAATGCTGGCCATGAGCAGCGCCGAGATCAGCGTGACCCAGGACCCGGAACGCATGCGCCCTTCGGACATCCCCAGCGCCACCGGTGACAGCCAGGCCATGCGCGAAACCATCGGCTGGCAACCGGCGATCAACCTGCACTCGACCCTCGAACAGTTGTTGGCCTACTGGCGCGCGCAGGTTTCTGCGACTTCATGAAGGTCCTGCTCAATACGGAGTCGCTGGTCCCGCCGTTGACCGGCATCGGTAATTACACCTATCACTTGTTGCAGGAACTGACCCGCTTGCCGCAACTGGAAGCCGTCGAGTGCTTCAATACCCGAGGCTTCAGCACCGCACAGAACGCCCTGCAAGTCTGCGATGCGGCCCAGACTCAGCAGTCGCCACGCGAGGCCAGTGGCCTGCGCCGTGTGCTCAGTGCCTTGCCGCTGGCTTATCGGCTGCGCGAAACCCTGCGCAACGGGCAGTTGCGCCTCAACGCCCGACGCTACAAAGATTTCATCTATCACGAGCCCAACATCATCCTCAAAGCCCATCCCGGCCTGAGCATTGCCACGGTTCATGATTTGTCGTTCGTGCATCATCCGCAGCTGCATCCACCCGCGCGTGTGGCCTGGCTCAACCAGCAGTTGCCCAATACCCTGGCGCGTGCGGATTTTCTGATCACCGATTCAGAGTGCGTGCGTCAGGAGCTGATTGAGCGCTTCGACGTCGCGCCCGCAAAAGTGCGCAGCGTATACCTGGGCGCCGATGCGCGCTTCCGGCCACACAGCGCAGCGCAGACTGAATCGGTTTTACAGACGCATGATTTGCAGCACGGCAGCTATGTGCTGTTCGTTGGCACACTGGAGCCGCGCAAAGGTGTGGACCTGTTGATCGACGCCTGGTGCAGCCTGCCCGAGTCCCTGCGCCGCGACATGCCGCTGGTGCTGGCCGGAGGTGCGGGCTGGCATGGCGAAGCGTTGCAGGCGCGCATCGCTGAACTCACGGCAAGTCATGGCCTGCGCCACTTGAAGTTTGTTCCCGCCGCCGACTTGCCCGCGCTGTACGCCGGGGCCGGTGTTTTTTGCTATCCCTCGCTGTATGAAGGCTTCGGCCTGCCCGTGCTGGAAGCCATGAGCAGCGGTGTTCCGGTGCTGTGCAGCGCCGACACGTCCATGGCCGAATTCAGCGCCGGCAGTACCGCCCTGTTCGAGCGCGGCAGCTACGAACATCTGGCCGAACGTCTACAAGCCCTGCTCACTGACGACCGCCAGCGCCAGCCCCTCGCCGCCGCCGGATTGCTGCGCGCCAAGGAATTTTCCTGGCAACGCTGCGCGCAACAGACGGCGGAAATTTATCGGCTGGTCGGGCAGTAGACCTCTGCAATCAGGCCAGCCGTCGCCCATGCTGATTGAAGCGTATCGAGTTTGTTACGATCAGCCTCTTTGCATTTCGCTCAATATCCTGACATTCGCGCCTCAACCGCAATGGCAGACATGGAGGTCACATGGCAGACGGCACGACTCTCGAAGATGGTGTATTGGTCACACGCAGCACCGAACCCCTGGCCAATGGCGAATTCGCGTTACGGGTTTCGATTCCCATCGTCACGGCTGCGCGGGTCGATACCTATGGCGACCCGACCTCGGCCTATATCCAAATGGGCAAGAACTACGTCGACCTGCCCATCGGCTTCGGCGTGGTGTCCATCACCGGTAATAGCAAACCGCTATCCGCCAGCGCCGCTACGATCAAGGCCGCCGTCGACGCGGTGCCCATCGTCCACAGCAAGGCCGAAAACGCCTACATCAGCACCTACACACAGAAATACCTCAACACCCTGTCAGCCACCGATTCCGTGCAGGTGCAGACCATCACGCCGATCACCGACGCATTTGCCCCGGTCGATCGGCTGTCCATAGGCGCGATCTCCGGCCATGATGCCCAAGTGATCGATGCGAGCCTGATGGCCGTGGGCTCCACGGTGCTTTCCTATGCGCAATTCGTCGTCGTACTGGGGACAGCCGCAGTGGATATGGCCACTAACGGCCATTTTGTGATTGGGGATGACGCCAGTCAGGTTTTTCAAGAGGTAAGCCGGGGCGGCACGGTGTACGCCGGTGGCGGCAATGACACCCTGATAACCGGCTTCGGCCTGGCCAGAATCGACACGCTGTTTCATGGCGGCAAAGGCTATGACACTCTAGATGTCGGGCCGGGAAGCATCGAGTTGCACGCGGGCTACGTGCTCCTCAAAGGCGGTCATGAAGTCACGATGAAGCTGATCAACGTCGAGCAGATCAAAATGATCGACCAGATCATCGACATCACCGCCACCACGGCCCAAAAAGCCATCGCCACGCTGTACCAGAATATCCTCGGCCGCCAGGCAGATCTGGACGGTTTCGGCTTTTGGGACAATCAGGTCAAGGCCGGGCAAAGCCTGGGGCAGGTCGCGATCACCATGACCCGCTCCACCGAGTCGGGCAACACGCTGTTCAATGGCCAGACCAGCCATGATCTGGACACCCTCTACAACGTCATCCTGCACCGCGCCACCGACCCGGTCGGCAAGGCTTACTGGAGTGCGCAGATCGATCAGGGCCACCAGACTCTGGAGCAAGTGGCGCAGGGTTTCGTTACCTCCAACGAACTGGTGGGGGCGTACCTGCAACAGAATCAGTGGGATTTTCTGGTCTGATCGGACTTCCTGCGTCGACGCTATCGAGGACATTCCTCTCCCACAACCCGGTAGGAGGGGACTTGTCCCCGATGGCGGCGGATTGGCCGACATCATTTAGCCTGACCCCATCCGGTGTCTGCGGCAACGCCTTCCCGGACAAGTCCGGTCCTACCGAACCTTCAGCCCGCGAAGCCGCCATGAGCCTGGATATGAAGGTGGTACCAGTTGATTGGTACTTTGCAGCGGAGCACATTGGCAAACTGCCATCCGAGGCTGATCTCTAAAGAATCAACAATACGTGCCGCTACTATCGTGAACTGTAGGTAATCAGCACCTCTAAACCGCAAATGAGCCTAGTCAATATGAACGCTGACGTTACCGAACACGTGATGTGGATTACCGGCCTGTCGGGGGCGGGGAAATCGACGTTGGCCCGTGAGCTGGTTGCCAGGCTTCGACACGATGGCCACTCGGTGGTCCTGCTGGACGGCGACGAGCTGCGCGATGTCTTTGGTGCAGCAGCTGCCAACCCACAAAACCATGGCCGTGAGGGTCGACTGGCGCTGGCGATGCAGTACGCTCGCCTGTGCAAAGTCATTGCGGCGCAAGGCCACATCATAGTGATCGCCACCATTTCGTTGTTCCGCGAGGTTCATACGTGGAATCGAGCCAATCTACCGGGTTACTTTGAGGTGCACTTGAAGGTGCCCATGGAGGAACTGCGCCGCCGGGACCCCAAGGGTATTTATCGACGCTTTGATGCGGGTGAGTTGCACAATGTCGCCGGGCTCGATTTATCGGTCGATGAGCCGGACGCGGCAGATTGGGTGGTCGCGTTTGACCCTCTGCGCTCCCTACAAACGATCAGTGATGATTTACTGCAGCATTTTTATAAAAGGAAGTGGGCATGAAAACCGAATGGGATTACACCACCCTGGCCGACGCTTATCTGAAACGGCCTGACTATGCCGAGGCCGCGATAGACGCGATGCTCTCGATAGCAGGCGCAGAAAAAGGCGACAGCTTTTGCGATGTCGGCGCAGGTGTCGCCCACCTGACCATCATGCTGGCCAGTCGCGGTCTGGATGTTGTAGCCGTAGAGCCCAATGATGCGATGAGAGCCAATGGCATCAAGCGTACCGCGGACCTTGCCAATGTCAGTTGGCATGAAGGCACCGGTGAAGTTACCGGGCAAGCGGCGAACGCTTTCGATATGGTCACTTTTGGCAGCTCGTTTAATGTCTGCGACCGCCAGCAGGCGCTCAAGGAAACGGCGCGCATCCTTAAACCAAAGGGTTGGTTCGCCTGCATGTGGAATCATCGTCATCTTGATGATCCTGTCCAGGCCCGCATTGAAGCCATCATTAAAGAGCGGGTACAGGGCTACGGCTACGGCACGCGACGTGAAGATCAAACGGCGGTAATCGATGCCAGCGCACTGTTCGGTGCGGTTGTTCATCTTGATGCGCGGGTCATTCACGAGCAAAGCATTGCAGAGTGTCTGGAGGCGTGGCGCTCCCATGCGACGCTGGAGCGCCAGGCCGGTGCGAAATTCCATGAGGTGATTAGCGCAATCGATGAGTATCTGCAAAGCCTCGAGACGTCCTCGATCCAGATTCCATACTCGACCAATATTTGGGTCGCACAGTTGAGATAAGGCTGATGCCGCTGCATTTCTCCACCAAAGCCGGCACGTTGGTCACCCTGCAAGAATCGCTTATGTCGGCTCGTATTGCTGCGCTGCTGTCGTTCACCGTGAAGGACTGGCAACTCGATAGGCAAGCCTGTTTGCTGGATGTTCAGGGCCGGGTGGGGGCGGGTCCGTGGATCGTGCGCTCCAGTTGTCTGCGCGAAGATAGCGCGCAGGGGTCGTGTGCGGGGGCCTTTCTCTCTGTTCCAGGGGTCGATGAAGCCGGGTTGGTATCGGCGGTTGAGCAAGTAATCGCCAGTTATGGCGAGGCACATCCGGCAGATGAGGTACTGATTCAGCCGATGTTGAACAACGTCGTTCGCGCAGGCGTGGCTTTTTCCCACGACCCCAATACCTGTGCGCCCTATCGACTGGTGAATTGGTCGCAAGGCAGTGACACCGCGTCGGTCACTGGCGGCAAGGGCGGGCGACTCTGGCAACAGGCAGCAAACAGCAAAGTGCCGCCACCGCCCGATATAGCCCCCGTGATTACCCTGCTCGAAGAGTTACTGGAGTTGTTCGATGGCGCACCGGTGGACTGCGAGTTCGCCGTCACGCGTGAGGCAGAAGACGACGTATTGTGGCTGCTACAGGCCCGGCAGTTGATTTTGCCGGCACCTGCGCAGTCCCAGGCAACACAGGCCGCTCGCCTGGACAGTATCCAGCGCAAAGTGGCCAGGGGCATGCAGCCGCACCCCTTCCTGATGGGCCAGCGTACCGTCTACGGGGTGATGCCGGACTGGAATCCAGCCGAGATTATCGGCATCCGTCCCAAACCGCTGGCACTCTCGCTGTACCGTGATTTGGTGACTGATTCGATCTGGGCTTACCAGCGCCACAATTATGGCTACCGCAACTTGCGTAGCTTCCCGTTGATGCCGCACTTCTTCGGGTTGCCGTACATTGATGTACGCCTGTCATTCAACTCTTTCATTCCGGCAGACCTCGATGAGGGACTGGCCGGACGGCTGGTCGATTACTACATCGATCGGCTCTTGGCCGAACCGACATTGCACGACAAGGTGGAGTTCGAGATTGTTTTTTCGTGCTACACACTGGACTTGTCGCATCGACTGGAGCGTCTGGCCAGCGCCGGGTTCCTGGAGCATGAGCTAGAAGCCATCAGCACCAGTTTGCGCAAGTTGACCAATCGCATCGTTCATCCCAAGGATGGCTTATGGCGCGCGGATGCCAATAAGCTCGACATGCTGAGTGCGCGACGTGAAGAACTGCTCGCCTCCAATGCCGACCCGCTGGAGCGGATCTACTGGCTGCTGGAGGATGCAAAGCGCTACGGCACGCTGCCCTTCGCGGGCCTGGCACGTGCTGGCTTCGTCGCGGTGCAAATGCTCAGGTCCCTGGTGACTGTAGGCGTGTTTTCCGAGGCCGACTACGATGGTTTCATGGCGGGCGTCTCCACCGTCAGCGGCCAGTTGGCACGTGACCGGGCAACCCTGGACAAGACCACTTTTCTCGCGCGCTACGGACACTTGCGCCCGGGCACCTACGACATCCTGTCGCCTCGATACGATGAAGCACCGGAACTCTACTTCGACTGGACTCAGCGCCCGGCCGTCCCCGAGCCGGCAAAACCGTTTTCGCTGACCCTTCCGCAGATGCGCGCAATCGTCAAGCAACTGGAAGAGCACGGCCTGCAACCTGATCCGGTCGGTTTGCTGGACTTCCTGCAGGCCGGAATCGAACTGCGCGAGCTCGCCAAGTTTCACTTCACCCGCAATCTCTCGGATGCCCTGGCTTTAATCGTCGAAGTGGGCGCTCAGCACGGCATTGGCCGCGAAGAGCTGGCCTATTGCGACATCAGTGTATTCAAGGAGCTACACGTTGCCGCAGTCGACCCCAAGGATGTGCTGTTGCGCAGCATTGAGCAGGGCAAGGCTCGCTACGAAGAAACGCTGAAGATATCGCTGCCGCCGATAATTACCCGACCCGAGGATGTCTGGTCCTTCGAATGGCCGGAAACAGCCCCCAACTTCATCACCCAGAAACAGGTAACTGCACCCGTGGCCGGCAGTGATGACCGAGAGCGGTTGGCGGGGGCGATTGTCTGCATTCCCAATGCGGACCCGGGGTTTGACTGGTTGTTCGCCTATCCGATTGCCGGGCTGATAACGGCATGGGGCGGCGCCAACTCACACATGGCCATTCGTGCTGGCGAACTGGGCCTGCCGGCAGTCATCGGTGCCGGTGAAGTGCTCTATCGCCGCTGGTCAACGGCGCAGCGCCTGCATGTGAACTGCCCCGGGCGCTGGGTGGAGATACTGTCGTGAAGGTTGTGGCCGTAAGCCAGCGTGTGGACGTATTTCCTGAGCGAGATGAAAGCCGTGACGCCCTCGACCAGCGCCTGATCACGTTTCTGCTAAGCGCCGGCCTTTTACCAGTGCCGGTGCCCAACATATTGGCCCTGCAAACACTCGACGGCGAGCAGACTGATGATGCCCTGCATGAGTGGCTAAACGCGGTAGCGCCGCAGGCTATTGTGCTTTCGGGAGGCAACGACGTCGGCCAGTGCCGCGCACGTGATCTGACCGAAACCCGTTTGCTTGACCATGCACGATCCCACTGTCTGCCAGTACTCGGTATTTGCCGGGGCATGCAGATGATCGCGCAGTGCGCAGGCGGCGAGCTGAAACCTGTTACAGGTCATGTCCGGACGCGGCATAAAGTGTCCGGGCAAATAATTGCTGACGTGAACAGCTATCACGGTTTTTCTCTGGCCGCTTGCCCAAAGGAATTTGCGGTTCTGGCGCGCAGTGAAGATGGCGAAATAGAAGCCATCCGACACCTCAGCCTGCCCTGGGAAGGCTGGATGTGGCATCCGGAACGCGAAGAGGCTTTTGCCGCACACGACGTTCATCGATTGAAGCAGTTGTTCGAGATTTCATGAGGTAAAACTGTTGTGAAAGCCATTATTCTGGCTGCCGGCCGTGGCAGCCGCATGAAAAGCCTTACTGACGAACGTCCAAAATGCCTGGTCGAGTTGCGCGGCAAGACGCTGCTGGAGTGGCAACTTGCGGCGCTGCGCGGTGCAGGTATTTCCGAGATCGCCATCGTCACGGGCTACAAGCGCGAGTTGCTGGCAGACCAAGGGCTGGTTGAATTTCATAACGCCCGCTGGGCAGACACTAATATGGTGTCGTCATTGGCGTGTGCCGACAGTTGGCTACAGGCGCAACCATGCATCGTCAGCTATTCCGATATTTTCTACAGCCCGGCAGCGGTTCTGTCGCTTATGGCGAGCAAGGCTGCCCTGGCGGTGACGTATGACCCGAACTGGCTGGAACTGTGGACAGAGCGTTTCGGCAATCCATTACTGGATGCCGAAACCTTCCGCCTGACACCAGCCAACACGTTGGCCGAAATCGGCAACAAGCCCACATCTGTAGACGATATTCAGGGCCAATACATGGGGCTATTGCGCCTCACACCCGACAGTTGGGCAGAAATAGTCCGGCTTCGCTCAGCGTTAACCCCGACGCAGTGTGACAAAGTGCATATGACCAACACCCTTCAGCAGGTCATTGATGCGGGTAAGATCCCGATACACGCCCTTGCGTATTCAGAAGAATGGGGAGAGGTAGATTCTTCTGAAGATCTTTTTCTCTATCAGTAGTGATCATTCCCTGCCCGTCTCTACTTCCTATTCGTGTCGATGGCAAATAGTGGCGATCAGCGCCAGCTCTGTCCACAAGGCCAGGATTGGCAATGCCTGCAGGGCGGTTTGCACTATTTAATATTCTTGATTCGCCTTCATTTACACCCAGGCCCGCCGATAACAGGATTTGAGTACTACCAGCAACAATGAGCGAGTGGAAACATGCAAAGCTGTGTCAATAACCTGATGGAGCATGGCGCGCACCTGTTTGGCGAGATTCTCGATGTCGAGCGAACCCAGACGCTGAACCAGCAGATTTTGTCGCTACCGCTCTATCACACCCTCAGCGACGCCGGGCAAACTCATCTGATCACGACGCTGAATGCATTCAACGGGGCAACAAAATGAGCGTAAAGGCACTGCTTGCCAGAGACTTCAGGCCCATCGCCTTCATGGTCCATGTCGCCGAGATGTTCAATCACTATCAAGCAATATGGCGGCTGCTGGGCGAAGACAGCTTCGACATCGTGATCCACGGCACCGATGAAGAGCGCGCCAAAAGCCGAGCCCTGGCCGAAGCGCTGGGTTACCGCTGGTTCGAGAGCGTGAGCATCCTCAATATCGGGCATCGCTACGACATCGTGGTCTCCAACGTGAGCATGTACGATCACGGCGATCAGCCGCTGATCAAGGCACTGGGCAATATTCAGGTGCGCTTCATGTACGCCCTGGGCGCGGCCAAACACAACTTCGCTGCCTGGAACAGCCACTACGACCTGATCCTCTGCTTCGGGCCCTGGGAGCCCAAGCAATTGAAAGCGTGCTGCGATGCCGTGACCTTTCAGATGGGCTATCCGCGTTATGACGAGTACTTCCGTAAACCGGAGCTGCTGGGCGTCAGCCCGCCGGGGCTGACCCTCGACCCGGCGAAGAAAACCGTGCTCTGGCTGCCGAGCTGGCTGGAGTTATCGTCGATCAGCCGTTTTGCCGACGCAATGGCCGCGCTGTGCAGCGATTACAACGTGATCGTCAAGACTCACCCGCTGTCAGTTGAAGCCGAACCCCACGTGCTGGCGATTCTCGACGGTTATGACTTCACGGCCGTGATCGTCACGGTCTATGACAACCTGAACCTGTTCCGCTGCGCCGATTACGTGGTGTGCGACTACGGCGGCACGTCGTTTGGTGCCCTGTATCTGGACAAGAACCTGCTGTTGCTGAACGTCCCCGGCGCCGAACAGAGCGCCATGACCGGTGAAAGCTCGCCGGATGTCCTGCTGCGCGAAGAGATCATTAATGTCGATGAGCAAGAGCGCTGGAATCTGCCCGCACTGCTCGCCGATGACACACTTTGGGCTGCCCAGACAAAAGCACGGCAGCGCCTTCGTCAGCAGTACTTCGTCAACAGCTATGGCTTTTCCGCCGAGATGGCCGTCATGGCTTTGTGCAATGTCGAAACCCTGCTCAAGCAAGGCTAAAAGCCACGGCGCTGAGCCTGCCCCCTGCCACCTACACAAACACAAACACATCATCGTTGACGATCGTACGCATGCCGGTCAGGACCAGTACGCCGGTACCGAAGCTGCCGCCCACCGGGTTGCTTACATCCAGGTAGAAGGTTTCATTCGCCTCGGGTCTGGTGTCGCCGATGATCTCTACCGGGATCACTGCCTGGTTCTCGTTGGGATAAAGAATCAGTGTGCCCTTGGTCACTACATAATCCTCCCCGGCCCTGGCCGTACCATCGCGGGTGGTGTAATCCACGCTCAGCACCTGGTTGGCATTGCTGCGCACACCGGTGAATTCCAGCAAAAAATACGCATCGACGACGCCGCTGTTGCCCTCGGTCACGGCTAGTTTGACTTCCGAAGCCTTGGTCGGCGCGCTGACGTAATTGGCGCGCAAGGTCTGGTCGATCGCTTGCTGATAAGCACTGACCCGCTGCCAGGCAGCGATTTCGCCGAAGCTGCTGTCCAGCGTGTCGTTGATGTCCGGATGCGTATTGCCCTGGCTCAGGCTGGTGACATAACTGGCAATGCCCGCCACCTTGCCGTTGATGAATGCCGGACCGCCACTGTCGCCCGGCGAAATTGAACCCTCAACCTGGCCCAGCCCGGTGCTCTGCACATTGAGAAAGCGCCCCAAGGCGTCCTGCGCCGTGGTGCCGTTATCAAAATCGGCGATCAGCTGAGTACCGGCTGCAGGCGTCCAGCTCATGATCGAGCCGAGTGCGGCCTTGAGGGTTGCCGTATCAGCATCGAACTGGTTGCTGGCCTTCTGGCGGATCGGCGCGGCGGCGTACGTCAGCGACTCACCGCTGTCACCGGTACCCGGCTGACCGTAGCCAACCATGGTCATGGTTTTGCCGATCTCATCGCTGCTGCGGTACAGCTCGTAGCGATTGGCCGCCACCGGCGCATGTCCCGTGAGCCAGACAATCGCCAGATCATTATTGGTATTGGCCGCGTCATAGTTCATGACGCTGACCTTGCTGGTGGCCATCGTCTGAGTACCTGCGGAGGTCTCAAACCTTACTGTCGCAGCGGTGCTGCCGTGGGTGAACAAATGCGCGGCGGTCAGAATCGCCTGCCCGTCATACAGCAATACCCCGGTGCCGTAATAACCGGCGACCGAAACCATCACCACCCCATCGTAACCCTCACCCGCCAAGGCGCGGTTGCGCATGTCCGTATAAGAAGTAACTGTGGAGACCATAGAAATACCATTGCATTCGGACTGGATGAGCGCATCGCCACTGTATCGGCAGACAGATGCAAGGGATGAATACGCGGTGACACCTTCGAGGACAAGTCCCCTCCTGCCGGATCTGCGCAAAACCGGTAGGAGGGGACTTGTCCCCGAGAGGCCCGCCCGGCGAACCTCTATCTGCCTGACAGAGCTTCGTTACCTGAGCCAATGCTTCGAGGACAAGTCCTCTCCCACCAAACAACGCGCCTCTGTGGGAGAGGACTCGTCCTCGAAGGTGGTAGATACAATTTTTCTTGTGGCACGCTGCCCGTCCCCTTTATAAGAAAACCTCTCATTCTCAATATTTAAGGACAAGTCATGAGCGGAGCCTGGAACGAAGGTTATTTTACGGACGTGGGTTACACCTACGGCTATTACCGGGAAATCAATCCGGTTTTCCAGCGCTATTGTTTGCTGTTGAATGGCTTTGCCAGTGTCGAGAGTCCCAACCCCCAGCATTGCGAATTAGGTTTCGGCCAGGGCGTCTCGGTCAATATCCATGCGGCGGCCAATCCGGGCCATTACGTGGCTACGGACTTCAACCCTGCCCATGCGGCGCATGCCAACGCACTGGCGAACAGTTACACCAACGGCGCGCGGCTGTATGACGACAGTTTCGAGCAACTGTTGGCCCGTGATGACCTGCCGCAATTCGACAGCATCAGCCTGCATGGCATCTGGACCTGGGTCAGCCGCGAAAATCAAAAACTGATCGCCGAGTTTGCCCGTCGCTACCTCAAACCCGGCGGTGTGCTCTATATCAGCTACAACTGCTTCCCTGGCTGGTCGCCTTCCGCGCCGCTGCGTCAGCTGTTTACCCTGCACGACCGCTTTGCCGCGACATCGACCGGTGCTGCCGAGCGAGTGGATGCGGCACTAAAATTCTCCGAGGCGCTGCTGGCGGCCCAACCCATATACGCCAAGGCGGTGCCAAACCTGGACGCCAAGCTAAAGGGTGTGATGGGGCAAAATCGTCAGTACGTTGCCCATGAGTATTTCAATCGTGACTGGAACTGCATGTACTTCACTGACGTAGTGGATGCGCTGTCTTGCAGCAAGCTCGACTACGCCGCCACGGCCGTGCCGCTGGACTCGGTGGACGCCATCAACCTGGGTGCCGAAGGCCAGGCGTTTCTGCAAGGCATCGAACACCCGATCATGCGCGAGCAGGCCCGGGATTACTTCGTCAATCAGCAGTTTCGCAAAGACTTGTATCTGCGTGGCGCCACCCGATTATCAGCGAGCGAACAGCGCGAGCGTTTGCTCGATACGCGTTTCGTACTGCTGCAACTGGCAGACAGCGTTCCCAGCAAAGTCACGGGAGCCGTGGGCGAAGCTACCCTGCAAGCCGAAACCTACGGCCCGCTGATCGAGGCGCTGGCGGCCAAGGCTTATGCCCCCAAAACCATGCGTCAGCTGGCAACCGCCTTGCCCGCGACTCTCTATGGTTCCCTGCAACAAGCTATCGCCGTACTGATCGGCATGGGCGCCGTGGCGCCGTGCCAGAGCGAAGCGGCCGAGAAACAGGTGCAGACACGCTGCACCGCATTGAACCTGCATCTGTGCCAGCAAGCCCGGTTCGACAACCGCATTGAAACCCTGGCCAGCCCGGTGACCGGTGGCGGGGTGTCAGTGGGCCGCTTTCAACAGCTGTTTCTGATGGCCCTCAAGCAAGGCAGAAAACAGCCTTCGGAATGGGCGCAACATGCCTGGCAGATCCTCGCCAGTCAGGGCCAAAGCATCATGAAAGAAGGCAAAGCCCTGAGCAGCGCCGAAGAAAACCTCGCTGAGCTGACCGCCCAGGCCGATGACTTTTCCGAGAAGTCGCTGGTCATCCTCAAAGCACTGAAAATCGCCTGAGATTGAGGTTACCGGGAGGGCCTTATCGAGGACGAGTCCTCTCCCACAGGGCGCGTTGCCTTGGTGGGAGAGGACTTGTCCTCGAAGCATTGGCACAGGCAACGAAGCCGAGCCTGGCAGATTGAGGTTGGCCAAGCTTGCCTCTTCGGGCACAAGTCCCCTCCTACCGGTTTGCGCAGGCCCGGTAGGACCGGACTTGTCCGGGAAGGCGTCATCGAGGACAAGTCCTCTCCCACTTCAATGCGCGTTGCCTTGGTGGGAGAGGACTTGTCCCCGATAGCAGTGGGTCAGGCGTACAACGCAATCCCCTGATCCACCACGCCTGCGAGTTTGATCGCCATTTCCGGCGAGTCCACAAAATCGGCGATCACGCTGGCCAGCCCAGTAGCGCCAGGGTTCTTGGCCAGTTGGGCGACGTGAAAGGCCAGCCTTGTAGCGTCGGGCGCACGGCCAAACGCGTTTTGATACAGCTGGGTGACGAAGGCGGTGTTATTGGTCACCGCCGTGGCGCTGAAACTGGCGGCATCGGTGCCGGCGGCGTTCTGCAAGGCGTTGATGTCGTTGCCAACAGTCGGGTCGTTGTAGGCGACGGTAACGCTCTGGCCTGCGGTGACGGGCGTGGTCAGGGTCAAGGTCGCGGTTTTTGCGGTTGCATCGATCACCAGCACTGCCACCCAGGCCGGTAAACGAAGCATTGCGGGCCGAACCCAATGCCAGCTCAAGCTGCGGTGAACCGGTGACATCCACAGGGCCACTGAAAGCCACCTGGATGCTGATGACATCGCTCACTTTGTAGGAGCCATCGGCGGCGGTGGGTGAAACGGCCGTTACAGACGCGATGGCTACCATGCCGGGGGCCCCCTGCACGTAAAAAAACTGGCTGAATTCCAATCGGACTTTAAATATTCGAAAGTTTTTCCCTACGCATATGTTTTCGCAATCAAGCACAGCCGTCTCGATGCGCCTGCATGAAGCAATGTTTAATTACCAGATTGATACAAGGCAGATACACTCACGTACATAAAAAATGCAGAGCAAGGATTGCCCTCCTCATGACGCCCCAAAATACGCGCTTTGCGCATATCGACTGCCTTCGAGCGATAGCGGCGATATTGGTGATATGGATGCACACCAGTGAGCATTTTGTCCTGTTTGCCGCCCCCTCCTTTCAGGATCGACTGAACGACATCTCCCACTTCGCGGATTTCGGCAGATTGGGCGTGGTTATCTTCTTTGCGATCAGCGGCTTCGTCATCCCCTCAAGCCTCAAGCCCGGGCAGCCTGGGGCGTGCCGCGAATTCCTCATCAAGCGACTGTTCCGGCTCTATCCCATTTACTGGATTTCCATTCCTTTCGGACTCGTGACTTTCTGGTACCTGTGGGGCAAGGAAATTTCATTGGCGACCGTCTTTTGGAACCTGACCATGGTGCAAGAGGCGCTGGGGTTCACTTCTGTTCAGGGTCAGTATTGGACGCTACAAACTGAACTGGTCTTTTATAGCCTGTGCGTGATGCTGTTTCTGAAAGGATGGCTGCACTCGGCCTATGTCTTGTGCGCGCTGGTCGTTGTATCGAGTGCGCTGTGTCTATTGCCGATAGGCCTGGCGTTTATCGGCCACATATCGCCTTTTACCTTGCCACCTGCCTTGTCGACACTCGCGCTCAACTTGGGAGTAATGTTCTGGGGCGCGCTGTTCCGTATCTGGTATGACAAAAAACCAATGCCTGTGCTGACACGTTTAGCAGTTTTCGGTTTTATCGGCGTCTGGTCGGCAATGGCTGTTTTTGCCGTGGCGTATTACCTGCTGGTGAATGCGGACATCAAAATCCTGCACTTCTTTGTTCCCTATGCGCTGGGAGTCGCAGCCTTTGCCGGGCTGGCCATTTACGGCAAGGTCAAAACGCCTTGGTTGGTATGGCTCGGCACCATCAGTTATTCCCTGTATCTGTTCCATCCGGTGGTGTTCTACACCCTGTCGTGGCTGGCGCAAATCGGTCAGGTCCAGTGGCTGCAAGGCTGGCCGACAGGCGCCTACATGCTGGCTTCCCTGGCGGGAACAATCGCCCTTTCGTCGCTGACTTATCGATACATCGAGCAACCCGCCATGCGGTTGGGCAATGCCTTGGCGCGTAAACGCAGTTTAAGGCCCGCGCCACGCGTAGCACTTGCGCAATCAACAACGACAACAGCGCTGTAACTGCCTCCGGGCCGACCGACAGCCAAACGGGCGTCATCGAGGACAAATCCCCTTCTGCCGGTTCAGCGCCGTCTTTGTGGGAGAGGACTTGTTCTCGATGGCGGTGGCATAGCCGAAGAAATTTCATCAGGCAAAAACGACAAACCCCGCTGGCCTTTCGGGCAGCGGGGTTTTTTACCGATATCAGTGATGTTATGCAGCAGCGATGTCTGCAACCGCCATACCTACAACGCCGGTCAAAACGATCACCTGATCTGCAACAGAGTGCGTAGCACCATTGTCCACAAACACATAAGTATCAACACCGTTGTTAGCGACGTAATACTCTTGATTCCCGTTAGTATCGAGTGCGAACGACGCGTTCGCCGCTATCAAGGCGGCGCCGAAATCTGCTGCAGCAGCAGCCACGATAGTGGTATTGCCATTGGTAGCCGCTACGCCCAGGACGAGCTTGTCTGAACTCACCACAAAGTCAGTGATGTGATCGGCCGTTAATACCGTGAGGCCCGAATCAGTATTACCGATCACGAAATGGTCAGCGCCAGCATTGCCCGTCAGAGTATCTGCACCTGCCCCACCGGTCAAAACATCAGCACCAATACCACCGGAAATAACGTCAGCCTTGGACGAGCCAGTAATAATATCGGCCCCAGCACCACCTACAACCGTGAACCCATTAGCACCAGTGGCAGCGGTCAGGTTGATTGTAGAAACGGCCACGCCAGCGTTCAGCGTCACGGTGCCCGCATTGGATGTAGCCGATGTTGCGACAAAGTCCGTTATGTTGCTAGCGGTTACAGTCGCAGCCGTACCAACAACCAAAATATCACCGGTGGAAAGACCGTTAATTACATTGGTGGAACCGTTGGCAATGTTGTAAGTGTCGTTACCTGCATTGCCCGTTAGTGTATTGACACCGGCACCCGCGGAGATAGTGTCGTTACCCGAACCACCTACAACGGTGTCGTCGCCCGCACTGCCATTGAATACTTGACCAAGGTCACCCAAGGTCACAATAACGGCAGCGGACGTGTCGACCACCGTGCCCGCACCGTTAGCAATGGTGATTATTGTGGAACTGCCCGACAGGTGAATGTTTTCAAAACCCGTCAAAAGCGAAAGGTCAGCGCCCGCAGTAGCCCCTGTAACCGTCAACACATCCGACGAGGTGGTTGCGGCGAACGTTTTGGTGGTCAACGCCACAGCGGTGTCGGTCAACTTGACGCCGCCAGTGCCGGTAACGGTCAAACCAACAAGCGTGGCCGCTGAACCAGCCAGGACGTCGGTCGAAGCAAGCGCGACCGAAGTTACGCCAGCCACGGGCACTGCAACATTACCGCCACGGGAGAATGTAGCGTCCGATACGCCTACACCAGCGGCCCAGGCTACGGAGATATCACCCGTGGCAGTGCCGCCGAAAGTCGCTACATGGTTGGCAACCGTCGCAGTAAAGGCAGAGGGGGTGACTGGGGTAACCGGCGTTACTACCGCCGTGCCCGTGGCAGTCCCCACCGCAGCAATAGAATCAACCGCCACGTTGGCAATCGACGCGTAGGTCGCATCGGCTTTGGACAAATAAGTGCGTGCCAGGGCAGCAGCGGCGGCGCCGTTGTAGCCGGCGATTTCAGCGTTAGTGTCGATCTGCGCGGTGAAGGCTTTGGCGGCAATCAGTTTGTTGTTCACAGCGCTGGCATCGCCAGGACCGGCTGCCTGCTGGATGGTCCACGAAGCCTGGGCCTGAGAGACTTTACCCGAGTCCAATTGTGCGACCCAGTAAGCCAGGCCTGCAGCTTCAGGCGCACGGCCGAAAGCATTTTGATAGATGGCGGTAACCTTCTGCGCGCTGGTCGCGGTGCCGAACAAGGCAACCGATTCGGCAGAGGCCGAGAAACCGGCAATAACGGAAGCGATGCTGCCATTGGCGGCGTCGATTCGGTCGGCCCAATAGGCTTGACCTACCGTGTCAGCCGGGCGGCCAAAGTAAGCGATATAAAGTTGTTGAACCTGATCAAAATACGTCGAGGCAGCCATTTTAATTCCTAAATCCATTAGTTAAATAATCCTGACGTCACGCAACGCGTCAAAATCGGGATTATCAGAGGAGCCTGAATATAGCATGCTTTCTTGTGGGAAATAATTATAACTACCTGTTTATTCATTTATTTAGCGATTATTTTTACTGACGATAAATTGCTTTTGTTATATTCGGATTAGTTCCAAGCCAAAATGTTAAATATAAAATATAAATATCGGCTGGCAGGCCTCATCGAGGACAAGTCCTCTCCCACCAAAAGCAACGCGTACTCCTGGTGGGAGAGGACTTGTCCTCGATGAC
This sequence comes from Pseudomonas sp. DSP3-2-3, assembly GCF_049898225.1. NCBI lineage: Bacteria > Pseudomonadati > Pseudomonadota > Gammaproteobacteria > Pseudomonadales > Pseudomonadaceae > Pseudomonas > Pseudomonas sp. DSP3-2-3. The sequence continues at coordinate 200 of NZ_JAFCXH010000015.1, read as the reverse complement.
GGTGGCTCATGCAATGAAGGTGGGGAAGGCAGATTGAGGTTGGCTGTGGCTTTTTCGGGGACAAGTTCCCTCCTACCGGTTCGTGAAGTGCGCCCCAAAAGTTGGACAGCTGTTGATTAGGCTATCGCGGACTGGGCCCTGTACGCTACAGGGCTTAGCCCGCCCAGCTTCATCTTGATTCGATCATAGTTGTAATAACG